>NZ_LR134201.1:955688-1274251 GCF_900635955.1 Cedecea lapagei
CGTTATGCTGCGCTTCGGGATGCGTTTTGAGCCAGATGCGAGCCTGTTTTTTCAGCGCGCTTAATGAAGCAACCGTCTCCAGACAACCGTAGCGCCCACAGTCGCAGGCAATGCCGTCACGATCGATAATCGTGTGGCCAATCTGCCCGCTGCCGTAGAGATTGCCGCGATAAATTTGCCCGTTAATCACAAACGACGAGCCGATGCCGTAATCGACGTTAATGACGCAGAAATCCTGCCTGTTTCCTGAATTTTGCCACTTCTCGGCCAGCGCCAGCATCACACAGTCGTTATCCACCATGACCCGGATATTTAGCTTCTCTTCCAGCAGGTACTTAAGTTCGATCGGCTCTTTCCAGGGAGCCTGCGGCATGGTCTGCGACACGCCGGTCACCGGGTCGACCTGCCCATGTATCGCTATTGCGAGGTTGATTGTGCAGCCAGGCCAGGCTCTGCGGTAGCGATGCCAGCATTTTTCAATTTCTGCAATCAGCGCCCTGGGCGTTGGTGCCTCAATGCTATAGCACTCAAACTCCCCCTTTGGGCTAAGGCAGGCGTTGGCCAACTGGCACTCGATGCTGGTGGGCGTGATGTTCATGCACAGCGTCCAGTCACCCTCAGGCGCGACGAGCCACATCCCCCCGCTGCGCCCACGCAGAGAATTACCTTCCGGTATGTTCAACACCCGTTTTTCGGTTTCCAGCTCACCAAGAATATTGCTTACCGCAGGAATAGAGATTTGCGTGAGCCTGGCAAGCGTTGATTTGGTGGCGCGTTTTTCCCGATAGAGGTGTTCAAGGATGACGCATTTATTGTAGTGACGGATGTGCTGGTTGCTGATGCAGGTCTTCATTTCACTAAACCTCGTTAACTTACTGGCGTGATGATTGTGCAAAAATACCGCCTCAGTGTCCATTAAACTGTCTGAAATCTTCATCTTTAGTATGTCTTGTTAATATTGAGGGCGACATGGAACCAGTAAAAGTTTGGCAAGAAACCGTAAGCATTCCGACCTATGAAACCGGTCCTCAGGATGTGCACCCGATGTTCCTGGAAAATCGGGTTTATCAAGGATCCTCTGGTGTCGTCTATCCCTACGGCGTGACGGATACGCTGAGTGACACAAAAACCCTGAAAGCCTGGCAGGCCGTGTGGCTGGAAAATGATTATCTCAAAGTCATGATCCTGCCGGAGCTGGGGGGCCGAGTTCATCGTGCCTGGGACAAGATCAAACAGCGTGATTTTGTCTATCACAATGACGTCATTAAACCTGCCTTGGTTGGGCTGCTTGGCCCGTGGATTTCAGGCGGTATCGAATTTAACTGGCCTCAGCACCACCGTCCGACAACCTATATGCCGGTTGATTTCAGTATTGAAGAGTGCGAGGACGGGGCAAAAATTGTCTGGGTCGGGGAAACTGAACCCATGCACGGGCTGCAGGTGATGACCGGGTTTATCCTCAGGCCGCAGCGTGCGGCGCTTGAAATTGCCAGCCGGGTATACAACGCCAACGCCACCCCCCGACATTTCCTGTGGTGGGCTAACCCTGCCGTGAAGGGGGGCGATGGCCACCAAAGCGTCTTCCCGCCCGATGTTACCGCGGTATTTGACCACGGCAAACGCGCGGTATCGACTTTCCCGATTGCCACCGGCACCTATTACAAAGTGGATTATTCCGCAGGCGTGGATATCTCGCGCTATAAAAATGTTCCTGTTCCCACCTCTTATATGGCCGAAAAATCCGAGTATGACTTTGTCGGGGCCTGGAGCCATGATGAAGACGGTGGTCTGCTCCATGTAGCCGATCACCATATCGCGCCGGGTAAAAAACAGTGGAGCTGGGGATACAGCGAATTCGGCCAGGCGTGGGATCGCAATCTGACCGATGATAATGGGCCTTACATTGAGCTAATGACCGGCATTTACGCCGATAATCAGCCTGATTTTACCTGGCTGGACGCGTTCGAAGAAAAGCGTTTCGTTCAGTACTTCCTTCCTTATCATTCCCTTGGCATGGTGCAGAATGCCTCAGAAGACGCGGTCATCAAGCTGGAGCGCACTGACGCCGGCATTGAGTGGGGAATTTACGCTATTTCTCCGCTCATCGGGCATCGGTTACTCATCAGTGAAGAGGGGGGTGAGACACCGCTGCTTGATAAAGCCGTGAACCTTGAGCCGGGCAACGTGCTGCGAGGCTCGTTAAATGAAGTTTCCGCGGGGCGGCTGGCCCTGACGCTGCTCGACCAACATAACAGAGAAGCGATCGGTTATCGGGAACATCAGCCTCAGGAAATATCTTTGCCAGAAGTTGCCAGGGCACCGCTTTGTGCAGCGGAAATCACCAGCGTCGACGAAGCATGGTTCATCGGTCAACACCTCGAACAGTACCATCATGCGAGCCGATCGCCCTTTGATTATTACCTGCGTGGCATTGAACTGGATCCGCTGGATTACCGCTGCAACCTCGCTCTTGCCGTACTCGAATATAATCGCGCTGATTACGCCAGCTGCCGGAGCTACGCTACCCAGGCGCTTCAACGCGCCCATCGGCTAAACAAAAATCCACAGTGCGGGCAGGCCAGCCTGATTCGTGCCAGCGCCTCTGAACGTCAGGAACGCTGGAAGGAGGCAGAGGAGGACTTCTGGCGGGCGACATGGAGCGGTAATTCAAAAGCCGCTGCATTCTACGGGCTGGCAAGGCTGTGCGCCCGTGAGAAACGTTATGAAGAGGGGATACATTTCTGCCGCCTGAGCCTGAGGGCTTCACCGTGCAATCAGGATGTTATTTGCCTTGAAAACCTGCTTCTTCAGCTTGACGGCCAGGTTGAGCGGGCCGGCAAAGAGCGTGAGCGTCACCTGAACGACTATCCGTTAAATCCAACGTTAAGGTGGCTGAAAGCCTATTGTGACCGCAGCGATGCCAGCCTTAACCAATGGCGTGGCCTGTGCGGCAATCGCGATGTCAATGCCTTACTCACGGGCGGACAGCTGCTCAACTGGGGGATGCGTGACCTGGCCATGGAAGTGCTGGACATGCTGAATATGCAGCGCACGCTGCCGCTTTATCTACATGCGAGTCTGCTCCCACAAGCCGAGCGTGCGCCACTCATTATCCGGGCACGTAGCGTGTTTCCGGGCTTTGTACGCTTTCCTAATTCGCTTGATGAAGTGGCTGCGCTGGAAAAAATCGAAGAGTGCTACTTTGCGTTGCATCTGCTCGCTTGTTTCCACTACAGCAAACGTAGCTATGAGAAAGCGATTGCACTCTGGCAGCGTTGCACGGAGATGCAGCCCGATTTTGCCGATGCCTGGCGAGGGTTGGCCATTCATGCCTGGAATAAACATCACGATGCCCGGTTGGCAGCAAGCTATATGGATACGGCCTGTAAGCTGCAGCCCAATGATTCCCGGCTGCTGTTCGAACGCGATCTGCTGGACAAGCTGACCGCAGTCGATCCGGCAACCCGGCTGGCACGCCTGGAGGCCAACCTTCCTTGTGCCCTGGGACGCGATGATATGACCGCAGAGTTGCTGAGTTTGTGGCATCACTGCGGCAAAACGGCGGAAGCGGAAAAAATCCTCGCCACCCGTAAATTCCACCCCTGGGAGGGCGGTGAAGGCAAGGTAACCGGACAGTTTATCCTCAACCATCTGCTGCGCGCCTGGGAGCTTATTGAAGGCCAGCAGCCGGAGCAGGCCGCAGAAGTGCTCAACGCCGCGCTGCATTATCCCGAAAACCTGAGCGAAGGACGCTTATCAGGGCAAACCGATAACGACATCTGGTTCTGGCTGGGCGTTTGCGCACAGCAGCGTGGCCAGCGTGATGAGGCTGAACGTTGCCTGCGTAAGGCTGCCATGGGTGACCGCTCAATCAATGTGCATAGCTATTACAACGACCAGCCTGTGGGGTATCTCTTCTGGCAAGGCATGGCGCTGCACCTGTTGGGGGAAAAGGCCAGCGCCGAACGGTTATTCAGTGAGATGCAATGTTGGGCGGAAAACATGATGCAATCGCCGGTTGAGGCTGACTTTTTTGCCGTCTCCCAGCCTGATTTGCTGGCGCTGTATGGCGATCTTCAGCAACAGCATAAAGAGAAGTGTCTGCTGGTGGAGGCGCTGGCCGCGGCGGGAAGGGGCGACGAATCTGGCTACCGCAAGGCATGTCAGGCCCTTGAAAAACTGAATCCGGTATGGCCTGCCGCGCCGCTGCTCCATCGCGCGTTCTCTTTCCTCCAGCACCTTGTTCACTGAACGCCGTTAACTGAAATATATGAGCGGCAAGCGCGTCGCTTAGCGAGAAATGCTTTAAGTATGTAGTGTTTCATGACCCACCGCAGCGTCAGGCTCGGCGGGTCATGAAAAAGTAATAATAATAAATAGTTACCCTACAGGAGACAAACATGTCCCGACACACCATAACCTCGTTTTTTGCCTTACTGATGCTAAGCATCTCTTCTGTGAGCTTCGCCGCCGGGAAAGAGATAACCGTGGGCGCCATCTACCTCGACACCCAGGGCTATTATGCAGGTGTTCGCCAGGGCGTTCAGGATGCGGCTAAATCTTCGGACGTGAAGGTACAGCTTATCGAAACTAACGCTCAGGGCGATATTTCCAAAGAAAGTTCATTTATTGATACGCTGGTTGCCAGAAACGTGGATGCCATTATTCTTTCTGCCGTTTCGGAAAATGGCAGCACCCGCACCATACGACGCGCAAGCGAAGCGGGAATTCCAGTTATTTGTTACAACACCTGCATTAATCAAAAGGGTGTTGAAAAGTATATTTCTGCCTATTTGGTTGGCGATCCGTTGGAGTTTGGTAAAAAGCTGGGTAATGCCGCTGCCGATTACTTTATTGCTAACAATATTCCAGCGCCTAAAATCGCCGTTATTAACTGCGAAGCTTTTGAAGTTTGCGTCCAGCGCCGCAAAGGCTTTGAAGAGGCAGTAAAAGCTCGCGTGCCGGGGATGCAAATTGTCGCGAATCAGGAAGGCACCGTGCTTGATAAAGCGATTTCCGTTGGTGAGAAATTAATTGTCTCGAGCAAAAATCTCGACGCCATTATGGGCGAGTCGGGCGGCGCGACGCTGGGCGCCGTTAAAGCCGTGCGAAATCAAAATAAGGTCGGGAAAATTGCCGTGTTCGGCTCAGATATGACCACCGAAATAGCTCAGGAATTACAGAATAACCAGGTGTTGAAAGCGGTCGTAGATATTTCCGGTAAGAAAATGGGGAATGCCGTATTTGCCCAGACGGTAAACGTTATTAATAAAAATATCCCTAAAGAGAAAATTACCCAGGTGCCGGTTGATTTATACAGCAAGGCAGAAGACGGCAGGCAGTGGCTCACCACGCATGTTGATGGTTTACCGTAGCGGTCACTTATCTTTGTTGAGGTCTGCAGGCATGACGATAGAACAAACCGGGCCGCTGCCCGTCGCGCAAATTATTGCTGGTCATAAGCGCTATCCGGGCGTGGTTGCCATGGATAACGTTAACTTCACCCTTCATAAAGGCGAGGTGAGAGCTCTACTGGGAAAGAACGGCGCCGGCAAATCAACGTTAATCCGCATGCTGACCGGCAGTGAGCGGCTGGACAGCGGTGAGGTGCTGCTGGGGGGAAAGCGCCTTGAGGGCAGAGAGGCGTCGTTGACCCGGCAGGCATCGTCACTTGGCGTTAGGGCTGTTTATCAGGAACTTAGCCTCGTAGATGGCCTCACGGTGGCGGAAAACCTTTGCCTGGGCCACTGGCCGAGGCGGCGCGGCGCGATTGATAATGCACAAATGGCACGTCAGGCAAAACAAAGCCTGCAGGCGCTCGGCGTGGAAATTGACCCGGAAGTATTGGTGGAAAGCCTTAGCCCCGCGCAGAAACAGCTGGTGGAGATTGCTCGTGTCATGGAAGGCGATCCCGGCGTGGTGATCCTTGATGAGCCGACCAGTTCACTGGCAAACGCTGAAGTTGAGTTGGTGATCGAAGCGGTGCGGAAAATGTCCACCCTTGGCATTGCGGTGATCTACGTCAGCCACCGTATGGAGGAGATTCGGCGCATCGCAACTTCGGCCACGATCATGCGCGATGGCCAGGTCGCGGGCGATGTTTCCCTCAGCAACACTTCAACCCAGCATATCGTCAGCCTGATGCTCGGGCATGAAACCCAAAAGCATCCTCCTGTTTCAATGGCAGCCGCGTGTGGCGAGCCGGTACTGGAGGTTCGCGGGCTGCAACGTCTTCCTCAGCTCAGAGATATTTCCATGACGCTACATCGTGGCGAGGTGTTGGGAATTGCGGGGCTGTTGGGCGCGGGACGTAGCGAGTTACTGAAATCGCTTATCGGGCTGGAGCCTTTCAATAGCGGTGAAATTCTTATCAACGGTGAAGTGGTTAAGCATCCCGACTACGGGGATATGTTGCGGCGCGGGGTGGGCTATACCCCGGAAAATCGCAAAGAGGCGGGGATCATTCCTTTGCTCGGCGTAAATGAAAATACCGTGATCACTAGCCGCAGCCGTGTGAGTGAAAAAGGCGTCCTTCAGTGGGGCAGGATTCGTCTCCTCACTGAAGAGATTATGCGGCGAATGAGCGTGAAGGCCGCCGACAGCGAAACGCCCATCGGCACGCTCTCGGGCGGCAATCAGCAAAAGGTGGTGATTGGCCGCTGGGTTTACGCCGAAAGTCAGATCCTGCTGCTGGATGAGCCCACGCGCGGCGTGGATATCGAAGCCAAGCAGCAGATTTATCGTATCGTCCGGGAGCTGGCGCAGGAAGGGAAGAGCGTGGTGTTCATTTCAAGCGAAGTGGAAGAGCTTCCCCTTGTTTGCGACCGAATTTTGCTGCTGCAACACGGTACCTTCAGCAAAGCGTTTCAGTCTCCCGTCAGCGTGGACGAATTGATGTCCGCCCTTTTGTCCATGCACTGATGAACTTACAGAGGAATTTCAAGATGTCAGCCTCGTTACTCACTCTGCCGCAAGGCAAAAACGTATCGGTGAAGCAGTTTGTTAGCCGCCACATTAACGTTATCGGTCTGCTGGTGGTGATTGCGATCCTCTACCTGGCGTTTTCTTTCAATGCGCCTGGTTTTATCTCACTGAATAACCAAATGAACGTGCTGCGGGATGCGGCCACCATCGGGATTGCGGCCTGGGCGATGACGCTGGTCATTATCTCCGGTGAAATTGACGTCAGCGTTGGGCCAATGGTGGCCTTTGTCTCCGTGTGTCTGGCGTTTTTACTGCAGTTTCAGGTTCCACTGGGGGTTGCTTGTCTGCTGGTGCTTTTACTCGGTGCGCTGTTGGGCACGTTGGCTGGCATTCTGCGCGGCGTGTTCAACGTGCCGAGCTTTGTTGCCACTCTGGGGCTGTGGAGTGCCCTGCGCGGGATGGGGTTATTTATGACCAACGCATTACCGGTGCCGATTGACGAAAATCCCGTTCTGGACTGGTTTGGCGGCCAGCTCTTCGGCCTGCCGGTTTCAGCCGTCATCATGATGCTGCTGTTTGCTCTGTTTGTTTTCATTAGTCGTAAAACGGCCTTTGGTCGCTCGGTCTTTGCCATCGGCGGCAATGCAGCGGCGGCGCAACTATGCGGCATCAACGTCAAACGCGTACGCATCATGATCTTTACGCTCTCTGGTCTGTTGGCTGCCATTACAGGAATTTTGCTTGCCGCACGGCTTGGGTCTGGCAATGCGGGCGCTGCCAATGGCCTGGAGTTTGATGTGATTGCTGCCGTGGTAGTTGGTGGCACGGCACTGTCCGGCGGGCGCGGCTCGCTGCTGGGGACGCTCCTTGGCGTGCTGGTTATCACCTTGATTGGCAACGGCCTGGTGCTGCTCGGCATCAACTCCTTTTTCCAGCAGGTGGTTCGCGGCGCCATTATCGTGGTGGCAGTGCTGGCAAATATCCTGCTCACTCAGCGAAACAGCAAATCAACGCGCTGATGTTATTCGGATTTTCTGCCGTACAGGCGGGAACAATTTTTATCTTATATAAGGCGAGGGAATAATGAAAACGATGCAGGCAGCCTATCTACCGGGTAACTCTACCGTCGAGCTGCGGGAAGTTGCCGTACCAAAGCCGGGGATTAACCAGGTGCTGTTGAAAATGAAATCGTCGGGTATTTGCGGCAGTGATGTGCATTACATCTATCACCAGCACCGTGCTACGGCCGCCGCGCCCGATAAGCCGCTTTACCAGGGATTTATTAATGGGCATGAGCCCTGTGGGCAGATAGTAGCAACGGGAGAAGGGTGCCGACACTTCAAGGAAGGTGACAGGGTGCTGGTTTACCACATCTCGGGCTGTGGATTCTGCGCCAACTGCCGCCGAGGATTTCCTATCTCCTGTACCGGAAAGGGCAAGGCGGCTTATGGCTGGCAGCGTGACGGCGGGCATGCAGAATATCTGCTGGCAGAAGAAAAAGACCTTATCCATCTGCCGGATGCGCTCAGCTACGAAGACGGGGCTTTTATCAGCTGCGGCGTTGGCACGGCTTATGAAGGCATTCTCCGCGGCGAGGTTTCCGGGAGCGACAATGTGCTGGTGGTCGGCCTCGGCCCCGTGGGCATGATGGCGATGATGCTGGCCCGTGGGCGTGGCGCGAAGCGCATTATTGGCGTTGATATGTTGCCTGACAGACTCGCTACGGCAAAAAAACTTGGCCTGATGGACCATGGCTACCTGGCGACAACGGAAAGGCTGCCGGAGCTGATTGCTGAGCTGACGCGTGGCGGCGCGGATGTCGCGCTTGATTGCTCGGGTAACGCCGCCGGTCGCCTGCTTGCTCTGCAGTCCACGGCAGACTGGGGACGAGTGGTTTACATCGGCGAAACGGGAAAAGTGGAGTTCGAGGTCAGCGCCGATTTGATGCACCATCAGCGCCGCATCATCGGCTCCTGGGTTACCAGCCTCTACCATATGGAAAAATGTGCCTATGACCTGACGGACTGGAAACTTTATCCGCACAGCGCCATTACCCACCGCTTCTCGCTGGAACAGGCCGGTGAAGCCTACGCGCTAATGGCGAGCGGCCAATGTGGAAAAGTGGTGATTAATTTCCCGGACTGAGGCAGCGGATCATGAGCTTGTTTACCTTACAGAATGAACGCCTGAAGCTGCTGGTATCCGGCCAGGGAGGGGCGATTGAAGGCCTGTGGTGGCAGAATGAAGGGCAGTTGATCCCGCTTCTGCGACCCGGAAAGCAGAGCGGCATTGCCGTGGAGTCCTCCTGTTTTCCGCTTGTGCCTTTTGGCAACCGGGTGAGCGGTAACGCTTTTACATTTGCCGGAAAAGATTACCGACTTCAGCCTAACGTTGCATGGGATAGCCACTATCTGCACGGCGACGGTTGGCTGACTCTCTGGCAGCCCCTGGAAGAGGAACCTGGGTGGCTGGTGCTGGAATATCAACATTTAGAGGGGCCATATCGTTATGCCGTTCAACAAACGTTCCATCTTTCCGGCGACTCGCTTACGGTTTCATTAACGGTGGTGAATAACGGGAAAGAGCCGCTACCGTTTGGCCTCGGCTGGCATCCTTATTTTCCTCTTACGGCACAAACCAGTATCCAGGCTCGGGCGACAGGGTACTGGCTTGAGCGCGAACAGTGGCTGGCGGGGGAGTTTCAGCCTCAATTGCCGAAATCGCTCGATTTTAACCAGCCAAACGAGTTACCGCGTCGCTGGGTGAATAACGCATTCTCCGGCTGGGATGGTCAGGCGAAAATCGCGTATCCGCAGGAAGGCGTTGCTTTATCGATGGAAACGGATCCTCCTGCTCCGTGCTATTTCATCTTTGTCTCCGATCCTCAGTTTGATGAAGGGTATGATTTTGACTTCTTCTGCCTGGAGCCAATGAGCCACGCGCCTGACGATCATCATCGGCCAGGCGGTGGTCTGTTAACGACCCTCAAACAGGGTGAGACGCTTGGCCAGAATATGAGGATTAGCGTCTCGACGCTTTAAGCTCGCTTAATGATGCCTCTTTTCCTGAGGGGCATCATTTTTTAGCTGCCTGCCACCTTAGCCGCTCTCCGGGATCCCGATACTTTTCACTGGCCATAACCCCCGGATTAACCCTGCTTTCAGAGGATGAGGAGCCATTAATAGCCATGCCTTCGATGTGTGTTACTGCTCTGTTAATGTTTGCTTGCATGCCGGCCGGCTATCCCCGACACTATCGCCTCCAAAACGGGAGGGATCATGGTTTTGCATTCCACGCGCTGGCTGGCGCTCAGTTACTTTACCTACTTCTTTAGTTATGGCGTGTTTTTGCCCTTCTGGAGCGTCTGGCTCAAAGGCGTCGGGCTTCCCCCTGAAACGATAGGATTATTGTTAGGCTCAGGGTTGATCGCCCGCTTCCTCGGCAGTTTGTTGTTGGCACCACGCGTGACCGCTCCTTCCCGCCTTGTTTTTGCCCTCCGTCTGTTAGCCCTTGCGACCTTAATTTTTGCCGCCGGTTTCTGGCTGGGTCATACCGCGTTATGGCTGCTGCTTACGATGATTGGTTTTAACCTGTTTTTCTCGCCGCTGGTGCCGCTAACCGATGCATTGGCGGGGACCTGGCAGCGACAAATGACCCTCGACTATGGCCGGGTGCGGCTGTGGGGATCGCTGGCGTTTGTTATCGGCTCGGCGCTCACCGGCAAGCTGGTGAGCGAGTTCAGCTATCAGGCCATTCTGGTGCTGTTGACCCTTGGCGCGGCGTCGATGCTAATTGGCATGATGCTTCGGCCTTCAATTATGCCGCAGGGCGAGGTACGACATCAGGCTTCGGCGGGCTGGCCAGCCTGGAAAGCGCTGATCCTGAGCGCGTGGCGATTTCTGGCCTGTGTTTCCCTGCTGCAGGGGGCGCACGCGGCCTACTACGGTTTCAGCGCTATTTACTGGCAGGGCGCGGGCTACTCCGCTTCTGTGGTGGGCTATTTATGGTCGCTGGGCGTGGTGGCGGAAATCGTTATCTTCGCGCTTAGCAACAAGCTGTTCCGCCGCTGGAGCGCACGGGATCTGCTGCTGCTCTCCGCCGTTACCGGCATTATCCGCTGGAGCCTGATGGCCAGCACCACCGAACTTCCGTGGCTAATTGTGGCGCAGATCCTGCACTGCGGCAGCTTCACCGTTTGCCACCTGGCGGCGATGCGTTATATCTCTGCCCGTAAAGGCGGCGAGGTTATTCGCCTGCAGGCCGTCTATTCCGCCGTGGCGATGGGCGGCGGGATCGCCGTGATGACCATTTTCTCCGGCTTCCTCTATCAGCATCTGCAGGGGGGAATGTTCTGGGTCATGGCGCTGGTGGCGGTGCCAGCGCTGTTCCTGCGGCCCAAAGTGGCTGCCGTCAGCTAGGCTTCGAGCAGCTCTTTAATACGCTGCTGCTGGTGGTCTCCCAGCGGCAGCGTGGCGTGAATGAGCGGAGGAGAGAAGAGCGGCAGCGAGGTGGGGTAGGGGGTAATTACCAGCACCACTTCACGCGGAGCGCCATGGCTCTGGAATTGCTGTACCGCCAGGTGTTTAATATTTAACGGCAGCAGCGTCAGCTCACGCAGCTGCTGCTCAATGTCTTGTTCTAAAGCCGGATCGTCGCCGGTCAGCAGCAGCACCTGTTTTTCCTGAATCTCGCATTCCTGCATCAGCCAGGCGCCAAAAATCACCGCTACCAGGCCAATTTCCGCGTCCGGGAACTGAATCCCATAATGCTCTTCAAATTCCGCAAGCACCTCTCGCGAGGTTCTCATCAGGCGTGGGTAAAGGCGCGTTATCTCTTCGGGCAGGCCGCTATCGATGCCGATATCAAACCGGCAGCGATTCAGCGCCTGCGCGAGATGAACATAAAGCTGGTCGCTCAGTCCCTGTTCGTCGCTAAAAGAGAGGCCGGCCAGCTGACGGAAGCGCTCAATCATCCGCGCGATCTCATTGTGCAAACGCGCATCCTGCTCGTGCTCATCGTTGATAGGATCGGGGATCCTGAGCAGCTGGAACAGCAGCGCCAGAAAATGCTGCTCATCCACGTCCGCGGGCTGCATCACCCGGCGTTTCCAGTGGCGGGCTATCTCCTGCGCGACAAAAAACTCAGGCCGCAGCTGGCTCCATTCGCGCTGCTGCGTCGTCAGAACAGGCGCGTTGCCTGAATGGTGCTGGTGCAGGCAATACTGCAAAAAAAGCGTCAGAAACTGGCTGTCCCGGCTGTCGTACTGCCTTTTTAAGCGCCGGGCGCAAAGATTAACCAGCGCACGTAAATTGGTTTCGTCATACAGCGCCTTGATAAGCCCCAGCTGATTTAACTGCGACTTAAGCGTCGGGCTGAAGTGATGCTGTACAAACTGCGGGCAAAGGCGCAGCGAACGCCGCAGCCAGTGGAACAGGCAGAGGCGGCTGTCGAGGGCTGTGCCTTCAATCCGGTAGCTACCGTCCTGCTGCCGGCACAGGGTGAGACGGTGATAACTCTGGATCTCGCGGCCCGTGTCGGCTATATCTTGCAGGGTCTGCGTCTGGTCAACGCCGTTAATGCCGGCAATCACCTCTGGCGTAACGATTTGCTCCGGAAGATAGAGCATCAGCAGCAGCTGGCATCGGCGCTGCGAACTGGAAAGCACAGAGGGTGGCGGCGTCAGTAAAGTCATCATCCGGCAGTCCCAATTTGGTGTCAGAAGTTAAGAATAGCTAAAGGTTTCGACGAATATATCGGCCTTTATAGTTTTTCATCACGGAATTCCGGCTGGCTCACAGAATTCAATCTTGAGGGAAGCATGAGCGACAAAAGAATCGGCCTGAGGGAAGCAGGCATACTGCTGGCAGGCCTTTCAACGGCGAGCGTACAGGCGCACCCCCACAGTTTTATCTCTATCGTCACCACGCCCGTGGTGGATCAAGGGCAGCTGACGGGGTTAAAAATGCAGTGGACGATGGACGAGATTACTTCAGCAGACCTGTTGTATGACGCAGGTGATGCCAAACCTGACTCACCGGTATGGAAAAAGCTGGCTGCCGAAGTGATGGCCAACGTGCTGGGGCAGCACTATTTTACCGAGTTCTGGCATAGCAATGAGAAGGTGAAGTTTGGCAATTTGCCGCCGCAATATGGCCTGAGTCGAAGCCATCACCAGGCCGTGCTGACGTTCGTACTGCCGCTTGCACATCCGCAGCCGCTGAAGGGGCAAACTTATCGCTTCTCGACCTTTGATCCGACCTATTTTGTCGACATGAGCTATGAGCACGACAGGGACGTTCATTTGCCGCCGGAGCTGGCTTCTGGCTGTAAAGTTTCCGTTCATACGCCAAAACCCAGCGAAGAGACGCTGCTCTTCGCGCAGTCGCTGGATAAAGCCGATGCGCCGCCGGAGGACATGGATCTAGGGAAGCAGTTTGCTCAGGAGGTGACGCTAACATGTCAGTAATTGCCGTCTCTTCTCCCACACGTCGTTGGGCTCATCTGTGGCCGCTGGCGCTGTTTTTCCTGCTGGTCGCCGGTGGGCTTTACGCCCTCTGGCTCTACTGGCCACAGATTTTACTCAGTTCTGCCAGCTGGCAACGTTCAATCAATCAGGAATTGAGCGGGCTGCTGCGACAAGTGGCTGAAAATCCTGCTCGTGCAGGCCTGTCGCTGCTGTCGTTTAGCTTTGTCTACGGCGTGCTGCATGCGCTGGGGCCGGGCCACGGAAAGATTGTTATCACCACCTGGCTTGCTACCCATCCTTCAAAGCTCAAAAGCAGCCTCGTTTTGACCTTTGCCGCCTCCTTACTGCAGGGGCTGGTGGCAATAGTGCTGGTGGCTGTCGTGCTGGGCGTGCTGGCCTTGCCCTCGCGGCAGCTTCATCTCAGCAGCTTCTGGCTTGAAAAAGGCAGTTATCTGCTGGTTGGGGGGCTTGGCGTTTTACTGAGCTGGCGCGCTTTGCGCCGTTTATGCGTTCAGCTACGCCGTAAACCCAAATTTACCTCGTTTACGCCGCACCATGTTCACCACGCGAACTGCGGCTGTGGGCATCAGCACATCCCCGATGAAAAACAGCTAGCGGCCGGAAGCGACTGGCGGGCCAGGCTGATGATCGTGCTGTCTATGGGAATGCGTCCCTGCTCGGGCGCGATTATGGTGCTGCTGTTCAGCAAAGTGATCGGGGTCTTTAGCTGGGGCGTGCTTTCTGCGCTGGCGATGGCCGCGGGAACCTCGATCACCATTTCCGGTCTGGCGCTGCTGGTGCACAGCTTCCGCTCGCTGGCCGTTCGGTTGAGCGGCAATCGGACGCCGGCACTGTGGCGACAGGTGGGATGGTCAACGCTTGCGCTGGCAGGGGGCGTGATTCTGGTGGTAGCTGCGCTGATCATGTGGCTGAGCGCTCAGCCGATGTCGCGAGGAATTCGGCCTTTCTGATTGATCCTGAGAATACAGGCATAAAAAAATCCCCTCGCCGTAAAGGCAGAGGGGATTTTTGTTTTTGCCTCTTCTCTGTTCGGGAAGGTAAGGCAAAAAAGCTTAGCGCTTCAGCGCTTCGCTCAGTTCATCACGCATGGTCGCCAGCATGGCTTTCACGACGCGCGGGTTACCTGCAACGATGTTGCCGCTTGTCAGGTAGTTATGGCCGCCGGTGAAATCACACACGATGCTGCCGGATTCACGAGCCAGCAGTTCACCTGCGGCGAAATCCCATGGCTTCAGGCCAATTTCGAAGAAACCGTCAACGCGGCCAGCGGCAACGTAGGCCAGGTCCAGCGCCGCGGAACCGCTGCGACGGAAGTCTGCGCACTGGGTGAACAGTTTGCCAACGATGTTGATGTAAGGGGTAGCGTGCTGCTTCACTTTGAACGGGAAGCCGGTCGCCAGAACGGTGCCGTCCAGGTCACGAGCGTTGCTGCCGCGCAGGCGGTAGCCGTTGAGCTGAGCGCCCTGACCGCGGGTCGCGGTGAACAGTTCATTACGCATTGGATCGTAAACCACAGCGACTTCGGTGCGGCCTTTAATACGAACAGCGATAGACACGGAGAAATGCGGCAGACGTTTGATGAAGTTAGTGGTGCCATCCAGCGGATCGATAACCCATTGCACGTCCTTATCTTCGCCTGCATGTTCACCGCTTTCTTCGGTGATGATGGTGTGCTGCGGGTAAGATTTGCGGATTGTTTCGATAATCATCGCTTCTGCGGCTTTATCGACGTTTGTCACAAAGTCATTACTGCCTTTCTGACTGCTTTCTACGGAGTCTGGTGTTTCGTAGTGTTTGGCAATTACATTACCCGCCTTGCGCGCAGCACGCACGGCGATGGTCAACATAGGATGTTGCATCGGTCTCTCTCGCTGGATGTTAAAGAACGGAAATCGCGGCGGAGTATAGCAGAGCGTTCGGAATATGTCCCAGGGATATGATAAGATATTGCGATATTCTTCCCAGGCTGTGAATGATAATGCTGCAAAACGTACGAATCGTGCTGGTCGAAACCTCCCATACCGGCAACATGGGCTCCGTGGCTCGTGCTATGAAAACCATGGGCTTAACTAACCTGTGGCTGGTGAATCCGCTGGTAAAACCTGACTCCCAGGCTATCGCCCTGGCGGCCGGCGCCAGCGACGTGATTGGCGATGCTCAGATCGTCGATACCCTCGATGAAGCGCTGGCAGGATGCAGCCTGGTGGTTGGCACCAGCGCGCGCTCCCGTACGCTGCCGTGGCCGATGCTTGACCCGCGCGAATGCGGCCTGAAGAGCATCAGCGAGGCCCAGCATGCGCCGGTGGCTATCGTCTTTGGCCGCGAGCGCGTTGGCCTGACTAACGAAGAGCTGCAGAAGTGCCACTATCATGTCGCTATCCAGGCAAACCCGGAATACAGCTCCCTTAACCTCGCTATGGCGGTGCAGATCCTCGCCTATGAAGTGCGTATCGCCTGGCTTGCTACCCAGGAGCAGCCGGAAGCCCCTAAAGAGGACGAAGATGCGCCTTATCCGCTGGTGGATGACTTAGAGCGTTTCTACGTGCATCTCGAAAAAGCGCTGCAGGAAAGCGGCTTTATTCGCCCAACCCATCCGGGGCAGGTGATGAACCGACTGCGCCGCCTGTTTACCCGCGCACGCCCGGAAAGTCAGGAGTTAAACATCCTGCGGGGCATGCTGGCATCGCTGGAAAACCCGAAAAAATCGGGCCAATAATACTTGAGTAAAATGGTAGGTTAAATAGTTGACCATTTTACTCAGGAATGTCAGACTTGCGTCCTGCTATGTGACAATCACACTTTTAAAAACCCCCCGGGTCGAGGGGCTATTTGAGGTTAAGTAAGACATGAGACTGACATCAAAAGGGCGCTATGCCGTAACAGCGATGCTTGACGTCGCGCTGAACTCTGAATCGGGCCCGGTTCCGTTGGCTGACATTTCAGAACGTCAGGGGATTTCACTCTCCTACCTGGAGCAGCTCTTCTCCCGCCTGCGTAAAAATGGCCTGGTGGCCAGCGTACGCGGTCCTGGCGGTGGTTATCTGTTAGGTAAAGACGCTGGCACCATCGCCGTGGGCGAAGTGATCAGCGCCGTTGATGAGTCCGTAGACGCTACCCGTTGCCAGGGTAAAGGCGGCTGCCAGGGCGGCGATAAGTGCCTGACCCACGCGCTGTGGCGCGACCTGAGCGATCGCCTGACCGGCTTCCTGAACAACATCACCCTTGGTGAACTGGTGAATAACCAGGAAGTTCTGGATGTCTCCGATCGCCAGCAAAACGAAAACCATCGCAGCACCCGTTCTCAGGACGCTATTGACGTCAAACTGCGCGCATAAGCAGAAGAACAAGAATTTTAGAATCAGGTCAGGGGAGCGATGCTCCCTGTCTATAACGGCAGCCCATTTTAAGCCTGATTCTTCGCATTGAAGTGATGTACGGAGCTTAAGAGCAATGAAATTACCGATCTACCTCGACTACTCTGCAACTACGCCGGTTGACCCGCGTGTTGCCGAGAAGATGATGCAGTTTTTAACGATGGACGGAACCTTCGGTAACCCGGCCTCCCGTTCCCACCGTTTTGGCTGGCAGGCTGAAGAAGCCGTTGATATTGCCCGTAACCAAATCGCTGAGCTGGTTGGCGCAGACCCGCGTGAAATCGTCTTCACCTCCGGTGCGACCGAATCAGATAACCTGGCTATCAAAGGTGCGGCTAACTTCTACCAGAAGAAAGGCAAGCACATCATCACCGCCAAAACCGAACACAAAGCCGTGCTGGACACCTGTCGTCAGCTCGAGCGTGAAGGGTTTGAAGTGACTTACCTGGCGCCGCAGAGCAACGGTATCGTTGACCTGAAGCAGCTGGAAGCCGCTATGCGTGAAGACACTATTCTGGTCTCCATCATGCACGTGAACAACGAAATCGGCGTGGTGCAGGATATCGAGGCAATCGGTGAAATGTGCCGTTCACGTGGCATTATCTTCCACGTTGACGCTACCCAGAGCGTGGGCAAACTGCCTATCGATCTGAGCAAGCTGAAAGTAGACCTGATGTCCTTCTCTGCTCATAAAATCTACGGGCCGAAAGGTATCGGTGCGCTCTACGTGCGTCGTAAACCACGTATCCGTATCGAAGCTCAGGTTCACGGCGGTGGTCACGAGCGCGGTATGCGTTCCGGTACGCTGCCCGTACACCAGATCGTCGGCATGGGCGAAGCTTACCGCGTCGCAAAAGAAGAGATGGAAACCGAAATGGCCCGTCTGCGCACGCTGCGTAACCGTCTGTGGAACGGCGTGAAAGATATGGAAGAGGTTTACCTGAACGGTGACCTGGAGCACGGCGCGCCAAATATTCTCAACGTCAGCTTTAACTACGTTGAAGGCGAGTCGCTGATCATGGCGCTGAAGGATCTCGCGGTCTCTTCGGGCTCCGCCTGTACTTCCGCTAGCCTCGAGCCATCCTACGTGCTGCGCGCGCTGGGGATGAGCGATGAACTGGCTCACAGCTCTATCCGTTTCTCTCTGGGGCGTTTTACCACTGAAGAAGAGATCGACTACACCATCGAGCTGGTACGTAAATCCATCGGCCGTCTGCGCGACCTTTCTCCGCTGTGGGAAATGTTTAAGCAGGGCGTGGATCTTAATTCCATCGAATGGGCTCATCACTGATCGTTCGTCAGGACGTCGATTTCAGATTCTGGAGAAGTAAAAATGGCTTACAGCGAAAAAGTAATTGATCACTACGAAAACCCACGCAACGTCGGCTCTTTCGACAACAGCGACGAAAGCGTAGGTTCCGGCATGGTGGGTGCACCGGCCTGTGGCGACGTGATGAAGTTGCAGATCAAAGTCAACAATGAAGGTATCATTGAAGACGCGCGTTTCAAAACCTACGGCTGCGGCTCAGCGATTGCTTCCAGCTCGCTGGTGACCGAGTGGGTCAAGGGCAAGTCCCTGGACGAAGCGCAGGCGATCAAAAACACCGACATCGCAGACGAACTCGAGCTGCCGCCGGTGAAAATTCACTGCTCAATCCTGGCTGAAGACGCTATCAAAGCGGCTATCGCGGATTACAAAAGCAAACGTGAAGCGAAATAATAGATTGAGGTTGTTGTATGTCGATTACCCTTAGCGACAGCGCTGCTGCCCGTGTAAATGCCTTCCTGACCAACCGCGGTAAAGGGTTTGGTTTGCGTCTGGGTGTGCGCACTTCAGGCTGCTCCGGAATGGCTTATGTGCTCGAATTTGTTGACGAACCGCTGGCGGATGACACCGTGTTCGAAGACAAAGGCGTGAAGGTGGTTGTCGATGGTAAAAGCCTGCAATTCTTAAACGGGACCGAGCTCGACTTCGTGAAAGAAGGCCTTAACGAAGGGTTTAAGTTCACCAACCCGAACGTCAAGGACGAGTGTGGCTGCGGCGAAAGCTTCCACGTCTGATCCCGCGCATCTCCCCACTGGCTTTGGCCCGTGGGGAGTTTGCTTTATCACACAGCACTTACCTGACATGAACCCGAGTCTGTTATGGATTATTTTACCCTGTTTGGGCTAACGCCAGGCTATACCCTGAATACCGAGCTTCTGGCCAGCCGTTACCAGGAGCTGCAACGCCAGTTCCACCCTGACAAATACGCCAGCCGCCCTCAGGCGGAACAGCTCCTGGCCGTTAGCCAATCCGCAACCATCAACCAGGCCTGGCAGACGCTGCGTCACCCGCTTGCACGCGCCGAATACATTCTGTCCCTGAACGGCTTCGATCTGGCTAATGAACAGCATACCGTGCGCGACACCGCGTTCCTGATGGAACAGCTGGAGCTGCGCGAGGAGCTGGATGATATCGAACAGGCCAAAGATGGCGACAAACTTGAAGGCTTTGCCTCTCGCGTAAAAACGATGGTGAAAAACCGCAGCGCGCAGATGGTACAGCAGCTGGATGCCCGGCAGTGGGAACAGGCGGCAGACACCGTTCGCAAGCTGCGTTTCCTCGACAAATTACAGAGCCAAATTGAACAACTAGAAGAAAAGCTGCTCGACTTTTAACGCCTGAACTCAGGCCCGATTTTTGGAAGCGATACATGGCCTTATTACAAATTAGCGAGCCGGGCATGATGGCTGCTCCGCACCAGCGCAGGCTGGCCGCAGGCATCGATCTCGGCACCACCAACTCGCTGGTGGCTACCGTGCGTAGCGGCCAGGCCGAAACCCTTGCCGATCACGAAGGCCGCCATCTTCTGCCTTCCGTAGTCCACTACCAGCAGCAGGGGCATCTGGTTGGCTTTGACGCGCGCGCGCTTGCCGCTCAGGATCCCGCTAATACTATTAGCTCGGTAAAACGCATGATGGGCCGCTCTCTGGCGGACATTCAGACGCGTTATCCTCATCTTCCCTATCGTCTGCAGGCCAGTGAGAACGGCCTGCCGATGATTGACACGCCTGCCGGGGTGTTAAATCCCATCCGCATTTCCGCCGATATTCTGAAAGCGCTGTCTGCCCGCGCGACTGAAACGCTGGAAGGTGAGCTGGATGGGGTAGTTATTACGGTGCCTGCCTATTTTGATGATGCACAGCGTCAGGGCACCAAAGATGCCGCTCGCCTTGCCGGGCTGCACGTGCTGCGCCTGCTGAATGAGCCGACCGCCGCGGCGATTGCCTATGGCCTGGACTCCGGTAAAGAGGGCGTTATCGCCGTTTACGATCTGGGCGGCGGGACTTTTGATATCTCCATTCTGCGCCTGAGCCGCGGTGTGTTTGAAGTGCTGGCCACCGGCGGTGATTCCGCGCTTGGCGGCGATGATTTCGATCACCTGCTGGCTGACTGGCTGCGCGAGCAGGCCGGTATTGCTGACCGTAGCGACGACCGTGTGCAGCGTCAGCTTCTGGACGCGGCTATCGCGGCCAAAATCGCGCTCAGCGATGCGGTGACAGCCAGCGTAGAAGTCGCTGGCTGGAAAGGCGAAATCACGCGCGAGCAGTTCAACGACCTCATTTCCTCTCTGGTTAAACGCACCTTGTTGTCCTGCCGTCGCGCGTTAAAAGACGCGGGCGTCGAGGCAGAAGAAGTGCTGGAAGTGGTGATGGTCGGCGGCTCCACCCGCGTACCATTGGTGCGTGAGCGCGTAGGCGAATTCTTTGGCCGCACGCCGCTAACGTCTATCGATCCGGATAAAGTCGTTGCCATCGGCGCGGCCATTCAGGCCGATATTCTGGTGGGCAACAAGCCGGACAGCGAAATGCTGCTGCTGGACGTTATTCCGCTGTCGCTTGGTCTGGAAACCATGGGCGGGCTGGTGGAGAAGGTTATCCCGCGTAATACCACCATTCCGGTAGCGCGTGCGCAGGAGTTCACGACCTTCAAAGATGGCCAGACCGCGATGGCTATCCACGTGCTGCAGGGCGAGCGCGAGCTCGTACAGGACTGCCGTTCTCTGGCGCGTTTTACCCTGCGCGGCATTCCGGCTATGTCCGCAGGCGGAGCCCACATTCGCGTCACCTTCCAGGTCGATGCCGATGGCCTGCTGAGCGTGACGGCGATGGAAAAATCCACCGGCGTTGAATCCTCAATCCAGGTGAAACCCTCTTATGGCCTGAGCGACGGCGAAATTGCCGGTATGATTCAGGACTCCATGAGTTACGCCGAGCATGACGTGCAAGCGCGTATGCTGGCGGAGCAAAAAGTCGAAGCTGCCCGCGTGCTGGAAAGTTTGAACAGCGCACTGACGGCGGATGCCGCGCTGCTAAGCGCCGCAGAGCGTGCCGACATCGATAGCGCCATGGCCGCGTTAAGCGCTGCCGCGGCGGGTGACGATGCCGACGCTATTCAAAATGAAATCAAAAACGTAGACAAGCAAACCCAGGAATTCGCCGCGCGCCGCATGGATCAGTCGATCCGCAAAGCGTTGACCGGCCATTCCGTGGACGAGGTTTAATATGCCAAAGATTGTTTTTCTGCCTCATCAGGACCTGTGTCCGGATGGCGCAGTTCTGGAAGCGAAGCAAGGTGAAACCATTCTCGACGTTGCGCTGCGCAACGGCATTGAGATTGAACACGCCTGTGAGAAGTCTTGTGCCTGCACCACCTGCCACTGCGTAGTACGTGAAGGTTTTGATTCCCTGGCGGAAAGCACCGAGGACGAAGACGACATGCTGGATAAAGCATGGGGTCTGGAGCCGGAAAGCCGCCTGAGCTGCCAGGCTCGCGTCAGCGATGAGGATCTGGTGGTCGAGATGCCGCGCTACACCATTAACCACGCGCGCGAACACTAACGGGAGTCGCCATGGGACTGAAGTGGACTGACAGCCGAGAGATCGGCGAAGCGCTGTATGACAGCCGTCCGGATCTGGATCCTAAGACGGTGCGTTTCACCGATATGCACCAGTGGATCTGCGACCTGGAAGAGTTTGATGACGATCCAAATGCTTCCAACGAAAAAGTGCTGGAAGCCATTTTGCTTGTCTGGTTAGATGAAGCGGAATGATGTACGGGCTGCCCTGGGCGGCCCGTTTTTGCATTTTGCCTGTGCCGAATAATGAAGGATTGGAAAATGACTGAAGCCATGAAAATCACCCTTTCCACGCAGCCAGCTGACGCACGCTGGGGTGAAAAGGCGACGTATAGTATTAACAACGACGGCATTACCCTGCACCTGACCGGGAAAGACGATCTCGCTCTGATCCAGCGCGCGGCGCGCAAAATTGACGGCCAGGGGCTGAAGCACGTTCAACTGGCCGGTGAAGGCTGGGACGTTGAGAAGAGCTGGGCCTTCTGGCAGGGGTATCGTGCACCAAAAGGGACCCGCAAAATTGACTGGGCCGTGCTGAGCGAAACCGAGCAGAAAGAGCTGGATAACCGCCTGAAAGTTATCGACTGGGTTCGTCACACCATCAACACGCCGGCAGAAGAGCTGGGCCCGGAGCAGCTTGCTTCCCGCGCCGTTGACCTGCTGTGCGACGTTGCCTGCGACCACGTATCTTACCGTATTACTAAGGGCGAAGACCTGCGCGAGCAGAACTACGCCGGTATCCACACCGTCGGCCGTGGCTCAGACCGCGCCCCTGTGCTGCTGGCGCTGGACTACAACCCAACCGGTAACCCGGATGCGCCGGTTTACGCCAGCCTGGTCGGGAAAGGCATTACCTTTGATTCCGGCGGCTACAGCATTAAACAGACCGCGTTTATGGACTCCATGAAATCCGACATGGGCGGTGCTGCGACGATTACCGGTGCGCTGGCTCTGGCTATCACCCGTGGCCTGAACAAGCGCGTTAAGCTGTTCCTGTGCTGCGCGGATAACATGATCAGCGGCAATGCGATGAAGCTTGGCGACATCATCACCTACCGCAACGGCAAAACCGTTGAAGTGATGAACACCGATGCGGAAGGCCGCCTGGTGCTGGCCGATGGCCTGATTGACGCCGCTGCTCAGAAACCTGAGCTGATCATCGACTGCGCAACTCTGACCGGGGCGGCGAAAACGGCTTTGGGCAACGATTATCATGCGCTGTTCAGCTTTGATGACAAACTGGCTGCTCGCCTGCTGGCAAGCGCCGCTGAAGAGAATGAGCCTTTCTGGCGCCTTCCGCTGGCTGAGTTCCACCGCAGTCAGTTGCCGTCCAACTTTGCCGAACTGAATAACACCGCCAATGCCTCTTATCCGGCCGGTGCCAGCACCGCGGCAGGTTTCCTGTCTCACTTCGTGGAAAACTATCACCAGGGCTGGCTGCACGTTGACTGCTCTGCAACCTACCGTAAGGGCGCGGTTGAGCAGTGGTCTGCCGGTGCAACCGGTCTCGGCGTGCGTGCGATCGCCAATCTGCTGTTAGCGAAGTAATACTGCCCCTCACCCCGGCCCTCTCTCCTCAGGGGAGAGGGCGAAAAGATAGCCCGGAATTGTCCTCTCTCCCTTCCGGGGAGAGTGTTAGGGTGAGGGTAAACCTCTTAAGCTTTATCCCGGAATCACAATGTCAGAAACCAAAAACGAACTAGAAACCCTGCTTGAGCAGGCGGCAACCGAGCCGGCCCACCGCCCGGCATTTTTCCGCACCTTACTGGAATCTACCGTTTGGGTTCCGGGCAAAGCGGCCGAAGGTGAAGCTATCGACGCCGACAGCGCCGTTGAGCTGCAGCACTGGGAAAAGGATGATGGCACTTCGGTGATCCCTTTCTTCACCTCTCTGGAAGCCCTGCAGGAAGCCGTTAGCCATGAGCAGGCGTTTGTGGTGATGCCCGTGCGCACCTTGTTTGAAATGACGCTGGGTGAATCTCTGTTCCTCAACGCCAAACTGCCGACCGGCAAAGAGTTTACGCCAAACGAAATCAACCATCTGGTCAGCGCGGAGAGCGACCCGCTGAGCCAGCAGGAAGTGCTGGAGGGCGGTACTTCGCTGCTGCTTTCCGAAGTTGCCGAACCGCCGGCGCAGATGGTCGACTCGCTGACCACGCTGTTTAAAAACCTGAAAACGGTCAAACGGGCGTTTATCTGCTCCATTAAAGAGCAGGCAGACGAAGAGCCAAATCTGCTGATTGGTATTGAGGCGGACGGCGACATCGAGGCGATTATTCGTCAGGCCGGGAGCGTGGCCACCGATACGTTACCGGGCGATGAGCCGGTTGATATCTGCCAGGTCGTGGAGGGCGAAAAGGGCATCAGCCACTTTATGATTGCCCACATCACGCCGTTTTACGAACGCCGCTGGGGCAGCTTCCTGCGCGACTTCAGGCAAAACCGCATTATTTAACGGCTGTTTGTCATCAAGCTGAAGGGAGGCAATATGCCTCCCTTTCTGTTTTTATTGCGCAGGCTCAACGGGAAGGTCAGGGCGGGCGCCCCATTCACTCCACGAACCATCGTACAGCGACACGCCGTTTACGCCCAACGTGGTCAGCGCCAGTACCACGACAGCCGCCGTGACGCCGGAGCCACAGCTGGCAATAATTGGCCGTTCGAAGCTCACACCCTGACGTTCGAAGATCTCGCTCAGTTTGTCCGTTGTCTTCAGCTGGCCGTTTTCCACCAAATCAACCCACGGCACGTTAAGCGCGCCTGGGATATGGCCGCGTTTCAGGCCTGGGCGTGGTTCATCTGCCAGAGCATTAAATCGTGCTGCGGGGCGAGCATCCACAATCTGAGCGGTGCCTTCGTGGCTGACCAGCAGCACATCCGTCAGGCGTTTGATCACTAGCGGATCGAAGCCCACCTCAAACTCGCCTTCCGGCAGCTCCACGTCTCCTTGCTCCAGCAGCAGCTCTTCACGCTGCCACTCCGCCAGCCCACCCGCCAGAATCGACACTCTTTCGACGCCAAAGGTGCGCAGCATCCACCAGGCACGTGGTGCTGAGAACAGATTACCTTCATCGTAAACCACCAGGTGCTTGTCGCTGCTGATGCCAAGCTCGCGCATGGCAACGGCAAAGGCTTCTGCTCGCGGCATCATATGGGGAAGAGGGCTGGTGTGGTCGGAGAGCGCTTCGATGTCAAAATAGACCGCGCCCGGCAGATGACCGGCCCGGTATTCACCCGGCAGGTCCCGATGCTCCTGCCCTGGCGGCGCCATACGGGCATCTAAAATCTGGATATCGTCATGGTTAATGTGTTCTGCGAGCCAGTCGCCCGCGACGAAGAAAGAGGTGGACATAGTGAGCCTCCGGTTCATCAAATAAAAATGGATTGTCGGTGTTTTTCTTTAACCCGGCAAGCGACCTTGCCTGACGCCGCGAGATACTTCGTAAAACTTAATGAAGAAAGCCGCAAATTTACTGCTAGCTGCGAGGGGCAGCGCAAGGCAGAGGATTCCGACTTTCGCTTTTCTGGCTAATCCGCATAATACTTGCTCTACGTAATGTTTAGCGGCCCTTATTGGCCAGGGATGACAGAATGAATGCACTACGTTTGACGAGCCTCGCAGCGCTGGTTTGCGGCCTGCTGGCGCTTTCCGGCTGTGATGAAAAAAACAATCAACAGACGGTTCAGCCCACCGCCCCTGCGGCGACGGAACAAAACAGTAAAGCTGAAACTAAACCGGACGCCGCCCAGCTGGAAAAACTGGCGCAGCAGTCGACGGGTAAGCCACTGAAACTTCTTGATGCCTCTGAGGTACAGCTGGACGGCGCCAGCACGTTGGTGCTGACCTTTTCCATCCCGCTGGACCCCAATCAGGACTTCAATAAAGTCGCCCATCTGGTGGATAAAACCAGCGGCAAAGTAGACGGCGCCTGGGAACTTTCCAGCGATCTTAAAGAGCTTCGTTTACGGCATCTGGAACCCAAACGCACGCTGATTGTGACCGTAGACAGCGGGCTGCTCGCGCTGAATAAAGCGACGTTAGATGCCAGCTTCGAAAAACAGATCGCCACGCGTGACGTGCAGCCGAGCGTAGGTTTTGCCAGCAAAGGCTCATTACTGCCGACCAAAGTGATTGCGGGTTTGCCCGTTATGGCGCTTAACGTCGATAAAGTTGACGTCAACTTCTACCGCATTAAGGACAGCTCGCTAAGCGCGTTTGTCAGCCAGTGGCAGTATCGCAACTCGGTCTCTAACTGGGAGTCCGACAATCTTCTGAAGCTGGCCGATCTGGTTTATACCGGCCGTTTTGACCTCAATCCTGCACGCAATACCCGCGAGAAGCTGATGCTGCCGCTGGGCGATATCAAGCCCCTGCAGCAGCCCGGCGTTTATCTGGCGGTCATGAATCAGGCCGGACATTACGCTTACAGCAACGCCGCAACCCTGTTTACGCTGAGCGATGTGGGTGTTTCGGTGCATCGCTACCACGACAGAATTGACCTCTTTACCCAAAGCCTGGAAAACGGTGCCGCGCAGTCTGGCGTAGAGATTGTGCTGCTGAACGAGAAAGGCCAAACGGTAGGGCAGACGAAAAGCGATGCCGACGGGCATGCAACGCTTGAAAAGCTGAATAAAGGCACTTTGCTGCTGGCACGCAATGGTGAGCAGACCACGCTGCTGGATCTCAGCCGCCCGGCGTTGGATCTGGCGGAGTTTGATATTGCCGGTGAGCAAGGCTACAGCAAACAGTTCTTCATGTTTGGCCCACGGGATCTTTATCGCCCGGGAGAGTCGGTTATCGTGAATGCCCTGCTCAGGGATGGAGACGGCAAACCGTTACCGGCACAGCCGGTAAAACTTGAGGTTGTAAAACCGGATGGACAGGTTGCACGCTCTGAGGTGTGGCAGTCTGCAAACGGGCTTTATCGATTTACTTACCCTCTGAGCGAAAGCGCGGCAACCGGTAACTGGCAAATGCGGGTTAATACCGGGGACAATCAGCCTCGTGTCTGGACATTTAAAGTTGAAGACTTTATGCCGGAACGTATGGCGCTGAATCTGACGGCGCAGAGCGCGCCGATAGCCCCTGAGGATACCGTCAGCTTCGACGTTGCCGGGCGCTATCTCTATGGTGCGCCCGCCGCCGGTAACAGCCTTCAGGGGCAGCTTTTCCTGCGTCCTTTACGCGAGGCCGTTGCAAAGCTGCCGGGCTTCCAGTTTGGCGACATTAATGAACAAAACCTTGCCCGCAGCCTGGATGCGGTTGAGCTAACGCTTGATGAGCAGGGGCATACGACCGTCAGCACTGAAAGTCAGTGGGGAGACGTGCATTCTCCACTGCGTCTTATTTTGCAGGCCAGCCTGCTTGAGTCCGGCGGCCGCCCGGTAACTCGCCGGGTTGAGCAGGCTATCTGGCCTGCTCAGGCATTACCGGGGATCCGCCCTCAGTTTGCCAGCAAAGAGGTCTATGACTACCGGACCGACACTACCCGTACGCAGCCAATTGTTGATGAAGACAGCAGCGCAGGCTTCGATATTGTTTACGCCGATGCTCAGGGGAATAAGCTGGCGGTCAGTGACCTGGACGTGCGCCTGATTCGCGAGCGCCGGGACTACTACTGGAGCTGGGAAGAGAGTGAAGGCTGGCAGTCTCAGTATGACCAAAAAGATCTGGTGGAAGCCGAGCAGAAACTAACCCTTACCGCAGGGGAAACGGCAAAGTGGCCTTCCCTGTAGAGTGGGGCTCGTACCGTCTGGAAGTGAGAGATCCAGAGAACAATCTCGTCAGTAGCCTGCGTTTTTGGGCGGGCTATAGCTGGCAGGATAACAGCGACGGAACCGGTGCCGTTCGTCCGGACCGGGTGACGCTAAAAATAGATAAACCGTCTTACAAAGCGGGCGATACCATCAATCTGCATATTGCCGCACCTGCTGCAGGTAAAGGCTATGCGCTGGTGGAGTCCAGCGATGGACCGCTGTGGTGGAAAGAGATAGACGTTCCCGCAGACGGTATGGATCTTGCCATTCCGGTGGATAAGAGCTGGCAGCGTCACGATCTTTACCTGAGCACCGTGGTTATTCGCCCTGGAGACAAGGCTCGTTCCGCCACGCCTAAACGCGCCGTCGGGATCCTCCATCTGCCGCTAGGAGACGAAAGCCGCCGCCTCGATCTCACGCTGCAAAACCCAGCCAAAATGCGCCCTAACCAGAACCTGACGGTTAAAGTGAAGGCCAGCGTGAAAAATGGCGACGTACCTAAGCAGATTAACGTGCTGCTGTCCGCCGTGGACAGCGGAGTACTGAGCATCACCGATTACAAAACGCCAGATCCGTGGGATGCCTTCTTTGGACGTAAGCGTTACGGCGCAGACATCTACGACATTTACGGTCAGGTGATTGAAGGGGAAGGGCGGCTGGCCGCGCTGCGCTTCGGCGGCGACGGAGATGAAGGCGACGAGTTAAGCCGGGGCGGTAAAAAGCCGGTTAATCACGTGACCATCATTGCCCAGCAGGCTCAGCCGGTTGCGCTGGATGAAAAGGGTGAAGGGACGATCACGCTGCCGATTGGTGATTTCAACGGCGAACTGCGGGTCATGGCGCAGGCCTGGACCGACGATCGCTTTGGTAGCAGCGAAGAAAAAGTGACGGTTGCCGCACCGCTGGTAAGCGAGCTGGCCGCCCCGCGGTTTATGGCGGGCGGTGATACCAGTCGCCTTGCATTGGATCTCACTAACCTGACCGACAGGCCTCAGCAGCTTAGCGTGGCGCTCAGCGCTCAGGGGCTGCTGGCGCTGAACGGGGAATCGACAATGGACGTGAAGCTTGCACCTGGCGCACGCGGCACGTTGTTTATTCCTGTCCGTGCTCTGGAAGGTTTTGGCGACGGCGAAATCAAAGCCGTGATTAACGGCCTCACTTTACCTGGAGAAGCGCTGGCTGCGCCGGATAAGCAGTGGAAAATTGGCGTTCGCCCGGCTTTCCCGGCACAGACGGTGAACAGCGGGGCGGTTGTGAAGCCGGGCGAAGTCTGGACGCTTCCTCCTGCTCACCTGTCGGGAATTTCCGCTTCAACGCTGGAGGGGCAACTGCTGCTGAGCGGGCGCCCGCCTCTGAACCTGGCGCGTTATATTCGCGAGCTAAAAGCCTACCCTTACGGCTGCCTTGAGCAGACGACAAGCGGCCTGTTCCCGTCTCTCTACACCAACGAAGCTGAACTGAGCGCGTTGGGTATCAAAGGCATAACCGATCCGCAGCGTCGTGCTGCCATTGATGTGGGCATTGCCCGCCTGCTAGAGATGCAAAGCGATAATGGCGGCTTCGGGCTGTGGGATAGATCCGGGCCGGAAGAATACTGGCTCACGGCCTACGTTACAGACTTCCTGGTTCGGGCCAGCGAGCAGGGCTATAGCGTTAATGGAGACGCGCTCGGCAAGGCTAACCAGCGCCTGCTGCGCTATCTGCAGGATCCGGGCATGATTGCCCTGCGCTACAGCGACGATGCTCCGGCCAGCCGCTTTGCGGTTCAGGCCTATGCCGGGCTGGTACTTGCTCGTCAACAAAAAGCGCCGCTTGGGGCATTGCGTGAACTTTGGCAGCGTCACGAACAGGCTCGTGCCGGGCTACCGCTGGTGCAGTTGGGGGTTGCTTTGAAGCTCATGGGCGATGAGCCCCGCAGCCAGCAGGCGATTGCTTTGGGGCTGAAAACTCAGCGCAGCGACAAACAGATTTGGATGGCTGACTATGGCAGCGAACTGCGGGATAAAGCGATGATGCTGGGCCTGCTGGAAGAGAACAAGCTGCTGCCGGACAGTCAGAATCAGCTGCTGCTTGAGCTGTCCAATATGGCCTGGAGCCAGCGCTGGTTGTCCACTCAGGAAACCAACGCCTTGTTCATTGCCGGCCACGGTCTGCAAAACGTGAAAGGCGACTGGCAGGCACAGACATCGCTGGGCACAGAGCCGCTGACCTCCAGCCAGCCGGTAACGCGTAATTTAACCGCAGAGCAGCTTTCTGGCCTGCAGGTGACCAATACCGGGATGGCCAGCCTCTATTTACGCCTCGACAGCGCGGGGTATCCGCAGCAGGCACCGGCGGCCTATAGCAACGTGCTGCATATTGAACGTCACTTCCTTGACGCTAAAGGCAATAAGCGTTCGTTGGCGTCGCTGAAAAGCGGTGAACTGGTGATGGTGTGGCTGGACGTTTGGGCAGATAAGAACGTGCCGGATGCGTTAGTGGTGGATTTACTCCCTGCCGGACTTGAGCTGGAAAACCAGAATCTTGCGAGCAGCAGCGCCAGCCTGAGCGACAGCGCGAGCGAAGTGCAGACGCTGCTTAATCAAATGCAGCAGCAGGACATACAGCATATGGAGTTCAGGGATGACCGCTTCGTGGCTGCGCTACCGCTAAATGAGGGGCAGCATGCCACTCTCATCTATCTGGCTCGGGCCGTTACGCCGGGAAGCTATACCGTGCCTGTGCCGCAGGTAGAATCAATGTACGTCCCGCAATGGCGGGCAACCGGGAGCAGTTCCGGTACATTGACCGTTGTTCCTTAAGCTGAAAGTCGGTGCTTAACGGATCAAAGCTACGCTGGCGGCGGCGCTATCTCTGGTTGATAGTGCCGCTGCTGGTTGCCTCTTTTATCTGGATGGCGGATAAGCTCTGGCCGCTGCCGCTGCATGAGGTCAACCCGGCTCGCGTCGTGGTCGCTGAAGACGGCACTCCTCTATGGCGTTTTGCGGATGCTGAAGGGATCTGGCGTTATCCGGTAGCGCTGGATCAGGTTTCTCCCCACTACCTCGAGGCGCTAATTGGCTATGAGGATCGTTGGTTTTGGGATCATCCGGGCGTAAATCCTTTCTCGATATTACGAGCAGCCTGGCAGGATCTGCGTAATGGGGAAGTGATCTCCGGCGGCAGCACGCTGACGATGCAGGTCGCGCGCTTGCTGGATCCGCATCCACGCACGTTTGGCGGTAAAATTCGCCAGGTCTGGCGTGCCTTTCAGCTTGAGTGGCATCTTTCCAAAACGGAGATCCTCACGCTCTACCTTAACCGCGCCCCCTTCGGCGGCACGTTACAGGGCATCGGCGCGGCAAGCTGGGCCTATCTGGGAAAAGCACCTGAACAGCTAAGTTATTCTGAAGCTGCCCTGCTGGCCGTGCTGCCTCAGGCACCAAGCCACCTGCGGCCTGACCGCTGGCCCGAACGTGCGCAGCAGGCCCGGGATAAGGTACTTCGTCGCATGGCTGAGCAGGGCGTATGGTCTCAGCAGCAGGTGAAAGAGTCTCTGCAGGAGCCCGTCTGGCTGGCGCCAAGGCAAATGCCGCAGCTTGCACCGCTGCTGTCTCGCTATCTGGCATCGCGCACTAAAGATACGCTGATCTCTACTACGCTGAACGCATCTCTGCAGCGCCAGCTGGAAGAGCTGGCGCTGGGCTGGAAATCACGTTTACCTGCCCGCTCTTCACTCGCGATGCTGGTGGTTGATCACACCACGATGCAGGTTCGTGCCTGGGTTGGCTCTGCGGATATCAACGATGAAAGCCGGTTCGGGCATGTCGATATGGTCACCGCTATTCGCTCCCCGGGGTCGGTATTAAAGCCCTTTGTTTACGGCATGGCACTGGATGAAGGGCTGATTCATCCGGCCTCACTATTACAGGACGTGCCGCGCCGGTTCGGCGACTATCGCCCGGGAAACTTCGACACCGGGTTTCACGGGCCCGTCAGCATGAGCGATGCTCTGGTGCGTTCGCTGAACCTGCCTGCCGTGCAGGTGCTTGAGGCGTATGGTCCTAAGCGGTTTGCTGGCCAAATGGGCAATGCAGGGCTAAATCTGCGTTTCCCGCAGGGCAGCGAGCCGAATTTGTCACTTATTCTAGGCGGCGGCGGTGCAAGGCTTGATCAGATAGTCGCTGCCTACAGCGCGTTTGCCCGCCACGGCAAAGCCGCACGGCTGCGAGTGCTGGCGAATGATGCGCTGCGGGAACGCCCGCTGATGTCGCCGGGTGCTGCCTGGATTATCCGCCGTATTCTTGCCGGGGAGGCCCAGCCTCAGCCGGATGCTACTTTGCCGCCGGTTGTGCCTTTGGCGTGGAAAACCGGAACCAGTTACGGCTACCGCGATGCCTGGGCCGTCGGCATCAACTCGCGCTACCTGATTGGTATCTGGACCGGCAGGCCGGACAGTACGCCGGTGGCGGGGCAGTTTGGTTTGGGGAGTGCCGTGCCGCTGCTAAATCAGGTGAACAATCTGCTGCAGGCTAATTCTCGCGTTCAGCAGCTCCATCTACCGACCGATCCTCGTCCTTCCTCGGTCAGTGCAGCAGAGATCTGCTGGCCGGGCGGGCAGGCATTGCCCGCAGGGGACGCCAACTGTCGTCGTCGCCTGTCCACCTGGCTTCTGGATGAGGCCCAGCCGCCAACGCTGCTGGCGCCGGGGCAAGAGGGGGCACAGGGAACGCGTCAGACGATATGGACTGATGAGCAAGGGAGGCGAGTTGCGCCTGACTGCCCCGGAGCGCGTCAGCAGACCATCGCGCTGTGGCCGCTGCCGCTGGAGCCCTGGCTACCACAGGGCGAACGCCGGGCTAGCCGTCTGCCTGCCGTTTCAGCCAACTGCCCACCGTTACAGAAAGAGAGCGTTACGCCCCTGTTGCTGCTGGGCGTGCGCGATGGGGCTATTTTAAAACGCTTGCCGGGGCAAATGCAGCTCCCGCTACGGCTTTCCAGCCAGGGAGGGCAGGGCCAGCGCTGGTGGTTTGTTAATGGCGAAAGCGAAGAGAGCAACGGGAGTGGGCTGGCGTTAATGCTGGCGAAACCGGGCGACTATCAGGTGCTTGTCATGGATGAATCCGGGCAGATTGCCAGCGCGAACTTCACGCTGCAGTAACGGTGAAACATGAAATTTCGCATACTGCGCCGGTTGTGTTGCCAAAACTAACCTTATTTTAAAAAAATGTTACCTTCATCCATAGGCAACGACAAACTTGCTCTTTATAATCTGCGCCAATTTCATAACCGGGTTTCCCGGACACACAGAACACTTACAGAGGTAATCATGGCTATTGAACGTACTTTTTCCATCATCAAACCAAACGCGGTGGCAAAAAACGTTATTGGTAACATTTATGCTCGTTTTGAATCTGCAGGGTTTAAAATTGTTGGCGCGAAAATGCTGCACCTGACCGTTGAACAGGCTCGTGGTTTCTACGCTGAGCACGACGGTAAGCCTTTCTTCGACGGTCTGGTTGAGTTCATGACTTCTGGTCCAATCGTGGTTTCCGTACTGGAAAGCGAAAACGCAGTTCAGCGTCACCGCGACCTGCTGGGCGCAACTAACCCGGCTAACGCTCTGGCAGGGACTCTGCGTGCAGACTACGCTGACAGCTTCACCGAAAACGGCACCCACGGTTCTGACTCCGTAGAATCTGCAGCCCGTGAAATCGCTTACTTCTTCGGCGAAGGGGAAGTGTGCCCGCGCACGCGTTAATGTTTCCAGTTCTGTAAGCGAATTTACACTTAATATTTCCGTTGTTCGCTTTCAGTCGTGGCATCTATGCCATAAAATTTGTACAATGCAACGCCCCCGGAAGAGCCTGCTCACCGGGGCGTTTCTTTTTCTAACCCTCCAGGGGCCATAACGTGTAACAACGAGGCCGGAAAACATTATGTCTGAAATGAACACGCCTGAAGCGACACCTGTTGTTGTTTCCAATAAAGCCGAAAAAATTAACCTGCTTGATCTCAACCGCCAGCAGCTGCGCGAGTTTTTCGCCGAGCTGGGTGAGAAGCCGTTCCGCGCCGATCAGGTCATGAAGTGGATGTATCACTACTGCAGTGATGACTTCGACGAAATGACGGACATCAACAAAGTTCTGCGCAATAAGCTTAAAGAAATTGCCGAAATCCGTGCGCCGGAAGTTGCGGAAGAGCAGCGTTCTGCCGACGGCACCATCAAGTGGGCGATCAAAATTGCTGACCAGCTGGTCGAAACGGTATATATCCCGGAAGAAGACCGCGCTACGCTGTGCGTCTCTTCACAGGTAGGCTGTGCGCTGGAGTGTAAATTCTGTTCCACCGCGCAGCAGGGCTTTAACCGCAACCTGCGTGTGTCAGAAATTATTGGTCAGGTCTGGCGTGCTGCAAAGATTATTGGTGCGCAGAAGAAAACCGGCGTGCGCCCCATCACCAACGTGGTCATGATGGGGATGGGCGAGCCGCTGCTGAACCTGAACAACGTGGTTCCGGCAATGGAAATCATGCTCGATGATTTCGGCTTTGGCCTGTCCAAGCGTCGCGTAACCCTTTCCACCTCTGGCGTTGTGCCAGCGCTGGACAAACTCGGTGATATGATTGACGTCGCGCTGGCTATCTCCCTGCACGCGCCTACGGATGATATTCGTGACCAAATCATGCCGATCAACAAAAAGTACAACATCGAAACCTTCCTGGCGGCGGTTCGTCGTTACCTGGAGAAATCCAACGCCAACCAGGGCCGCGTGACGGTGGAGTATGTTCTGCTGGATCACGTCAATGACGGCACCGAGCACGCGCATCAGCTGGCCGAATGCCTGAAAGATACGCCATGCAAAATCAACCTGATTCCATGGAACCCCTTCCCGGGTGCGCCTTATGGCCGCAGCTCCAACAGCCGTATCGATCGTTTCTCCAAAGTGCTTATGAGCTATGGTTTCACTACCATTGTGCGTAAGACTCGTGGCGATGATATCGATGCTGCATGCGGTCAGCTTGCCGGTGAGGTTATCGACCGTACCAAGCGTACTATGCGTAAACGCATGCAGGGCGAACCTATTGCCGTGAAGGCAGTCTGATAGATGACCGCGCCGGGCGCTATGCTCTGCGCGGTCTAAAAAACGGACAAAACGGCATTAATAGTCAATAACGTGGCCTGATACACTTTTAAGCATAATAATTACGGTGCGTTTCTGGCGGCTTTAAGGCAGTATGTAGCGGCACAACAACAGTTTAGTTGTTCCCATTTCGTCACGTTGACGCACGGCTTGCCGCAGGGCAGCCAGGGTTAACTAACCGGCTTGTCCGGAAACCCAGAAAAACGCCAGCTAAGCGCAACCTGCGCGGCTATTTTCGGGTATTTTGCTGAGGGGTTGCCTTCAGGTATCAGATTTGTTTCGCGGTGCGAGTCAATCTGACGTAGCGGAGACGTTGCGGTACAGGACTCGTGCCAAATTCTTTAATTTGAACAGTACCAGCAGTTGTAGCTAATGAATACTGAAGCCACTAACGAATCAAATGCAGCACAAACCACAGGCGAACGTTTACGTAACGCTCGTGAACAATTGGGTCTCAGCCAGCAGGCTGTGGCTGAACGCCTGTGCCTGAAAGTTTCCACCGTCAGGGATATCGAAGATGACAAGGCGCCTGCCGAGCTGGCGTCTACCTTCCTGCGTGGCTATATCCGCTCTTATGCGCGACTGGTTCATGTTCCTGAAGAAGAGCTGTTGCCGATGATGGCGAAGCAGGCCCCGATTAAGGCGGCCAAAGTTGAGCCAATGCAAAGCTTTGCTCTCGGTAAGCGCCGTAAAAAGCGCGACGGCTGGTTGATGAGTTTTACCTGGCTGATTCTGTTCGTGGTGATTGGCCTGACGGGCGCATGGTGGTGGCAAAACCATAAAGCGCAGCAGGAAGAGCTGTCCACGATGGCCGACCAGTCAACCACCGATCTCTCTGCCAGCAGCGGCCAGTCTGTGCCGCTGAACACCGGCAGCGAGACTTCTTCCGGCGATGCGGCAGCTTCATCCTCTGCCGCACAGGCCATTGAGCAGCCTGCGCCCGTTGATAACACTGCGCCATCTCAGCAAACCACCGCTGCAGAGACGGCCCAGCAGCCGGCCGTAGTTGCACCAAGCCAGGCCTCTGTTGACAACGCACAGGCGACGCCCGCTCCAACCGCAGGCCAGCTGCCAACCGACCAGGCTGGTGTGAACCAGGCGGCTGATACCGCTCAGGGTCTGGCGCTGAACTTTACCGCAGACTGCTGGCTGGAAGTCAGCGACGCCAGCGGCAAAAAGCTGTTCAGTGGCCTTCAGCGCAAAGGTGCGAAGCTCGATTTAGCGGGTAAAGCACCTTACAAACTGAAAATTGGCGCGCCGTCAGCAGTACAGGTTCAGTATCAGGGCAAACCTGTGGACCTGAGTCGTTTTATCAGAACTAACCAGGTTGCACGTCTTACCGTTGGTGCTGAATAATCAGCGCCAGCTCTGACGCGTAATTGTGGAGATTTACCATGCATAATGCCGCACCCATCCAACGTCGCAAATCCAGACGGATCTACGTCGGTAATGTGCCCATCGGTGATGGAGCCCCTATCGCCGTTCAATCGATGACCAATACGCGTACCACCGATGTGGAAGCCACGGTTAATCAAATCAAAGCATTAGAACGTGTTGGTGCCGATATCGTTCGTGTATCAGTGCCAACTATGGACGCCGCCGAGGCGTTTAAGCTGATTAAGCAGCAGGTCAACGTTCCGCTGGTTGCCGATATTCACTTCGATTACCGCATCGCTCTCAAAGTGGCGGAATACGGCGTCGACTGCCTGCGAATTAACCCAGGTAACATCGGCAACGAAGAGCGTATTCGCTCCGTAGTTGACTGCGCCCGCGATAAAAATATTCCTATCCGCATCGGCGTTAATGCCGGTTCTCTGGAAAAAGATCTGCAGGAAAAATACGGTGAGCCAACGCCTCAGGCGCTGCTTGAGTCCGCTATGCGCCATGTGGATCACCTCGATCGTCTCAACTTTGATCAATTCAAAGTGAGCGTCAAAGCCTCCGACGTCTTCCTGGCCGTTGAGTCTTATCGTCTGCTGGCGAAACAGATCGATCAGCCGCTACACCTCGGGATCACCGAAGCGGGCGGCGCGCGGGCCGGCTCAGTAAAATCTGCCATCGGCCTGGGGCTTCTGCTTTCGGAAGGGATCGGCGACACGCTGCGTATTTCCCTCGCGGCGGATCCTGTAGAAGAGATCAAAGTTGGCTTCGACATCCTTAAGTCGCTGCGTATTCGCTCTCGTGGGATCAACTTTATCGCCTGCCCAACCTGTTCACGCCAGGAGTTTGACGTCATCGGGACGGTAAACGCTCTCGAACAGCGCCTGGAAGATATTATCACTCCGATGGACGTTTCCATCATCGGCTGCGTGGTGAACGGGCCGGGTGAAGCGCTGGTGTCGACCCTGGGCGTTACCGGCGGCAATAAGAAAAGTGGTTTCTACGAAGATGGCGTTCGCCAGCGAGATCGTATGGACAACGATGACATGATTGCGCAGCTTGAAGCGCGCATTCGTGCCAAGGCCAGCATGCTGGATGAAAAACAGCGTATTGATATCCAGCAGCTGGAAAAATAATGCGAAGCATGGGAAGCACAGGGCTTCCCGTGTATGATTGAACCCGCACGGCCGTTTACCCGAGTGAATGGCCTGATTTCGGGTTCATTTTTTGTATATAAAGCAGAGAAAAAACGTGGCAAAAAACATTCAAGCCATTCGCGGCATGAACGATTACCTGCCGGGCGAAACCGCCATCTGGCAGCGTATTGAAGGCATTCTTAAGCAGGTGCTCGCGAGCTACGGTTACAGCGAAATTCGTTTGCCGATTGTAGAGCAGACCCCGTTATTCAAACGCGCTATCGGTGAAGTCACCGACGTGGTTGAAAAAGAGATGTATACCTTTGAGGATCGTAACGGCGACAGCCTGACTCTGCGTCCTGAAGGGACTGCCGGCTGCGTGCGTGCCGGTATCGAACATGGTCTTCTGTACAATCAGGAACAGCGCTTGTGGTACATCGGGCCGATGTTCCGCCACGAACGCCCACAGAAAGGGCGTTATCGCCAGTTCAACCAGCTGGGTGTGGAAGTCTTTGGCCTCAACGGCCCGGATATCGACGCCGAGCTAATCATGCTGACCGCTCGCTGGTGGCGTGCGCTGGGTATTGACCAGCACGTGAGCCTGGAGCTGAATTCCATCGGTTCACTGGAAGCGCGTGCGAACTACCGCGATGCGCTGGTTGCTTTCCTTGAGCAGCATAAAGAGAAGCTGGATGAAGACTGCAAACGCCGCATGTACAGCAATCCGCTGCGCGTGCTGGACTCCAAAAATCAGGACGTTCAGGCTCTGCTGAACGATGCGCCTCAGCTGGGCGATTACCTTGATGAAGAGTCCCGCGAGCACTTCGCCGGTTTGCGCCAGTTCCTCGATGCGGCAGGCATTGCCTATACCGTAAACCAGCGTCTGGTTCGCGGCCTGGACTACTACAACCGTACCGTGTTTGAGTGGGTCACCAACAGCCTCGGCTCTCAGGGCACCGTATGTGCCGGTGGCCGCTATGATGGTCTGGTAGAGCAGCTTGGCGGGCGGGCGGCGCCAGCGGTTGGTTTTGCCATGGGCTTAGAGCGCCTTGTTTTACTGGTTCAGGCGATTAATCCTGAATTTAAAGCAGAATCCGTTGTCGATATGTACCTGATCTCCTCGGGTCAGGGAACGCAGGGCGCGGCCATGCTGCTGGCTGAAAAGCTACGTGATCAGGTGCCGGCACTGAAATTGATGACTAACTACGGCGGCGGTAACTTCAAGAAGCAGTTCGTTCGTGCCGACAAGTGGGGCGCTCGCGTTGCACTGGTACTGGGTGAAGATGAAGTCGCTAAAGGCGAAGTCGTGGTGAAGGATTTACGCACAGGTGAGCAACAAAACGTCGCACAGGCTGACGCTGCCGCCCATCTGCAGGCGTTACTGGGTTAATCCCCCGGTGATTATTCGTTAAGGAGAAGGACTGCGTGGAAGTTTACGAGAACGAAAACGATCAGATGGAAGCGGTAAAACGCTTCTTTGCGGAAAACGGCAAAGCGCTGGTAGTCGGGGTTGTGCTGGGTATCGGCGCTCTGGTGGGCTGGCGTTACTGGAACGGCCATCAGGACGACTCCATGCGTGAAGCCTCTCTGGCGTATCAAAATGTCACCAGCGCGGTTAAAGCAGACCAGCCGCAAACGCTGGAAGCGGTAGAGAAATTCGCCGCTGACAACAAAAACACCTATGGTGCGCTGGCGGCATTAGAGTTGGCTCAGCAGTTCGTCGATAAAAACGATTTAGGCAAAGCGGCCACCCAGCTGCAAAACGGCCTCAGCAGCACCAAGGACGCAAACATGCAGGCGCTGATCAACCTGCGCCTGGCTCGCGTTCAGATTCAGCAGAAACAGGCTGATGCCGCGCTGAAAACCCTGGACAGTGTGAAAGGGGAAGGCTGGGTAGCAATGGTGGCTGACCTGCGCGGTGAAGCGCTGCTCAGTAAAGGGGATAAGCAGGGCGCACGTGATGCGTGGAGCAAGGGTTCACAAACCAATGCTTCTCCGGCCCTGCGTGAAATGATGCAGATGAAAATCAATAATTTGTCCAGCTAAGAGGGACCCGATGCAATTGCGTAAACTATTTGTGCCTGGGCTGCTCTCTTTGACGCTGCTCAGCGGCTGCTCCCTGTTCAGCGGCGAAGAAGATGTGGTTAAAATGTCCCCGTTGCCAACGGTGGAAAATCAGTTCACGCCGGAAAAAGCGTGGAGCACCTCCGTGGGTGATGGAATCGGTGATTTCTACTCAAACCTCCATCCTGCATGGCAGGGCAGCACCATCTATGCTGCTGACCGCCGCGGTACGGTAAAAGCCGTGAATGCCGATGACGGTAAAGAAGAGTGGAAAGTGGATCTCTCTGAGAAAACCGGCTTCTTCTCCAGCAATATTCCTGCTCTGCTGTCCGGCGGTCTGACCGTTGACGGCGGCCACGTTTATGTGGGCAGCGAAAAAGCGAAAGTCTTCGCGCTGAATACCTCCGACGGCAGCATCGCCTGGCAGGCCAAAGTGGCCGGTGAAGCGCTTTCTCGCCCGGTGGTGAGCGATGGCGTTGTGCTGATCCATACCAGCAACGGTATGCTGCAGGCGCTGAATGAAGCTGACGGTGCGGTAAAATGGAGCGTTAACCTCGATATGCCAGCGCTCTCCCTGCGCGGTGAATCTGCTCCGGCAACCGCATTTGGCGCCGCTATCGTTGGCGGTGATAACGGCCGCGTTAGCGCAGTGCTGATGCAGCAGGGCCAGATTATCTGGCAGCAGCGTATCTCCCAGGCAACAGGTGCGACAGAAATCGACCGCCTGAGCGACGTTGATACGACCCCGGTCATTGTTAACGGTGTGGTTTACGCTCTGGCTTATAACGGTAACCTGACGGCGCTGGATCTGCGTTCCGGTCAGATCATGTGGAAACGTGAAATGGGGTCGGTAAACGACTTTATCGTTGACGGTAACCGCATTTATCTGGTGGATCAGAACGACCGCGTTGTTGCGCTGAACGTGGACGGCGGCGTGACCCTGTGGACGCAAAGCGATCTGCTGCACCGCAACCTGACCGCGCCAGTGCTGTACAATGGCTACCTGGTGGTCGGCGACAGCGAAGGCTACATGCACTGGATCAACAACGATGATGGGCGCTTTGTTGCCCAGCAGAAAGTGGACAGCTCCGGCTTCCAGACGACGCCGGTTGTTGCCAGCGACAAACTGCTTATCCAGGCAAAAGACGGCACGCTGTACGCCATCAAACGCTAAACTTGCCGGATAATTGTCACGTTTGAAACGGTTCCCTTAGTCCGGGAGCCGTTTTGGTTTTTTTAAAACGGCTGAAAATTGACGCCGTTTTGCTAATAAATTTTGAGTAATGAGGCTTTTATAATGGTACCTGTGGTCGCGCTTGTTGGGCGCCCTAACGTCGGTAAATCGACCCTGTTTAACCGCTTAACGCGTACCCGCGATGCGCTGGTTGCGGATTTTCCGGGGCTGACTCGCGATCGCAAGTACGGTCGTGCGGAAGTCGAAGGCCGAGAGTTTATCTGCATTGATACCGGCGGTATCGACGGCACCGAAGATGGTGTAGAAACTCGCATGGCCGAGCAGTCGCTGCTGGCGATTGAAGAGGCGGATGTTGTGCTGTTTATGGTGGATGCGCGCGCGGGCCTGATGCCTGCCGATGAAGCTATCGCTCAGCACCTGCGTTCTCGTCAGAAGCCAACTTTCCTGGTGGCGAACAAGACCGACGGTCTTGACCCGGACCAGGCTGTTATCGACTTCTATTCCCTGGGCCTCGGTGAAATCCACCCGATTGCAGCCTCCCATGGCCGCGGCGTGACCAGCCTGCTGGAGCACGTTCTGGTGCCGTGGATGGACGACGTTGACCCGCGTGAACAGCCGGAAGAAATGGACGAAGACGAAGCCTACTGGGCCGCGTTTAACGCCAAAAACGGTATTGTTTCCGAGGACGAAGAGTTTGAGGAAGAAGAGGAAGAAGAAGCCTTCAACCCTCAGGATCTGCCGATTAAGCTCGCCATCGTCGGCCGCCCTAACGTAGGTAAGTCCACGCTAACCAACCGTATTCTCGGTGAAGAACGCGTTGTAGTTTATGACATGCCGGGCACCACCCGCGACAGTATCTATATTCCGATGGAGCGTGATGAGCGTGAATTCGTGCTGATCGATACCGCTGGCGTGCGTAAGCGCGGGAAAATTACCGACACGGTTGAAAAATTCTCGGTAATCAAAACCCTGCAGGCGATTGAAGACGCTAACGTTGTGCTGCTGGTTATCGATGCCCGCGAAGGCATTTCCGATCAGGATCTCTCGCTGCTGGGCTTTATCCTGAATAGTGGGCGCTCACTGGTTATCGTGGTCAACAAGTGGGATGGCCTGAGCAATGAAGTTCGCGAGCAGGTGAAAGAGACGCTGGACTACCGTCTGGGCTTTATCGACTTCGCCCGTGTGCACTTTATCTCTGCCCTGCACGGCAGCGGCGTAGGTAACCTGTTCGAGTCCGTTCGTGAAGCCTACGACAGCTCCACGCGTCGCGTAAGCACCGCGCTGCTGACCCGCATCATGAACATGGCGGCAGAAGACCATCAGCCGCCGTTGGTTCGCGGACGTCGCGTTAAGCTTAAATACGCTCACGCCGGTGGCTACAACCCGCCAATCGTGGTGATTCACGGTAACCAGGTTAAAGACCTGCCGGACTCCTACAAACGCTACCTGATGAACTACTTCCGCAAATCGCTGGACGTCATGGGGACGCCAATCCGCATCCAGTTCAAGGAAGGGGAGAACCCGTTCGCCGGGAAACGTAACACCCTGACGCCGAACCAGCTGCGCAAGCGTAAGCGTCTCATCAAACATATCAAAAAGGGCAAATAAGCCCTGATTGATAGCCGGTATGCTCCCCGCCAGGTGGGGAGCATATCAGGTTAAACGGCCAGCGCTGGTATTTGGCTGGCCAGCCCTTCCAGTAAAGCCTCTGAGCTTGCCACGGCACCAAAAATCCCTCCCTGCATATGAATCATGCTGAGCGCCGCTTCGTGGTGTTTCCGTTCCGTAGCCGCACAGCAGTCGGTCAGCACCAGGCATTCAAAGCCCCTGTCGTTGGCTTCCCGCAGCGTGGTATGCACGCAGACATCTGTCGTAATACCGCTCAGTATCAGATTACGAATCCCCTGGCTGCGTAAAATCAGCTCCAGATCGGTGGCGTAAAAAGAGCCTTTGCCGGGCTTATCAACGATCGTTTCTCCTTCAAGCGGTGCCAGTTCCGGAATAATTTCCCAGCCCGGCTCCCCGCGAACCAGGATACGACCGCAGGGGCCAGCCGCGCCGATTTCCGCGTTCATGCGTTTTGAACGCCAGCGCTTATTCGCCGGCAGGTCGCTTAAGTCAGGGCGATGCCCCTCGCGGGTATGAATAATGGTAAAGCCCAGCTCGCGCATACGGGCCAGCACGCGCTGGAGCGGTTTTATCGGGGCTCGCGTTAGGGCAATGTCATAGCCCATGCTGTCGACGTAGCCGCCTTTGCCGCAAAAATCAGTCTGCATATCGATAACGATCAGCGCGGTGTCGCCGGTGCTGTAGCGGCCATCAAATGGCCAGGCATACGGCGTTGAGTTAATGGTGTAATCAGGCATTTTTTCCCTCCATGACGCTTGCCGGAGCTGCGCTTTTGACTTTCATTATCAGCGTGTAGCTGATGGCTGCGGCGATAAGGCCAATAACAGCTTCGCCAAACTGCGGGAACAGCAGGTGAGCCACCACTGCGCAAAGGCTGCCGATAGCCCAGGCTGCGAAGGCGCTGCCACGCATACGGCTTGTTTTACGGTTTTCGCTAATTTTGGCCATAAAGATCAAATCAACAATCATCACAGCCCCGAACGGGGGAACGACGATACCGAGCAGGCTCAGCCATTCAAGGAAATAGGACCACACGCCCGCCAGCGCCAGCGCGCCGCCCACGACGCCCAGAATAAGCGTCCAGAGCCTCATTTTGCTTTGGAAGAGGTGGCTGTAGCCTACGGCACCGTTGTAGAGGCAGTGCGTACAGACGGAGCCGAGGTTAATAAACACAAACAGGCAGGCGATAGCCGACAGCAGCGCACCATGCCCCATCAGTATCGGCAGGAAGTTCCCGCCGTTTGTCGCCGGGTCAACGGCGGCGCCCACCGCAACGATAACCACGCCGAACAGGTAAGAGATGACGTTGGCGACGGGGAAAGCAGAGAACGCGGCGATAACGGCGGATTTACCGTTCTTTGACCAACGAGTGAAGTCGGCGGTCATGGTGCCCGAATCTGCAAAGCCCGCAACCACCATGGTGACGGCGGTGCCCATGCTCATCGTACCCACTGCGGCAGGGCTGCCGTGCCACTGAGCGATGGCGCTGAAATCGTGCTGCTGGCTAATCAGCCAAAGCGCCACCAGGCCCAGTACCACAAACAGCGGGGCCGCAATCATGCCCATAATCGACAGCGCGCGAACGCCCAGGAAGGTGACGCCGGTGTAGAGCACGATGGCGAACCCCGTCACCGCAAGCGCATTCCAGCCGAAGGTCTGATTAATCACCGTGCCGGTAAGGCCGGTCTGAAAGGCGTACCAGCCAATGACCACCGTGGAAAGAAAACCGGAAACCAGGATGTAGCCTTTAGTACCAAAGGTTCTTTTCGCCTGCAGGGCGAAATTCATGCCCGTCTGCCCGGCAAACCAGCTGAGGGAGCCCACATAAGCAAACAGGACCAGGTTACCCAGCAGAATGGCGATAATGGCAGGCCAGAAGCCCAGCGACCAGGTGATGATGCCGCCAAACAGCGCGTTGGTGAGGATCATGGGAAACCCGAACCACACCGCCGAGACGGAGCCCGTGGAGTGGCGATGGCTAAGCGGAACGGGCTCGTGCTCAAATTCCTGCTCCAGGGCAGGGGACAATTTCTTATTCATGGACAACTCCGGGTGAAGCAGGATAGATGTGGTTCCATGGTTGAATGCGCTCAAAGGCGGCGCTTGCCGCGAGCACCAGGCCATCATCCAGATGACGACCCACAATTTGCAGCCCGACGGGCAGCCCGTCTGCGGTAAAGCCTGCGGGGACCGAAGCGGCCGGCTGGCCGGTAAAGTTGAAGGGGAAGCAGAACGAGAGCCAGTGGTCGCTTCTTACCATGCGCCCATCGATGACTTCCGGGCCCTGCATGTTGAGCGGGAACGGCGGCACGGCAAGCGTCGGGGACAGCAGCAGGTCATAGCGCTGCATAAAACGCCAAAGCTGATTGCAGATTTTTTTACGCTGAGTATTCGCGTCGGTAAACGTTTCGGCCCGCCACTCGTGCTGCAGCATGGCGCTCAGGTGCGGTGACATCCCCGGCCCCAGTTCGGCCTGCATTTTTCGCATGCCGGTGAGGTCGCTTTCAAAGGCCACAAGGGCGGCAAATGTTCTGGCTTCATCAGCAATGCCGGGATCCACTTCTTCCAGCTCCGCACCCAGCTCACGGGCAAAACGACGTGCGGCTTCTGTCGTTAAGCGGCGAACTTCGCTGTCTACTGCGACATAGCCAAAATCGACGCTAAAGGCGATACGCAGGCCACGTAAGGGCTTATCTAGTGAGGCAAGCCAGTCAACGTCAGAGCAGGGAATAGAGTGGCGATCGCGCATATCCGGGCCAGCCAGCAGCGACATCATCAGCGCTGCATCCCGCACGGTGCGGGTCATCGGGCCGATGTGCTCCAGCGATTCCCAGCTGGAAACGCCAGGATAGCGTTCGTCGCGGCAACCTGGCCAAAGAGGTACACGCCCCATCGAGGCTTTCAGGCCATAGACGCCGCAATGGGCGGCCGGAATGCGCACCGAGCCTCCACCGTCGCTGCCGAGCGCAATCGGGCACATGCGAGCGGCGAGCGCTGCGCCTGAGCCCGCGCTTGAGCCGCCCGGCGTTTTGCTAAGATCCCAGGGGTTGCGCGGCGAGGGAAACAAAGGATTATGCCCAACGCCGCTGTAGCCAAATTCGGGCGCGGTGGTTTTACCCAAGAGGATGGCATCCGCAGCCAGCAGGCGCTCTACGGCGATATCATCCTCTTCCGGCACAAAGTCTTTATAAGCAACCGATCCTGAAGTTGTTTTCACCCCGGCAGTACAAATCAGATCTTTCACCGCCAGAGGAACTCCCGCCAGCGCGCCTAACGGTTGCCCGCTTGCGCGCTTAGCATCAACGGCGTCAGCCTGAGCAAGAGCCAGCTCCGGCGTCGGGGTACAAAACGCATGAATCAACGGCTCACGTGCCTGCTGGCGGTTAATGGCCGCCAGGGTCAGTTCACGTGCAGAAACCTCACCGCAGCGAATGAGCGCCGCAAGCTCAGTAGCATCTTTATCTAACAGCTCATCGAACATGAATCTCCTCCCCGGTTAACCACGTAACGGGAGTCATTCAATTACCATGCCAATGGCTTCAAAAAATTGAAGGTTCAGGCACGGTGCCGTCTTGGATACCAGTCTGGATACAAGCGCGAGGTAGAGAGGGAGGATGCTGGGCAAAAACGGTGCATGAATGCGCTAAACTTGCCTGCCTTTTGCACAAGAGTGAAATGAATCCATCTTAACGTGAGGGGTATATAATGGGGCTCATTAATGACTTAGCGGGAGGGAAGGAAAATGGTTAATTGCCCGGCGTGTAAAAATGAACTGGAACAAATGGACGGTGGAGCTCACTGCAATACCTGTGGCAAAGACTTCCGTCTTGAGGCGCTATGCCCGGACTGCCATAAGCCGCTGCAGGTGCTGAAAGCTTGCGGGGCGGTGGATTATTTTTGCCAGAACGGCCACGGGCTGATTTCTAAAAAGCGCGTGGAGTTTGCTCCCGCCGCGCTTTAATTACTCGCTCTTCGCCGCTGGCTTACGCTTACGCGGCGCTTTCACAGGTTTGATGCCCGTCACCTGGCTCTCAACCCAGCCGTCATCCAGGCGCGTGGTCAGCGTGTCCCCGGACTTCACCTGTTTGGTTTTTTTCAGCACTTTGCCATCTTCAGCCGTCGTTACGCTGTAGCCTCGGGCGAGCGTCGCCAGCGGGCTAACGGCCTCCAGCTGGGCGAGCGCGGTGCCAAAGCGCTGTTTTGTCTGGCTAAGCTGAGCGCTTACTAACTGCGACAGGCGGTATTCCAGCTGCTGTAAGCGAGACTGGGCGCGGTGAATGCGTGGCTGAGGTTGCTGCTGGTTAAGGCGCTGGCTGAGGCGCAGTTGCTGCTGATTCGCCCGGCGCAGTTTGCCGTCCATTGCCACGTTCAGCCGCTGGCGCAGGCGCTCAAGCGTGGTTTGCTGGCGGGCCAGGCGTAGCTGAGGATGCTGCTGCTGCAGGCGATGGTGCAGCTGGGTAAACCGCCGCGAGCGCTGGGCGAGGTAATAGTCCATCGCCATTTCCATACGCTGCTGCTGCGCCTGAAGCTGGCGCAGAAGTTCGAGCTGATTACGGCTGACAATCTCTGCCGCGGCGGAAGGCGTCGGCGCGCGTAAATCAGCGACAAAATCTGCGATCGTGACGTCAGTTTCGTGCCCTACGGCGCTAACAACCGGAATACGGCTGGCAAAAATCGCCCGCGCAACACGCTCATCGTTAAAGCTCCACAAATCTTCCAGCGAGCCGCCGCCGCGCCCGACAATCAGCACGTCACACTCGTTGCGCAGGTTGGCAAGCTCAATGGCGCGCACGATTTGCAGCGGAGCATCTGCACCCTGAACGGCCGTCGGATAGATGATGACCGGCAGAGACGGATCGCGGCGCTGTAAAACATGCAGCACGTCGTGCAGGGCCGCACCGGTTTTAGACGTAATAACGCCGACCTGGCGAGCCGGGGCGGGCAGGGGCTGCTTGTGCTGCTGGTCAAAAAGCCCTTCAGCGCTCAGCTTCGCCTTGAGCTGCTCGTACTGCTGCTGCAACAGCCCTTCACCGGCGGGCTGCATGCTTTCAACGATAATCTGATAGTCGCCGCGCGGTTCATAAAGAGTGATGTTAGCGCGCACTAACACCTGCTGCCCGTGCTGCGGGCGGAAGGTCACGCGGCGGTTGCTGTTGCGGAACATCGCGCAGCGAACCTGGGCGGTATCGTCTTTTAGCGTGAAGTACCAGTGGCCCGAAGAGGGCTGGCTAAAGTTGGAGATTTCACCGCTGATCCAGACCTGCCCCATTTCCTGCTCCAGCAGCAAACGCACCGTCTGATTCAGGCGAGAAACGGTAAAAATTGAGGGGGAATTCAGTGTCGACATGTGAGCTGGATCAAATTCTAAATCAGCAGGTTAATAGGTCGATACTACAGCCCGGTGCGCTATTAGCAAGGAGTTTTGCGAAAAAAGTGTGGATGCAATCGCTTACGCTCTGTATAATGCCGCGGCAATATTTTATCTGTTCTCATTCACCCCCAGGTTGAGATATTGCCATGCTACGTATCGCTAAAGAAGCACTGACGTTTGACGACGTTCTCCTCGTTCCAGCTCACTCTACCGTTCTGCCGAACACGGCCGATCTCGGCACCCAACTGACCAAAACTATTCGTCTGAATATCCCTATGCTGTCCGCAGCGATGGATACCGTGACGGAAGCGCGTCTGGCTATCGCCCTTGCGCAGGAAGGCGGTCTTGGTTTCATCCACAAAAATATGTCGATTGAACGCCAGGCAGAAGAAGTGAAGCGCGTTAAGAAACACGAAAGTGGCGTGGTCACTGACCCGCAAACCGTGCTGCCTGGAACCACCCTGCGTGAAGTGAAAGAATTAACCGAACGTAACGGCTTTGCCGGTTACCCGGTAGTGACCGAAGAAAACGAACTGGTGGGTATCATTACCGGCCGTGACGTGCGCTTCGTGACCGACCTGAGCCAGCCTGTTAGCGTGTACATGACCCCGAAAGAGCGTCTGGTTACCGTGAAAGAAGGCGAAGCCCGCGACGTCGTGCTGGCTAAAATGCACGAAAAACGCGTTGAAAAAGCGCTGGTTGTGGACGCGAGCTTCCACCTGCGCGGCATGATCACCGTTAAGGACTTCCAGAAAGCAGAGCGTAAACCTAACGCCTGTAAAGATGAGCAGGGCCGTCTGCGCGTTGGGGCTGCGGTTGGCGCAGGCGCAGGCAACGAAGAGCGCGTTGACGCTCTGGTCGCCGCTGGCGTTGATATTCTGCTGATTGACTCCTCTCACGGCCACTCCGAAGGCGTTCTGCAGCGTATTCGTGAAACCCGCGCTAAATATCCTGACCTGCAAATCATCGGCGGTAACGTAGCAACCGCCGCTGGCGCTCGTGCACTGGCGGAAGCTGGCTGCAGCGCGGTTAAAGTCGGTATCGGCCCTGGCTCCATCTGTACCACTCGTATCGTAACCGGCGTTGGCGTTCCGCAGATCACCGCCGTGGCTGACGCGGTTGAAGCCCTGGAAGGCACCGGTATTCCGGTTATCGCCGACGGCGGCATTCGCTTCTCCGGCGACATCGCTAAAGCTATCGCCGCTGGCGCAGCTGCGGTGATGGTTGGCGGTATGCTGGCAGGTACCGAAGAGTCTCCAGGCGAAATCGAACTGTACCAGGGCCGTGCTTTCAAATCCTACCGCGGCATGGGTTCTCTGGGCGCGATGTCCAAAGGCTCTTCTGACCGTTACTTCCAGACCGACAACGCTGCGGACAAACTGGTGCCGGAAGGTATCGAAGGCCGCGTGGCGTATAAAGGCCGTCTGAAAGAGATCGTTCACCAGCAGATGGGCGGCCTGCGTTCCTGTATGGGCCTGACCGGCTGTGGTACCATCGACGAGCTGCGTACCAAAGCGGAATTCGTGCGCATCAGCGGTGCCGGTATCCAGGAAAGCCACGTCCACGACGTGACCATCACTAAAGAGTCTCCGAACTACCGCATGGGCTCCTGATTTCACTAGCCCGGCCACGCGCCGGGCTCTTTATATTCTCGTTTCACTTGCCTCGGAATTAACGTCAATGACGGAAAACATTCATAAACATCGCATCCTGATCCTCGACTTCGGTTCTCAGTACACTCAGCTGGTGGCGCGCCGCGTCCGTGAGCTGGGCGTTTACTGTGAGCTGTGGGCATGGGATGTTACCGAAGCTCAAATTCGTGAGTTCAACCCAAGCGGCATCATTCTCTCCGGCGGCCCGGAAAGCACCACCGAAGAAAACAGCCCTCGTGCACCTGAGTATGTGTTTGAAGCCGGCGTGCCGGTGTTCGGCGTTTGCTACGGCATGCAGACCATGGCCATGCAGCTGGGCGGCCACGTTGAAAGCTCCAACGAGCGTGAATTTGGCTACGCCCAGGTTGAAGTGAAAACCGACAGCGCGCTGGTTCGCGGCATCGAAGACTCCCTGAGCGCAGCCGGTAAGCCGCTGCTGGACGTGTGGATGAGCCACGGCGACAAGGTCACCGCCATCCCGTCTGACTTCGTCACCGTTGCCAGCACCGAAACTTGTCCATTTGCCATTATGGCCAACGAAGAAAAACGTTTCTACGGCGTGCAGTTCCACCCGGAAGTGACCCATACCCGTCAGGGCCAGCGTCTGCTGGAGCGTTTTGTTCTGGAGATCTGCGGCTGCGAAGCGCTGTGGACCCCGGCTAAAATCATCGAAGACGCGATCGTCCGCATCCGCGAGCAGGTGGGTGACGACAAAGTTATTCTTGGCCTGTCCGGCGGCGTTGACTCCTCCGTGACCGCGATGCTGCTGCACCGCGCCATCGGCAAAAACCTGACCTGCGTGTTCGTGGACAACGGCCTGCTGCGCCTGAACGAAGCCCAGCAGGTTATGGACATGTTCGGCGACCACTTCGGCCTGAACATCGTTCACGTTGAAGGCGAAAACCGCTTCCTGACCGCGCTGGCGGGCGAGAACGACCCTGAAGCCAAACGTAAGATCATCGGCCGCGTGTTCGTGGAAGTGTTCGACGAAGAAGCGCTGAAGCTGGAAGACGTTAAGTGGCTGGCGCAGGGCACCATCTATCCTGACGTTATCGAGTCTGCGGCCTCCGCGACCGGGAAAGCACACGTCATCAAATCTCACCACAACGTGGGCGGCCTGCCGAAAGAGATGAAGATGGGCCTGGTTGAGCCGCTGCGCGAGCTGTTCAAAGATGAAGTGCGTAAAATCGGCCTCGAGCTGGGCCTGCCGTACGACATGCTTTACCGCCACCCGTTCCCGGGCCCAGGCCTCGGCGTTCGCGTGCTGGGTGAAGTGAAGAAAGAGTACTGCGACCTGCTGCGCCGCGCCGACGCTATCTTCATCGAAGAGCTGCACAAAGCCGACCTGTACAACAAAGTGAGCCAGGCGTTCACCGTGTTCCTGCCGGTCCGTTCCGTGGGCGTAATGGGCGATGGCCGCAAGTACGACTGGGTTGTTTCCCTGCGTGCGGTAGAAACCATCGACTTTATGACCGCTCACTGGGCGCATCTGCCGTATGACTTCCTCGGCCGCGTGTCCAACCGCATCATCAACGAAGTGAACGGCATCTCCCGCGTGGTTTACGATATCTCCGGTAAGCCACCTGCTACGATCGAGTGGGAATAAGCCGATAACCCTTCCTGAGTTTTCATGAACAGGTAAAACTGCAATCAACCCTCTGTCTTTACAGAGGGTTTTTTATATTCCCTTTTAGCAGCGTCTTTTACAGGCGCTACGTCAGACCTGTTGTCTCACTCATCCCAAATACCGAGGTGGATTCATCAACGAGAAAGCGGACAACTGGAATAGCTCCTCATACTCTGGTTGGTGGTCTAAATATAGTCTATATTAAAGCCAGTGCATATAATAACCATCAGGCGGACCAAACATGAAAATAGAGACAATCAGCTACGTTAAAAAGAACGCCGCAACGCTCGATCTGTCAGAACCTATCCTGGTCACACAAAATGGTGTTCCGGCTTATGTTATAGAGTCCTATGACCAGCAGCAGGAACGAGAAAACGCCATTGCTTTGCTGAAGTTGCTTACCCTGTCAGAGAAAGATAAAGCGGAAGGGCGCGTGTTCTCGAAAGACCAGTTGCTCGATGGCCTTGCGGATTAAACGCAGCGCGCTCAACGTTAAGGGATTTCCATGGAACAGAAGGTGACCTTTGAGTACACGCTTACCGTAAAGCACTGTATCGACACAATAGCGAGTTTTCTGCGCCGCGTTGATGTTGAGCTGCGTCCGGTTATTGCAGATATTCTCACACAGTTTGAGAGTACCGTAGGCCAGTTCCCCCTGAGTGGCCAGATTTGCCCCGAATTGCTGAAAATTGGCTGCGCCAAATACCGGGAGTTTAACCACGCTGAAGGCTATCGGGTTTTGTATTCCGTAGACGAAACCTTAGTGACCGCGTATGCGATCCTGGCACATCGTCAGGACGTCCAGCAGCTGCTGTTTAAGCGTCTGATCATGGCCTGATAACCCTAAATGCGTGTTGTAAAGCAATAACACGAATCTAAAGAGCGTGTTTGTAAGTCATCATAACAGCATGATAAATATCACAAATTTTATTATTTTGACGGTGTTTATTACAGTATCGTCTAGAAATGCACGTCGCTGGCGGCGTTATCCAGGGATTCCGGGCTGTCGGCATCTTCCGCTTTGAACACTTCCCGGTTGGCTTCGTCATGCCCGATGGAAAACATGGCGTGTACGTAATGGAGCCGGCTACTCGATGCCATAGAAAAGGAAGTTAAGCGCTGCTTTTATTGTATTTTCATATTCAGCCGCGCTGCAGTGTTCTGCGCCGAGTACCCGTTCAGGGATACTCGCGAGTTCATGAGTCATCACAATAAAATCTTCACCGGCCAGGTTAATGGATGGGGTGAGTTTGTCCGTGCGTGGTCCTTTATAGTTTTCAGCTGGAAATAAAGGAATGACGACTCGGGTGTTTCTGCGCCCAATGATGTTGCTCTGAACATTCAATAAATACGGGTAAGCCGTGGGCTTTCCCGTATTTTTGTAGACGGTGAATTGCATGATTAGAACGTCCTGTAGGTGTCGGATAAAAGTCCGTTTTCTTCCGTGAGCTGGTTCAAATAGTCGATTGCGGCTTCGTTTTCTTTCTTCCAGCGAGCGGCTTCAATCTCCTTGATTTCGGCTTTTAGAGCATTACGCAACGTTTGTGACAAGTTGATTCCTGCCGCTTTGGCTTCCTGAATCAGATCTGGCTCTAGTGTGACGGTGACGGTTTTTTTCACTCGTATACTTGCTGATGCGGGCATGGCTCCTCCTTCAATATCTTCGCATTTCTATGTGCAATTAACACACACGATAGCACATATACAGTGTGGCGAAAATATCGCCAAAACATCTTTGGCTAAAAATCGACTCCGCGCCCGGGATTTATGCCCGCTATATAAATCCCCTTTGATCTGTTAAAACATCTGGCGATCCGGCTACGGCAAAAGTTAAACAAGACTGAGGTAACGAGCACCATGAATAAAGCAGATCATCTCCAGGCGGTCACGGCCAAAGCCAGGGCGATCATGGCACGGAACAATATTGAGGCTTTGGTGGTGACCACCCCGGACAACTTTTGCCATGTCACCGGGTTTGCCAGTTTCTTTATGTACACCTTTCGCCACACCGGCGCGGCGCTGGCGGTCATTTTCCGGGATGAAAAGTTACCTTCCTTGATCGTGATGAACGAGTTTGAGGCGGCAGGTTTACAGTTTGAGCTGGCGAACTATGAGCTGAAGACCTTCCCGGTTTGGGTGGATGTCGATGAGCCTTTTAACCCGCAGCGGGTGGTGAAAGAGCGGCCGATTGGCCCGCCGGTTGAGGCGGTTTTCACTCTGCTCAAGTCCACTTTAGCGGACGCGGGCGTGCTGGATAAAAACATCGCTATCGAGCTGAATGCCATGAGCAACGGCGGCAAGCAGACCCTGGATAAGGTGATCCCGAATTTACGGCTGGTGGACTCCACGGCAATCTTCAATGAGCTACGGATGGTCAAAAGCCCGTGGGAGATAGTCTTCCTGCGAAAAAGCGCGGAGATCACCGAGTATGGCATCAGTGAAGCCTTCAAGGCGATTGGGGCGGGATGTTCGGCGTGGGATCTCACTGCGGCATATAAAGCAGCCATTATGCAGCACCCGGAGACGAACCTTTCGCGCTTCCATTTGATCTCGGTTGGCGATGATTTTGCCCCCAAACTCATCCCGAGCCGTGAACCCGTTAAACCGGGAGATTTAATCAAGTTTGACTGCGGCGTGGATGTTGCCGGGTACGGGGCGGATTTGGCGCGTACCGTGGTGTTCGGGCAGCCTACGGCAATGGCTGAGCGAATCTACCAAACGATTTTGCAGGGCCACGAGCATATGCTCAGCCTGATTGGCCCGGGCGTGAAGCTCAGCCACGTCTTTAACGACACGATGAGCAAAATAAAAGCCAGTGGCTTGCCGCATTATAACCGCGGCCATTTAGGGCATGGTGATGGGCTGTTCCTGGGCCTGGAAGAGGCGCCTTTTGTTAGCGCGGCGGCAACCGAAACCTTCGAGCCTGGCATGGTCTTTAGCGTGGAAACGCCTTACTACGGCATCGGCGTTGGGGCGATCATGCTGGAAGATATGTTGCTCATCACCGACGACGGCTATGAGCTGTTTAGCCATTTACCCCGAGAATTACGGCGCTTCGGGTAAGCTTAATCGGGGGGCATTAAGATGCCCCTTTATTTTTGGCCTCAGCTAAAAAACGCCAGCTTCACCGCAAACAACGCAAGGAACAGACCGGCTGCTTTCTCCAGCAGAAAGACCATGCCGGGCCGCGAACGGACCTTCTCGGCAAGCGAGGTGGTCAGGAAGATCATTATCGAACAGTAGATAAAGGTCAGCGCGGCGGCGGTACCGGCCAAAATCCCGAAGGTCGGGATCCCCAGGCTGCGCGCCGGGTCGATAAACAGCGGCAGAAACATTACATAAAACAGAATGGGCTTGGGGTTCATCAGAGTGATAACCATGCCCTGCAAAAATGGCGTTCTTTTGCCGGTCACCGGCGGCGGCGGGGCGCTGGTATACGCCTTCATCAGCAGCTGCGCGCCCATCCACAGCAGGTAAGCTGCGCCGAGCCATTTGATTATCTGGAAAACATGCGGCGAGGACTCCAGCAGCGCCGCTACGCCCGCGATAGCCAACCACAGCAGCACCTGGTCACCCAACAAAATCCCCATCAGGCAGAGATAGCCGCTGCGCGCGCCGCCTTTGCTGGCGCTGGTAATCAGAATCAGATTGCCGGGGCCGGGAATAATTAACAGCAGGATGAAAGAGACGACAAAGGTGCCGTAATGAATGATGCCGGGCATGCTCAGGTTTTCCTTAAAAGTGCTTGGTTCAGGTGGTGCGTTATTACTTTTATGCGCCGTACTGGCTGGCTTTATGATGGGAACAGGGCCGATAGGCGGCAACCGAAAACCGTGATATGTTTTCCTTATCTATGAAGAAAATCGATTTGTCGAAGCGCGACATTTCCAATAACTGACTGAAGATATGGCCGGAATAAAGCTAAATCAGCTGGAAATGCTGATAGCCGCAGTGGAAAACAATGGTTTCAGCGCTGCGGCCGCAGCATTGGGCTGTACTCAATCGCGCATTAGCCATGCGATTTCCGAACTGGAGCAGCACCTGAATGTGCGCCTGCTGCACCGCTCGCGCAGCGGCTGCACCCCGACTGCCGCCTGCACGCAGATTCTCAAAGATGCGAAAAAAATCATGCAGCTGCTGGAAGGCATTGAGCAGGCGGCGGCGGAAGCGCCGCAGCTTGCCGGGCGCGTGCGGGTGGCCTGCTTTCGCAGCGCGACGGCGAACCTGCTGCCCCCTTACTTTGAGGCGCTCGCTACTGCCTTACCCGATATTCATCTGGATATTGATGACAGCGCGACGGAATACCACCACCTCAACGACGCGGTGGTGTCCGGGCGGGCGGACATCGGCATTACCATTCAGGGCTACCCGGAGTCGCTGCACGGCGTACCGTACATCAGCGACCCTTACATGCTGATGCTGCCCCGCAGCTTCCGGCTGCAGCAGCCTTTTAGCTGGCATCAGTTGGAAAAGCTGCCGTTTATCCAGCCGAACGCAAACACGCTGAGCCCCGCCGTTGAGCGCTGTCGTGAAATGGGGCTGCGTAACGAGGTGGTGCATAAGCTTGCCAGCGACAGCGGGATTGTCGGGCTGGTGAATCAGGGGCTGGGGTTTTCGATTATGCCGTGGCTTTCGGTGCTGCCGGTGCCGGAAAATATGCGCATTCTGGATTTACCTCAGCCGCTGCGCCGCCATTTGTTCATCGTCACCCGTCCTGAACTGCGGCACGATAAAGTGATCGCCACGCTGATTAACTTCCTGCGTGATAAGGCGCTGATCCGTACGACCAGCGTCTGGCGTTCAGGCATGCTGGCGTTCGATTACTGACGGGGCTCCAGCCATGGGCTGGTCAGCGAAATGGCCTGATTGTCAAAATCGATGAGCATCCGCACGCCGAGCGGGAGCGTCAGCATCGGGTGCGTGTGGCAGCAGTCGAAATCGGAGACGATAGGGATCTCGCGGCCATTGAGCACTTCCCTCAGGATTTGCAGCGGCGATTTTCCGCTGCCCTGGTCGTCAAACAGCTCGTGCCTGCCGAGCACAATGGCGGCGATGCGGTCGAATACGCCGCACAGTAAAAGGTGCGAAAATTCTCGCTCCAGTTCCGCCGCGCTGTGCAGACTGTCCTCAATAAACAAAATATCGCCCCGGTTGATATCGGGCATATATTCACTGCCCCAGAGGCCGTAAAGGGTATTCAGGTTGCCACCAATGACTCGGCCTTCTACTTTGCCAGCGCCCTCGAAGCGCCAGCCACCGGGCCGCAGCGTTTTCCCCCGGGACTGGGTTTCCCAGTCGATCATCTCCTCGCTCCATTCAGCGGGCTGGCTCAGCGCGTACGGCAGCGTCTGCGGCCTGCTGAGGATGTTGAGGAAATAGTCAAAAGTGGTGTCGACCAGCGGAGGGAATTCACCCAAAGAGGCCACCACCGCCGGGCCATAAAAGGTAATCAGCCCTGTCCTTTGATAGATGCCTGCCAGTAGCGCGGTCACGTCCGAATAGCCGATGATAATTTTGGGATCTTTCATCAGCTGCGCGTAGTCGATGTAAGGCAGCAATGAGTTGCTGTTTAAGCCGCCGATAGCCGAGATAATGCAGCGCACGTTCGGGTCATGCAAAAGGGCATTAAACTCATCCGCTCGCTCGCGAATCGAGCCGGAACGCCAGGAATCCTTTTTGCCCGTCAGGCTACCTTCCTGCAGATAAAATCCCTGTGATTCAATAAAGGCCTTCGCTCTCTGGTAACGCTTTGGCGCAAATGCGGTGGCGGCGGAAGAGGGCGAAAATACCGCGAGCGTATCGCCGACGGCTAAAGGGCGGGCGTAAAGCTGGGGCATTCGTCATTCTCCTTATTGTTTTTTTAATAATAGTGCGAAGCAGTGCTGCGCAATAGTGATTCCAGGCACTCAGGGTAAAGAATTAATCCTTTGTTTTTATGAGTGTAATTATCCTTCGAGCTATAGTTATTTTTCGGCAATTCTTAGCATCATGTTGAATTTGTGAACGCATTTGACTCTGCAATACTGCCCCGAAGTGTGCTGAAACGTATAAGCCTTACAGGCTTCGATTGCGCGGTATGAGGAAGTTCAGAAGCATCATGATTCAACTAGAAAACATCAATAAGATCTACCCGGGCAATGTACAGCACGCAATCAACTCGCTGAATATGACGATTAACGAAGGAGAGCTATGCACCTTCGTCGGTCCCAGCGGCTGCGGCAAAACCACCACCCTGAGGATGATTAACCGGCTGGACATACCCGACAGCGGTGAAGTCTATATTCAGGGCCAGCCGCTCTCCCGCGCTGACATTATTCAGGTACGCCGCAAGATAGGCTTTGTGATGCAAAGCCCGGCGCTATTTCCTCACCGTACCGTGGCGGAAAACATCGCCACCGTGCCGCACCTGCTGGGCTGGGACAAACGTGCCATCGCCCGTCGCATTGACGAGCTGGTGGCGCTGATGTCGCTGAACCCTCTGGTGCTGAAACGCTATCCCCACCAGCTTTCTGGCGGGCAACAAAGCCGGGTTTCTATCGCCCGAGCCCTTGCTGCCGATCCGCCAATCTTGCTGATGGATGAACCTTTTGCCGCCATCGACCCGGTGGTACGCGACAAGCTACAGGGCGAGCTGCTGTCGCTGCAGGGGCGTTTGCATAAAACCATTATTCTGGTGACCCACGATATCAACGAGGCGATTCGCCTCGGCGACCGCATTGCCATTTTCCGTGAAGGTGGGCACCTCGAACAGTTTGATACCCCGGACAATATTCTCTCCTGGCCCGCCAGCGACTTTGTGCGTGACTTTATTGGTCCGGAACCGAATCTGAAGCGTCTTGGCATGATGCGCGTAGGCGACCTGCCGCGCCGTGATGTACCGGTCCTGACGCATGATGAGCCAGTATCTTCCGATACCAGCCTGCTCAACGGGCAGCGTGCTCTGGTCCTGGATGCCGACGGGCGGCCTCTGCACTGGCTCGAAAATGGGCAGCAGCTCCCGGTGCGGATTGCCGAAGAGAGTGAGTCGCTGCGCCACGTTTACAGCGAGTTGCTGGACGTACCGCAGGGCGTGCTGGTGCGTGTAACGCCCGAGGGTCGCTACGCCGGCGCCGTTGATAGCGGTCTGCTAAGTGATGCGCTCAACCGCCACCAGGAGCTGCACCGCAATGATTGACTGGCAATGGGTGACCGACAATCTCGATATGATCGGCGAGCTGATGCTACAGCATTTGCAGATGGTGCTGCTGTCTCTGGCGATGGGTACTGTGTTGACCGCGATAATGCTGCTGCTTTCCATCGTCTGGCCCGCGCTCTCCGGGCCGCTGATCTCGCTGAGCGGCGTGCTGTTTACCATCCCTTCACTGGCGCTGTTTATTCTGCTGCTGCCGTGGACCGGGCTGTCGATGACGACCGCGGTGATCGGGTTGACTCTCTATTCGCTGCTGATCCTGCTGCGCAACGTGCTGGCGGGGATGCAGAAGCTGCCAGCGGATGTGCTGGAGTCGGGCAGGGCGCTTGGCTATACGCGATTTGGCCGCTTTATCGAAGTTGAGCTGTTCCTGATCCTGCCTGCCTTGTTTGCCGGTTTGCGCATCGCTTCCGTGACGCTGGTGGGGCTGGTGATCGTCACCGCGCTGATCGGTCAGGGTGGCCTGGGGCAGCTGATGATCCTCGGTTTTAACCAAAACTTTTTGACGCCGATTCTGGTCAGCCTGGCGCTGAGCCTTGTGCTGTCGCTGTTTCTTGACCTGCTGATAGCCCGCCTCGGCTACAGCCTGACCGGGTGGACGCGCTGATGGATATTCTTCATGACACCTGGCTGTGGTTCTTACAGGCCGACCACTGGAACGGCGATCTCGGCATCTGGCACCGTTTCGCTGAGCATCTCTACTACGTGCTGATTAGTCTCGTTATTGGCGCTTTGGTAGCCCAGCCGCTCGGCATTCTGCTCGGCTACTGGCGGCGTGGGGCGTTTTTCGCCATCAACCTGTTCAACATTGGCCAAGCGTTCCCTTCGCTGGGGATCATTCTGCTGTGCATTATGCTGCTTGGCTTCAACGATGTGCCTGTATTTATCGCTCTGGTTGCGCTGGCTATTCCGCCGATGCTGACCAACACCTATGTCGGCATTAGCCATGCCGATCAAACGCTGTGCGATGCCGCAAAAGCGATGGGCATGACGCCGCTGCAGAGCCTTCTTAAGGTCCGTATTCCCCTAGCGATGCCGCTGATTTTTGCCGGGATCCGTACCTCTTTGCTGCAGCTTATCGCCACCGCGGTGGTGGCGGCTTATGCCGGGCTGGATGGCTTAGGGCGCTTTCTTATCGACGGTCTCGGGCAGCGCGATTACCCGCAGGTCATTGCCGGTTCGGTGGTGATCTCGCTGCTGGCGATTGGCTGTGAGCTGTTAATGGCCCAGGTCGCCAGGCGCTGGCTTAATTTTGCAATACCAACAGCAGGTTAGTGCCTGCGCACAACACAACATAAAAGAGAGAAGGGTGATGATGATGAAAAACTGGTTATCTACGGCGAGCAAGGGATTCAAATTGACTTTACTGGCTGCCGGGCTGGCAAGCGTGGGGTTTGCCGCTCAGGCGGAAACGGTCACCATCGGCGGCGCAAACTACTCGGAGCAAACAATCCTGGCAAATATCTACGCCAGCGCGCTGAAGCAGCAGGGCATTGATGTAAAAACTCGCCTCAACCTCGGCAACCGCGAGATCATTATTCCGGCGCTGAAAACCGGCGAGCTGGACGTGGTGCCTGAATACCTTGGTGCGCTGCTGAACTACTATCACGGCGGCAGCAAATCGACCACCGAGCAGGAAGTTTCTGACGAGCTGAAGCAGGCGCTGCCGGCGGATCTGGTGCTGCTAAATCCTTCTCCGGCCGCGTCCATTACCGCGTGGGGCGTGCGTGAAGAAACGGCCAAAAAATATAATCTGAAGACGCTGTCCGACCTGGCGAAGGTTGCTCCCGAGCTGGTTGTTGGCGGGCCGCCTGAAGTGGCTACCCGCGCCCTGGGCCTGCCTGGGCTGGAACGTGTCTACGGCATCAAATTCAAATCCTTTAAGTCGCTGGATATCGGTGGCCCACTGAGCCGTCTGGCGCTGAACTCCGGCAAAATCGACGTGGCGACGCTGGTTTCTACCCAGGGTGACCTGCTGAAAGAGAAGTGGGTGGTGCTGGAGGATGACAAACACGAACAGCCGGCTCAGAACCTGGTGCCTCTGGTACATAAAGGCTCTGTTTCACCAAAAGTCGAAGAAGTTCTCAACAACATCTCCGCGAAGCTGACCACCAAAGATTTGATTCAGCTTAACAAGCTGGTGGATGTCGATCATAAAGATCCGGCAAAAGTTGCCGACCAGTGGGTAAAAGAGAAGCTGGCCGCTAAATAACGAGTCCCCGGCCAGGGAAGGCCACTTCACAACGAGTATCCCGACATGTCACAAGCTACCGCCATTTTCAATCTGTTCTTCTTCAATCCGCAGGGGGATTATCGATTCTCCTGGCGCCACCCTGATGCACCCGGTAAAGAGATTTTTACCCTGAAGTATTACGCCGAGCTGGCGCGTAGAGCCGAGGCTGCCGTGCTGGACAATATTTTTATTGCCGACCATGTGGCCATTTGGGATACCGTGCCGAGCGGCCTCGCGCATTATGCTAATCCACGGCTGGAGCCGATTACGCTGCTGGCCGCGCTGGCGGCAACCACAGAAAATATTGGCCTGATGTCCACCGCCTCAACCTCCTATACCGAGCCTTACAACCTGGCGCGCTATTTTGCCTCGCTCGATCATTTGAGCGGCGGGCGAGCGAGCTGGAACGTGGTCACCTCATGGCTGCCGGAAGAGGCCGCTAACTATGGCCTGGATACGCTGCCGGAGCACGGCAGGCGCTATGAACGTGCCGCCGAATTTATTGAGGTGGTCCGGAAGCTTTGGGATTCCTGGGAAGATGATGCGGTGCTGATCGATAAGCAGAGCGGCTATTTTGCCGACCCCGATCGCGTGCATCCGCTGAATCACGAAGGTGAATTCTTTAAGGTGCGTGGGCCGCTGAACGTGCCGCGCCCGCCTCAGGGACACCCGATTGTGGTGCAGGCCGGCTCTTCCGAGTCGGGCAAGCAGCTGGCTGCCGCCCAGGCGGATATTCACTTTGTATTTATGAGCAATATTGAGAAGGGCCTGGCCTACCGCGCGGATATGGACAAGCGCCTCCTTGCGCTGGGGCGTGACCCGGCACACTTTAAGATCCTCGGTGGTGTGCTGCCGGTGGTGGTAAATACCCCGGAAGAAAAAGAGCAGCGGCAGAAGCTCATCCAAACGCTGATGAACGATCAGATGGCGCTGGATCTCCTGAGTACCTATCTGCGGATGGATATGGGGGAGTACGATCCTCATGCGCCGCTGCCGCCTTTGCCGGACGAGCAGGGCTTTGACGGGCTGAGAACCGCTTTGCAGATCATTAAGGGTTACGATCCAGAGCTGACGGTCCTGCAGCTGGGAAGATTGTTGCTTCAAAGTTCGGATAGCTGGCTAGTTATCGGCACCGCGCAGGAAGTTGCCGACACGCTCAGCGAGGCGTTTCATGCCGGAGCCGTAGATGGCTATAACCTGATGTTCCCGTTCCTGCCGACGGATTTTGATAACTTTATCGACCAGGTGGCGCCGATTCTTAAGAAGAGCGGGGTGATGCAGCAGGCTTACCGCCCTGGAACATTACGCGAGAAGCTGGGATTGCCGCCGGTAGTGAATCAGTTCAGGCGTGAGTGACATATTCGCCACTCACTCTAACCCTCTCCCCATGGGGGGAGAGGGGACGAAAGAAGCATTAGGATTGACGAAACCCGCTCTCCCCATGGGGGAGAGGGGACGAAAGAAGTGTTGGGATTAAGGAATACTCCCTCTCCCTTTGGGAGAGGGTCGGGGTGAGGGTAAAAAAAGTAACCTAAAGCGTGATCAATCCACTAGCCGCAGCCTTCAGTGCCGCATCGCTAATGGGCTGATAATCATCCCGGTGGGTAAAGCTAAAATCTTTAATCAGCAAAGGCTCTCGCACTTCTCGCCATTCAGGCTCGCTAACCAGACGCTTCAGCGCGTTGCGCAATTTTGCCAGCTCCTCAACGGAAGCGTGTGCCGAGGTGATCATCGGCAAACCCGGCACCAGCGCCGTTGTACCTATTGAAACGAGACCTTCAACGCGATCGGGCTCGTGGCGGCTAACCAGCGCCAGAGTGACCGCGTCAATGGCAGCAATATCGCTTCTGCCCGCCTGAACTTCCGCCAGCGACTGGCGGTGGCTGCCGCTAAACGCGATATCCGAGAAGAACTTCCCCTCTTTTTGCAGCGGAGCTACCTGGCTTCGTAGCGTGTGATAACCGGACTGTGAATCATCGCTGTTACAGACCACGCGCTGGCCACGAAAATCCGCAAGCGTTTTCCCGGCATCAGCTTCACGGACGACCAGGTGACTGCTGTAGTTGAATCCTTCGCAGCCTGCAGCCTGGTAATGAAAAGTCCCGACCACCTGCACGTCAGGAAGCAGGGCACGCAGCGGATAGCCGCAGGTCTGGCTAAGCAGCAGCTGCGGATCCTGCCAATGGGCAAGGCGGTCTTCAGGCTCGCTGTAGAGCAAACTGTCGCCGTCCAGCCCTTCGTGATTGAGCAGCTGGCGAAGCGCGCTTAGCAGTGCTTCGGTATCGGGATGGTGCACGTCGTACATTGGCAGAGAGATAAGTTTACTCATGAGCTTTCTCCTGCTGCACAGAGTCCTGAGCAAGGCGACCATCCGGGAAGAACGGGTTGATCTCTACCTGAATGGGCTTAATCAGGTGTTCGCGCATCAGTTCGCCATAGCCGTTGACAAAGAAGCCCTGGTTACGCCGCAGGTACTCCTCTTTGTAGGCCCGGTAAACCGTAGGCAGGCCGTACCAGGGAATACGGGGCAGGTCATGGTGGACCGAATGATAGTTAAGGTTCAGGAACAGTAAGCGCCAGAACATTCCCGCTTCATTAATGACGGTTCGCGCTTCCGGATCTTCGGCAGCTCGGTGCTCAAAGAACGAGCGCACTTTGGTCATCGCCAGCATGGGCCAGGTCACTACCAGAAGGTAGTAGATCACCGAGAAATCATGTTTAACCAGCCAGCCAAGCACCGGGATAAGCAGCAGGATATGCACAGTCCACATGGCCATCGCCGGGCGGTTACCGCTGCGGAATGATTCCCAGATATTGACCACCGTCCAGCGCATGGTCAGCATTGGCGTTAACAGCAGTCTGCCGGGGAAGGTGTTACGCAGGCGCACCAGCAGGCGCTGAACGCCGCTAAAGTGCTGCCAGCGGCGGCGAGTAAAGTAGTAGCTCTCGGGGTCAGTTTCCGGCACGGTCAGGTCTTCATCCTGGTGATGTTTAAGATGCAGATCGCGGTAAGTGCCGTAAGGATACCAGATAGAAAAAGGCATCAGCCCGAAGAGCTGATTAAGGCGCGGAAAACGTGTTGGGTGGCCATGCAGCAGCTCATGCTGCAGCGACATGTACCAGGTGGCGAACCAGATAAGCAGCAGCGTGGCGGGAAGCAGGCCAATGGTTTTCCACCAGGCGACGGTGGCAAACCAGCCGCCATAAATCGTGATAATCAGCAGCCAGGTTGGCAGCTCCGTGCGCCACAGCCAGGAACGTTGCAGTTTATGCACAAATTCGCGCTGCTCTTGATGTAAATAAACCGAGGATCTTCCACTCATTTAACCAACCACTGACCACAATTTACCGATTAATTTTGCAGAGAGTAATGGGTTGTCGCTAAAGCCCATAGGAATATAAATTGCTATACTTAGAACATAAAGTGCTTTAAAGAAAGCTGTCGCTCCCCGGCCAGATAACGCGCCTTTTTAGCGCAGAGGATTTGTGCCGCATCCCGCTTTCGGTGCAAGCCCGATGGACTCATTCAGATAATCAACAGACCCCGTCCGCGCCCGGCCCCTCTCTGCCAACCTGGCACAAACGTTGCTCATTCAGCTACAAATCTGTTTAAGGGGAAGCACGATGGCCAACGCAAATAATGAGTATGAACACCAACCTGTACCGCTGGAGGCAAGAAAAAGCCTCTTTTCGGTTGCCGTGGTCTGGGCGGGTTTCCCGATGGTGATGGTCGGAGCCTTTGTGGGGGCGCAGATAGTGGTGAGCCTCGGCTTTTTGAAAGGCTTACTGGCTATTGTGCTCGGGAATATTGTGCTGGCGGCCTATGTCGCCTGCCTGAGCGCGCTGGCGGCAAAGCAGGGCAAAACCTTTGCTTTCAGCTGTCAGGCCATTTTTGGCAAGGTAGGGGCGAAAGTCATTGCGGTGTTCCTGGCCGGGCTGGTGGTGGGCTGGTTTGCGGTGCAGACCGGGCTGGCGGGGCACGGTTTAAATACCTTACTGGGGCTGCCGCTGGGCTGGTCGGTGGCGCTGGGGGGCGCACTGTTTACCGCCCTGTCGATGGCCGGCATCAAGATGCTCAAGCCTATCAGCCTGGTGTCGATTACGCTGTTTATTCTTACCGGTATCATCAGTATGGTGCTCAATTTTCAGCACCATCAGTGGAGCGAGGTGGTCAACTACCGGCCAGCCAGCGGCCATGCCCTGGCTTTAGGTATCGGCGTCACGATGGCTATTTCTGTCTTTGTTGATTCGGGCACGCTGACCGCCGACTTTACCCGCTGGTCAAAAACACCAGCTCAGGCGGTTGTGGCTTCGCTCTGCGCTTTTCCGTTTGCCAATATTTTACCGATGCTGTTGGGCGGCCTGGTTGCCGCCAGCGGGGAGGCGGTAGACGGCGATTTCGCGCATCTCCTGCTGAACCTGGGGCCGGCATTTGGCCTCTTTGCCGCGCTGTTTTTTGTCATCAACTGTGCCTCAGTAGCAACCCACGGTCTGTATAACGCCGCCGCAGGATGGAGTGCTGTACTACCTTTAAGTTTTCGCCAGCTGGTAGTGGTGCTCGGTATCGTTGGTACGCTGCTGGCGCTGGCGGGGATCACCGACTGGCTGGTGGGCTGGCTGAGCCTGCTCGGTATCGTGGTACCGGGAATCGGTGGCGCAATTATCGGTTGGATGGTGATGGGTCAGCAGCGTTTCACGCCTTATCGCCTGCTGGCTGCATGGGGCTTCTCCATTATTTGCAGCAGCATCACCTCGCTGCATGCACCGGAGTATTCCGTGGCGCTTGTTTCCATCGTCTCGGCCTTTATCTTCAGCGTCATCAGCCTGTCTCTGTCGCCAAAGACGGCCTGGAGCCACAAAGGAGAAGTGAATGACAACGCCTGACTGGATGTATCAACTCAATCATCACCAGCGTTACGATTACCATGGCCCTGAGGATCTGCCGGATTACCGCTGGCCGGGCAATAAGCGACTGGCGGTCTATGTTGCGATGAATCTCGAACATTTCTCCTTCGGCTGTTCGGAAGGGGCAAAGCTCTCGCAGGCTGCCAATAAGCTGGATATCCTTAATTACTCGTGGCGCGACTACGGTAACCGCGTGGGCGGCTGGCACCTGGCCGATCTGTTCCAGCAGCTGGAACTCCCGGCCAGCGTTATCTGCAATACCTCGATTCTCGATTACTGCCCGCAGCTGCTTGAGCGCTGGATGGCTAACGGGCAGAGCGAACTGATTGCCCACGGGCATACCAACTCTGAACGTCAGGGCGAACTTGATGTCAGGGCCGAGAACGAAATGATCGCGATGTGCCAGCAGCGGCTAAGCGGCTGGTCAGGGAAGAGCGTGGAGGGCTGGCTCTCTCCCTGGATTTCTGAAAGCCAGGATACCCCGGATCTGCTGCGGCATAACGGTTTTAGCTACACGCTAAACTGGGCCCATGACGATCGTCCGGTCACTTTCAGCACACGGCACGGTGAGCTGCTTTCGGTCCCCTATCCGCAGGAGATCAACGATATCCCGACGATCATCCCTAACGGGGCTTCAGCAGAGCTGTTTTGCCAGATGATGCTCGATCAGCTGGCAGAAATGCTGGCTCGCAGCGAGCAGCAGACGCTGGTGATGGGGATCGCTTTGCATCCTTATATCGTTGGGCAGCCGTTCCGTTTCTGGCACCTGAAGAAGGCGTTGGCAACGCTGGCCGGGCAGCGGGACCGTTTTTGGCTGACGACCCCCAGGCGAGATTGCCAGACACCACAATCTGCAGGTCAAAGCCTAATCAACCCGCCGGGTAACGGTGTTGCCCGTGCGTGGTCAACTACAGCGCTTCAAGGCCGACGCGTTGGCCGTAAGACAGCTCCAGCGTATTGCCATCCGGGTCGGCAAAGAAGACGAAGTAGCCGACCGGATCCCCCAGCTGCTCTGGCTCTCTGCGCAGCACGCCTTCAGCTCTCGCCATTGCCGTTTTTTGATCGATCTCTTCTTTAGTCGCGCAGGCCACGCCAAGATGGCCAAAGTTACCCAGCGGCGTGTCGGTGGGGTTATCCGCCTGCACCAGGACCAGCGCAAAAGGTCTTGTGCGATCGCTTAGCCAGGCGACTTTACGCGCCTCTGGCAGATCAGGCTGCCGGTGATGGATGACCTTCATGGCGGTGTAGCGAAGATAGAAATCAACGCTTTTTTCCAGGTCTTTAACCATAAAAGCGACGTGGGTGAAGCCGACATCAATGTGTTCCATAGTTCGCTCATCTCTCTGTTATCGATGGCGAAACTTTACAACCTCAAGTTAACTTAGGGTCAAGATGCGGGGGAGGCAGATGGGTCGGATTGGGCATTTTAGAACAAACGGGTCGGAGCGGCTTTTGTGCCTGAACGGACAGGCGAAGCAGGAAGGACGCAGGGCTAACGCTGAGTGCTGTCCACCTGCTGGCTGCTTTGTTGGGTTTCCGCTTTTTTATCCTTGTGGTGATACCACGCGCCGATGGAGGAATAAATAAAGCGACCAAAAAAGAACAGAAAACTGATGAGCAGAATGATGCGGGTCATGCGATTATTAAAACGGTTTCGTCTTTGCATAGTCGTAACCTGTGTCACGCAAGGGTCCTTGAGATAAGCCCGGCTGCGGCGGGCGACGGGGCTATTTAGTCACACTGAACAACGCAGGTCAATTCTTCATCATGTAAAACTGGGCCAGTTGAATGAATAGTGGGCATTTACTCTCCCAGGTGAATTTATTCTGAACTAAGTTGATCTGGATTAAGTCTTAATTTTACACCCAGCAACGATTCAATGGACTGAAACTGATATACATCAATTATTCTTACTATTAGCTCACTAGAATTTGCCCTGCACATTGATTTAAGGTCGATGGGCAATAACGGACCGGAAGGATATCCGGAAGAGACTTAAAGAGGAGCAGGGATTTTGGCGAAGATGTATGCGATTAGCGACCTGGTATAAACACTCAAAAAATAAATGGTGGGCTCTGCCCCTTATACTCCCCAGCCTGCTATTGCCGCTGGTGGCAGCGCTTAACGCGCAAACGGTATTAGACGGTGGGCGGGTATTCCTGCTGTACCTGTCGCTGCCGCTGCTGACGGCGAGCCTGCTGCTGTTTGGGCGTGCTGCCTTCCCGGGCATCATCCTGGCGCTGCTGATTCGCTACCTGCCTTTTGAAGGCGGGATGGGCTCGTTGTTCGCCCTTTTAGACTTCCTCCTGCCGATGACAATAAGCTGGGGCTGCTACCGTTATTTTGTGGCGCGGCGCAGCGCGGTCACCTTTGGCACGCTGCAGGTCACCGCCCAGCGTATGTTTTGGCTGGTGTTGGTGAATGCTTTGCTGTTTCTGGTGTTGTATGAGCTGGGGCTATTTTTAGGCTGGTACGATCGCGGCTTTTCACTTCTTTCCGCAACGCCGTGGAGTACCCGCACATTAATTAATTTCCAGGCCGTACTGGTCGGGGGATTAACCGGGCTGCCGTTCTTCTATTTTATTTTGCGAATGATTGTGCACCCGCGCTTTATCAAAAGTTTCTGGTCGCGTATGCGGGCGCAGCGGCAAAATGGCGTAACCCATACGGAAATGCTGATGTGGGGAGCGCTCGTCGGCCTGCTTATTTGGCTGCTGCTCTACCCGATTAGCCAGAGCAAAACCATTTTTAATACCGATTATACGCTGACGCTTATCCTGCCGGTCATGCTGTGGGGAGCGATGCGCTTCGGTTTTCTGTTTATCACCAACGTCTGGACCGTGGTGCTAATTATTCTCTGCGCCGGGTTCCACAACTATTTACCGCCGGATATGGGCTTTCAGCTGCATCTGGCAATTGCCTCATCCTGTTATGCCGTCTTCTCGATCACCATTTATTTGATGGCGGCGGTCACCACTCGCCAGCGTTTTCTGCACTACAAGGCACGTCGCGTCGCGTTTATCGATCCGATGATGCAGATGCCGAATCTACGCGCGTTGTGTCGCGATCTGGGGAATGCTCCCTGGTCGGCGCTGGGGTTTGTATCGATTCCCGAGCTTGAGCTGCTTGGGCGCAATTATGGCGTCCTGCTGCGGATTCAATATAAACAGCAGCTGGCTGAATATCTGCGGGGCCAGCTGTCGCCGGGCGAAATGGTCTATAACCTTTCAGGGCACGATCTGGCCGTACGCCTCAACTATGAAGCGCATCAGGCAAAAATCGAGTCCCTGTACGCCCACGCCAGGCGGTTCCGCTTTATGTGGGACGGGATGCCGCTGCAGCCGCAGATCGGCCTCAGCTACTGCTTTGTGCGCCACCCGGTTTCCCATCTCTATCTGTTGCTCGGTGAGCTAAGCACCATGGCCGGGGTTTCGCTCTCCACTCAGCAGCCTGAAAGCCTGCAACAAACGGGCTCAAACCATGTTCAAAATGCGGTCAAACGCAAAGTGGAGATGATGAACCGCCTGCAAAATGCGCTCGACGGTGACCAGTTTGTGCTGATGGCCCAGCGCATTGAAGGGCTGAGGGGCGATGCCTATTATGAGGTGCTGCTGAGGATGCGCGGTGATAAGGGGGAACTGCTGTCGCCGGATCTCTTCCTGCCCGTCGCCCATGAGTTTGGCCTCTCATCGCGTATTGACCGCTGGGTGCTCAATGCCGCCCTGCAGTTTATGGATAAGCATCGTGCCAGCCTGCCGGGTTGCCGGCTGGCGATTAACCTGACGCCGGCCTCGGTGTGCCAGTGTCAGCTGCCGGGCGATGTTGAGCACCTGCTGGCGAAGTACCGCATTGAGCCCTGGCAGCTGGTCTTCGAGGTGACGGAAAGCCATTCCTTAACCAACCTCGAGCAGGCAAACATAACCCTTAAGATGCTGCAAAGAATGGGCTGCCGGATAGCCATCGATGATTTTGGTACCGGCTATGCAAGCTACGCACGCCTTAAAGAACTGAGCGCTGACATCCTGAAAATTGACGGCAGCTTTATCCGCAATATTTTAACCAGCAGCCTGGACTATCAGGTGGTGAGCTCAATCTGCCAGCTGGCGCGAATGAAAAAGATGCAGGTGGTGGCGGAGTACGTCGAAACACAAGAGCTGAAAGAGGCCGTGCGGGGGATGGGAATAGATTATGTTCAGGGATATTTAATTGGTCGCCCCCAGCCGCTGGAGAGCCTTGTCGAAGAGCAGAGCCCCTCCACGCCGGAAGACGTAAAGGGGCTGGAGTAGGGCGTCAGGCGGAGAGCGCCGCTTCCGCCTCTTCCTCAATGGTCAGCTTCCAGCCGGTCATGCTTTCCCAGTACTGCTGCTCGCGCTCCAAATCAAGCTGCACCAGCGTGTTCTGGCTGAACCAGTCGTGCGGGAAGCGCAGCGTCCAGTGGTTATCGTCAGTTTCCAGCACCAGCGTCGGCGGCGTGGTGGTGGCCTGACGCTGGTTATTCAGCAGCGCGGCAAGGCGGATAATCTGGATCAGCGGCAGGAACTGTTTCTTTTTAAACAGCGTAAAGCGCGGCAGATCGTCCAGCTTAATCGCTTTGCGGTGGTAGCGTACCAGAGAAGCCATCAGCATCTGCTGCTCCTGATTGAAGCCCGGCAGGTTGCTGTTTTGCAGAATATAGGCCGAGTGGCGATGCATTCCGCTGTGGTTGATGCTGAGCCCGACCTCGTGCAGCATGGCGGCCCACTTCAGCAGCGCGGCCATCTGCGGGTTAGCCAGCTTGTGATTCTGCTTTTCCCACTGCTGATAAAGCAGCTCTACGGTTTCCAGCACCCGGCGAGCCTGATCGCTGTCGATATGGTACTGCTCCGCCAGGCTTTGCGCGGTGCGAATACGAATATCCTGATGACGGAAGCGGCCTTCCATTTCGTACAGCACGCCTTCGCGCAGGGCACCGTCGGAAAGGCGCAGCTCGCGAATGGCCAGCGCGTCAAATACGCCGCACAAAATTGCGAGGCCCGGCACAAACACCGCTTTGCGCTCGTCGGAGAGACCCGGCAGGCTCAGGGCGTCGAAGTTTTTAAACTTCAGCACCTCCTGCTGCAGCATTTCCAGACGTTCCGGGGTGATCATCCCGTCTTTCTCACCCATCTCAATCAGCACTTCGTGCGCCGCTTTGATGGAGCCGGAGGCCCCCAGCGCCACTTTCCAGCCCTGCAGGCGGTACTGCCACGCCAGCGTTTCCAGCTTTTGAATCGCCGCCATGCGGGCGCGCTTAAAGCTTTCCGGGCTGATAACGCCGCCGGGGAAAAAGTTTTGCGCAAAGCTGACGCAGCCCATACGGCGGCTTTCCACCAGCATAGGCTCAAAATCTTCACCAATGACCAGCTCGGTGGAGCCGCCGCCGATATCAATGACCAGCTTGCGGCCTCTTTCCGGCTGGGTATGCTCAACGCCCATAAAAATCAGGCGCGCTTCCTCGTTGCCGGGAATGATTTCAATCGGGTAGGGGATCACTTTCTCAGCGCGTTTCAGAAATTCCGCGGCATTGGTGGCTTCGCGAAGCGAGTGTGTGCCCACAATGCAGACGTTATCCGCTGCAAATCCCTGCAGGCGTTCAGCAAACAGCGCCAGACAGGAGAGCCCACGCTCCATGGCCTCCTCGCTGAGTTTGTTATTGGGGCCAAGGCCGTCCGCGAGGTGCACGCGCTGCTTCAGGCGGCCAATGATTTGCATGGCGCCATCCACCACACGGGCTATGACCATGTGGAAACTGTTAGAGCCGAGGTCGACCGCAGCGAACTCCTGCGGCCGTGGAGCATGGTTTGATATCGGCATAATTTTATCTTCGCCTGAGAGCGTTAGTCAGGTTGTTCCAGAGATTTAATATAATCGTAGATCGCCAGTTGCGAACGCACTTTACGGCGGTTGCCGCGCGGCACATAGCGATTACTCAGTTCTTTGTCGATGATACGCGCTTTCACCGTGTCGTTAAGCTGGATATCGATGATATCGAGCATACGTTGTTTCAGGCGCGGATCGAGGACCGGCACGGCCACTTCAATTCGGTAGTCGATGTTACGGGTCATCCAGTCGGCGGAAGAGAGGAAGACCTTCTTATCGCCGCCGTTTTCAAAGATATACACCCGGTCATGCTCGAGATAACGGTCAACGATACTCAGCACACGAATATTATCGCTGATCCCTTCGAGTTCTGGAATCAGCGAACACATTCCGCGTATCAGCAGGTTGACCTTCACGCCTACGCCGGAGGCGGCATACAGGCGATCGACCAGGCCTTTATCGACCAGGTTATTCAGCTTCAGCGTAATGCCCGCCGGCTGCCCGTTTTGGGCATTGGCGATTTCGCGATCGACCAAATCATACAGCAGGCGACGCGAGTTTTGCGGTGATACCAGCAGATAGTCGAAGGTCACCGGGCGGTACGGGTTTTCGATAAAGTTAAACACGCGGCGCACTTCGTTGGTGATACGTGCGTCGGCGGTCAACAGCGAATAGTCGGTGTAGAGGCGGGCGGTCTTCTCGTTAAAGTTACCGGTCCCGATGTGCGCATAACGCACAATCTCTTCGCCTTCCATACGCGAGATAAGGAACAGCTTGGCGTGAATTTTCAGGCCCGGCGCGGAGAAGATAACGTGGACGCCCGCCTCGGTAAGGCGTTTCGCCCAGTGGATATTCGCCTCTTCGTCAAAACGCGCCTGCAGCTCTACCACCACGGTAACTTTCTTGCCGTTGTGGGCAGCGTGGATCATCGCGTCGATAATGCGCGAGTCTTTCGCCACGCGGTAGATATTGATTTTAATCGCCAGTACGCTTGGGTCGAACGAGGCCTGGCGCAGCAGCTCAAGGACGTGCTCGAAGGTGTGGTACGGGTAATAAAGCAGGACGTCACGCTCGCGTATAGCGTCGAAGCCGTTGCGGAACTTATCAAACCCTACATGGCGCAGGCGCGGCAGCGGCTTGTTCACCAGGTTGGCTTTGCCAACGTTTGGGAAACCGATGAAGTCTTTAAAGTTATGGTAACGGCCGCCGGGGATTATTGAGTCGTAGTTGGAGATGGTCAGCTTGTCGCGCAGCATCTCCACCATCGCGTCCGGCATATCACGCTGATACACAAAGCGCACCGGCTCGGCGGTCAGGCGCTGCTTCAGGCTGGAAGACATCAGCTCCAGCAGGCTGGATTCCATTTCGGTGACCAGGTCGTACTCGGCGTCGCGCGTCATCTTCATCGAATAGGCGTTGAGCGCGTCATAGTCGAAGAACCCCTTGAAGATATCGTCCAGGCAATAGCGCAGGATGTTATCAAGCAGGATCATCGGCTTACGGCGGCGCGGCGCTTCCGGCGGCAGGTTCACAAAACGCGGTACTTTATCGGACGGGATCTCCAGCAGAGCGTAGCGAATGCTGTCACCGCGAATAATTTCTACCGCCAGATAGGTGTAGTCATCTTTCAGGAACTGCACCAGGTCGGTATCGCGGTTGATCAAAATCGGCGTAATGTGCGGGCGGAGCTGATGCCTGAAGTAGCTGCGTAGCCAGTTTTGCTGATTTTCAGAGAGCTGGCGTTCGTTGATCAGGAAGATTTGATTGCGCGCCATCTCCAGCAGCAGGTCGTTGTACAGACCATCGAACTCCTGGTCGGCCTTCAGCACCCGGGCCTGGATCTTATTCAGCAGGTGGCGCTGGTTGGAGGGGGAACCCTGCTCTTCACTGATTAAAATACGGCGTTTCAGTTCGGCGAAACGCACTTTATAGAATTCATCGAGGTTATTGGAATAGATGCCGAGAAAACGCATTCTTTCAATCAACGGGTTGAGCTTGTCCGCCGCTTCCTGCAGAACGCGTTCGTTAAAAGACAACCAGCTCAGTTCTTTTTCGATATACAGCTTATCCTGACCCATTAGTCCTCACACTCCGTTTTCGTGGACGTGGCAATGCCGTCACCGTCACGTCAGTTATTATGGCGAGCTTTAGCGGAGAATGTCCAACTATGCAGATGAAACTCTCTCATCTGACCATGACAACTTTATGAGAGACAGGCACAAAAAAAGGGCCGAAGCCCTTTTTCTCTCATATTACTCTGCAGCGTGGCCCTGCGGGGGCAGCTGCACGCCATCAAGCCAGGCGGCGTTGTGACGCATTTTTAGTCGATCGTCGAGGAACCAGCTCACGACCAGCGGGTAAATCGCATGTTCCTGATGCTGAACGCGGGCGGTGATTTCGTCCTCGTCATCCCCTTCGAATACCGGCACTTTGGCCTGCAGAATAACCGGGCCGCCGTCCAGTTCGTCGGTAACAAAATGCACGGAGGTGCCGTGCTCTTCGTCGCCGTTCTCCAGCACCTGGCGGTGGGTATGCAGACCGGGGTATTTCGGCAGCAGGGAAGGGTGAATGTTGAGTAAGCGACCGCTGTAGCGAGCAACAAAAGCCGGGCTGAGGATCCGCATATAACCCGCTAACACCACAACGTCCGGCGCGTAGGCGTCAATTTCCTGCATCAGCTGGCGATCAAACGCCTCGCGGCTGGCAAACTCGCTTGCCGCCAGCGCGTGAGAGGGGATCCCGGCTTCGCGGGCGCGCTCAAGGCCGAACGCGTCGGCCTTATTGCTGAACACCGCGCTGATGGTGCCGTTAATCTTCTTCTGCTGGCAGGCGTCAATGATCGCCTGCAGATTGCTTCCGTTGCCGGAGATCAGCACCACAATGTGTTTCATTACTCAATAACCACGCGCTCTTCGGAATCAGATGCTTTGATGATACCGATTTTCCACGCCTTTTCACCTTTAGCCTGCATCAGCTCAACGGCTTTATCCGCCTCGCCTGCCGGCAGGGCAATGACCATGCCTACGCCGCAGTTAAAGGTGCGGTACATTTCGTGACGGCTGATGTTACCGGCCTGCTGCAGCCAGCTGAAGACCGCTGGCCACTGCCAGGAAGATTCGGTGATAACGGCCTGAGTGTTGTCCGGCAGAACGCGCGGGATGTTTTCCCAGAAGCCGCCGCCGGTCAGGTGGGCGATAGCGTGAACGTCCACGTTCTCAATCAGCTCAAGGATGTTTTTCACGTAAATGCGTGTCGGTTCAAGCAGGTGATCCGCCAGCGGTTTACCTTCCAGGTCTGTGGTCAGCGGGTCGGTGCCGCTCACTTCCAGCACTTTGCGCACCAGCGAGTAGCCGTTGGAGTGCGGGCCGCTTGAACCCAGGGCAATCAGCACGTCGCCGTCGGCCACTTTGGAGCCGTCGATGATTTCAGACTTCTCAACCACGCCAACGCAGAAGCCCGCCACGTCGTAGTCTTCACCGTGGTACATGCCCGGCATTTCAGCCGTTTCACCACCAACCAGCGAACAGCCTGACTGCAGGCAGCCTTCGGCGATGCCGGTGATAACGCTTGCGGCGGTATCCACGTCCAGTTTGCCGGTAGCGTAGTAGTCGAGGAAGAACAGCGGCTCGGCGCCCTGAACCACCAGGTCGTTCACGCACATGGCTACCAGGTCAATGCCGATAGCGTCGTGACGTTTTAAGTCCATGGCCAGACGCAGCTTGGTGCCCACACCGTCGGTGCCGGAAACCAGAACAGGTTCGCGATATTTTTGAGGCAACGCGCACAGCGCACCGAAACCGCCCAGCCCACCCATCACTTCCGGGCGGCGGGTCTTTTTCACTACGCCTTTAATTCTGTCTACCAGAGCGTTACCAGCATCAATATCTACACCGGCATCTTTATAGCTGAGAGAGGTTTTATCGGTCACTGCTCGTTCCCCACGGGTGGTATAAATTAAAAAACGCGGCAATTCTAACAGTGCAGGCAAACGTTTGCGAGCCTCTTATTATCGGCAGGAAAAGAATTCCTGAGATAAAATCAATCAAGTCCGGTTGATCTGGATCATCCCATTAGCTGTAGCGCAGCGGCAAAAAAGCGGTATAATCCGGCGATTTTTTTTGTGGTAGCCAACTATCTCGGGGGAGAAAGAGTATGAAGATCGTGGAAGTGAAACACCCACTCGTCAAACACAAGCTGGGCCTGATGCGTGAGCAAGACATCAGCACCAAGCGCTTTCGTGAACTCGCCTCTGAAGTGGGCAGCCTGCTGACTTATGAAGCCACTGCGGATCTGGAAACCGAGAAAGTCACCATCGAAGGCTGGAACGGCCCGGTGGAAATCGACCAGATCAAAGGCAAGAAGATTACCGTTGTGCCCATTCTGCGTGCCGGCCTGGGCATGATGGAAGGGGTTCTGGAAAACGTACCGAGCGCGCGCATCAGCGTGGTGGGCGTTTACCGTGATGAAGAAACCCTGCAGCCAGTGCCTTACTTCCAGAAGCTGGTGTCTAATATAGAAGAACGCATGGCGCTGGTGGTTGACCCGATGCTGGCAACCGGCGGCTCGATGATTGCCACCATCGACCTGCTGAAAAAAGCGGGCTGCTCCAGTATTAAGGTGCTGGTGCTGGTTGCCGCGCCAGAAGGCATTGCCGCGCTGGAAAAAGCGCACCCGGACGTAGAGCTGTTCACCGCTTCTATCGATCAGGGGCTTAACGAGCACGGGTACATTATCCCTGGCCTCGGTGATGCAGGCGACAAGATATTTGGTACTAAATAATAAAATTAGCCGACTTCGAAAGTCGGCTTTTTTTTGATTTCAGCAAACACCGTTCGTTAAAAATAACACGTAGAGGAAAACAACATGACCCGCCGCGCTATTGGGGTAAGTGAACGACCGCCCTTACTGCAAACGATACCGTTAAGCCTGCAGCATCTGTTTGCCATGTTCGGCGCAACCGTGCTGGTGCCGATTCTGTTTCATATCAACCCGGCGACGGTGCTGCTGTTCAACGGTATCGGCACGCTGCTGTACCTGTTTATCTGTAAGGGCAAAATTCCGGCTTACCTTGGGTCCAGCTTTGCGTTTATTTCCCCGGTGCTGCTGCTGTTGCCGCTGGGTTACGAAGTAGCGCTTGGCGGTTTTATTATGTGCGGCGTGCTGTTCTGCATCGTGGCGCTGATCGTGAAAAAAGCCGGAACCGGCTGGCTGGACGTGATGTTCCCTCCGGCGGCGATGGGCGCGATTGTGGCGGTTATCGGCCTTGAGCTGGCGGGCGTGGCGGCAAATATGGCCGGCCTGCTGCCGGCTGAAGGCACCTCACCGGATTCCACCACCATTATTATCTCGCTGGTGACGCTGGCGGTGACGGTGTTTGGCTCGGTGCTGTTCCGCGGTTTTATGGCAATTATCCCGATTCTTATCGGCGTGCTGGCGGGCTATGCGCTCTCCTTCGCAATGGGCGTGGTTGACGTGACGCCAATCCGTGAAGCGCACTGGTTTGCGCTGCCAACCTTCTATACGCCGCGCTTTGAGTGGTTTGCGATCTTCACCATTCTGCCTGCGGCGCTGGTGGTGATCGCCGAGCACGTGGGCCACCTGGTGGTCACCGCTAACATCGTGAAAAAAGACCTGATTCGCGACCCGGGCCTGCACCGCTCTATGTTCGCCAACGGCATCTCTACCGTGTTCTCCGGTTTCTTCGGCTCGACGCCAAACACCACCTACGGTGAAAATATCGGCGTGATGGCTATCACTCGCGTTTACTCGACGTGGGTTATCGGCGGCGCAGCGATTATTGCGATTCTGCTGTCCTGCGTTGGCAAGCTGGCAGCCGCGATCCAAATCATTCCGGTACCGGTGATGGGCGGTGTTTCTCTGCTGCTGTACGGCGTGATCGGCGCATCCGGTATTCGCGTGCTGATCGAGTCCAAAGTGGATTACAGCAAAGCGCAAAACCTGATCCTGACTTCCGTTATCCTGATCATCGGCGTGAGCGGTGCGAAGGTGCATATCGGTGCGGCGGAGCTTAAAGGGATGGCCCTTGCAACCATCGTTGGCGTAGGGTTGAGCCTTATTTTCAAACTTATCAGCATACTGCGCCCGGAAGAAGTGGTGCTGGATGCCAAAGAGAACGACGCTCAACACTGATCGTTTAGCCACCGGGCGGATCCTCGCCCGGTTCTATCCTGCCCTAAAACTGTGTTAGACTCATTTCGATTTTCTGCCTGTTATGGTTGAGGTACTTCTGAATACGCCGGCACAGCTCTCACTGCCACTCTATCTTCCCGACGATGAAACCTTTGCGAGTTTCTGGCCGGGTGACAACCCTTCTTTATTAGCTGCGCTGCAGTCGGTACTTCGTCAGGATCACAGCGGGTATATCTATTTCTGGTCGCGTGAAGGCGGCGGACGCAGCCATTTGCTGCATGCGGCCTGTGCGGAACTCTCCCAGCGCGGCGAAGCCGTGGGCTATGTGCCGCTGGATAAGCGCACCTGGTTTGTGCCGGAAGTGCTGGATGGAATGGAACAGCTGTCGCTGGTTTGTATCGACAACATCGAATGCGTAGCCGGGGATGAGCCGTGGGAAATGGCGATCTTTAATCTCTATAATCGCATTCTGGAGTCGGGCAACACGCGTCTGCTGATCACCGGCGACAGACCGCCTCGCCAGCTCAATCTGCAGCTGCCAGACCTGGCCTCCCGCCTGGACTGGGGGCAAATCTACAAGCTGCAGCCGCTTTCCGATGATGACAAGCTGCAGGCGCTTCAGCTGCGCTCCAGGCTGCGGGGATTTGAGCTGCCGGAAGACGTGGGGCGCTTCCTGTTAAAACGCCTCGATCGTGAAATGCGTACGCTATTTATGACGCTCGATCAGCTCGATCGCGCCTCAATCACCGCCCAGCGCAAGCTCACCATTCCGTTCGTCAAAGAAATCCTCAGCCTGTAGTTTTCCCCGTTGTGCAACGGGGAATGCCGTTTTATACCTTGCGTAATCTCTCTGCCGCCGCATCCAGCGTCGCTTCCTGTTTAGCAAAGCACAGGCGGATAAGCTTATGCGGGAAAGCATCCGCGCAGAATACCGACAGCGGAATAGCCGCCACGCCCACTTCTTTTGTTAACCACTGGCAGAAGCTTACGTCGTCAAGATCGGAGATGGCGCTGTAGTCCGCAAGCAGGAAGTAGGTCCCTTCGCACGGCAGGATTTCAAACCGGCTGTCGGCAAGCGCTTCAACAAAACGGTCGCGACGCGCGCGGTAGAACTCCGGCAGTTCTCGATAGTGCTCCGGCTCAGCGCGCAGCATATCGGCAATCGCAAGCTGCGCCGGGGTATTCACCGCGAACGTCAGGTACTGGTGAACTTTACGCAGCTCTGCGCTGATGGGGGCCGGTGCCACACAATAGCCTACTTTCCAGCCCGTCATATGGAAGGTTTTGCCAAAAGAGGACACAGAGATAGCGCGTTCGCGCAGCTGCGGATGCGCCAGCACGCTGGCGTGGCCTTCTTCGTCAAAAAAGATATGCTCGTACACTTCGTCGCTCAGCACATAAACTTCTTGCTGCTCAATGGCCTGCCATAGCGCGGCAAAATCACTTTTGCGCCAGACCGTAGCGGACGGGTTGTGCGGCGTGTTAAGAATGACAAGGCGAGTACGCGGGCTCAGCAGCGCAGCAAACTCCTGCCAGTCAACGCGGAAATGAGGCGGCTGCAGAGAGATGCGTTTGAGAATACCGCCGGAAAGCGTCACGGCTGGGGCGTAGCTGTCGTAGCTCGGGTCAAAGCAGATGACTTCATCGCCCGGACGAACCAGTGCGGTAATGGCGGCGTAAAGCGCTTCGGTCGCGCCTGCGGTCACCGTGATGTCAGTATTGGCATCAGGCCTGTGGCCGTAAAGGGCCTCGGTTTTGTCGGCGATAGCTTCGCGCAGGGGCTGAGCGCCGGTCATCGGAGCGTACTGGTTAGCGCCCTGGCTTACGTGAAAGGCCAGGCGTTCCTGCAGGAAGCGCGGGCCGTCAAAATCCGGGAAACCCTGGGAGAGGTTAATCGCGTTGTGCTGCTGCGCCAGAGCGCTCATCTGAGTGAAGATGGTGGTGCCTAGCGCGGGCAGCTTGCTTTCTGGAATCAAAGGGGAGTGGCTCATTATTCTGCGACCTTAACGTAATGCGTGTATTTCCCTGTGTTGCCGGGACTATAACACGATGTTAAGATTTAGCAATCAAGACGCTTAGACGTCTAAATAATAATGACCTTAGTTGCCAACATAAAGCAGCGCCAACGGCTGGAGAGATAATGATTCGCGCCATTGTTACCGATATTGAAGGCACCACCAGCGACATTCGCTTTGTGCACAACATCCTGTTCCCCTATGCCCGTGAAAGGCTGGCGGGCTTTGTTCACGAGCATCAAAACGAAATTGCCCCGATACTCAACGATCTGCGGGCGGAAATTAATGAGCCGCAGGCGGATATTGAGCGGCTGATTGAGACGTTGTTTGGCTTCATGGATGTCGATCGTAAATCCACCGCGCTAAAAGCGCTGCAGGGCCTTATCTGGCGCGATGGCTACGTGAATGGAGACTTCACCGGCCATCTCTATGATGACGTTCTGCCCGCGCTGAAGACCTGGAAACAGCAGGGTATTGACCTGTATGTCTATTCTTCAGGCTCAGTGGCGGCGCAGAAGCTGCTTTTTGGCTACAGCGACGCCGGTAATATTACCGATTTGTTTAGCGGCTATTTTGATACTCACGTGGGGGCCAAACGTGAAGTGCAGTCCTACCGCAACATCGCGGAACAGGTCGGCGTTTCACCTGAGGAACTGCTGTTTTTGTCTGATATTCACCAGGAGCTGGACGCTGCGCGGGAAGCCGGCTGGAAAACCGTGCAGCTCATTCGCGGCGAGGCCGATGAAATAAGCAGCCATCGCCAGGTAAACCGTTTCGACCACATTAATCCGGAGTCGTTTTCTTCATGAGCGCATTGACCATTTTTACCGATACCGAAGCAAAGGAGCCGGTATGGCACAGCACGGACGCGGAGGAAATTCGCCAGCAGCTGAACGCAAAAGAGGTGCGTTTTGAACGCTGGGAAGCGAATCAGGATTTAGGGGCTAATCCGACGCCGGAGACGGTGATTCGCGCCTACCAGCACGCTATCGACAAGCTGGTGGCGGAGAAAGGCTATCAGAGCTGGGACGTTATCAGCCTGCGTGCGGATAACCCACAGAAAGATGTGCTGCGCACTAAATTCCTCTCCGAGCATACCCACGGCGAAGATGAAGTTCGTTTCTTCGTTGAAGGAGCAGGGCTGTTTTGCCTGCATCTGGACAACAAGGTGTACCAGATCCTGTGCGAGAAGAACGATCTGATTTCTGTCCCGGCCGGGACGCCGCACTGGTTTGATATGGGTTCCGAGCCGCACTTTACCGCGATTCGTATTTTCGATAATCCGGAAGGCTGGGTTGCCCACTTTACCGGTGATGCCATTGCGGATGCTTACCCACGTCTGCCGTAGGCCGTGATTGCCCCTCTGCTGGGAAATCGTAAGTTTGTAGTGCTTTCTATCCCTTCTCCCCTTACGGGGAGAAGGTCAGCATGAGGGGCATTACTTCTGAGGCAAAAATACCCCGTCCCGAACCTGATCTGGGGTTACCACGCCGGTATCCAGAATCCAGCCGCTAATTAACTCTGCCGGGGTCACATCGAACGCCGGGTTGTACACCGTTGCGTTTTCAGGCGCCCACTGCACGCTACCAAAACTGCCCGCTACGCCCGTCACTTCACTTGCCGCTCGCTGCTCAATAGGAATGGCCTCGCCGTTCGGGCAGTTTCTGTCCAGCGTGGTATGCGGAGCGGCAACATAGAACGGAATACCGTGATAATGCGCCAGCACGGCCAGGCTATAGGTGCCGATTTTATTCGCGACGTCGCCGTTTGCGGCGATGCGGTCCGCACCTACCCAGATGGCGTCGACCTGTTTTTTTGCCATCAGGCTGGCGGCCATGGAATCGCAAATCAGCTGGTAAGGAATGCCAAGCTCACCCAGCTCCCACGCCGTGAGTCTGCCGCCCTGGAGCAGCGGGCGGGTTTCATCGACCCAGACGCTGGCTACGTTGCCTTCGTTAAACGCTTGCTGAATAACGCCAAGCGCGGTACCTACGCCTGCGGTAGCCAGGCCACCGGTGTTGCAGTGGGTCAGCAGTCTACTGCCAGGTTTCACCAGCGCCGCCCCTGCGCGGGCTATGTTGTCGCACAGCACTTTATCTTCCGCCACCAGCCGCAAAGCTTCCTCTCCCAGAGCAGCAGCAAAGTTTTCCTGTGCCAGCGCCTGCTTCATGCGGTCGAGGTTATTCATCAGGTTTACCGCCGTTGGGCGGGAAGCTCGCAGGGTTTCAAGCGCCTCAGCGAGCTGCGGCTTTGTGAGGCCTTGCTCCGCCAGCAGCGCCAGCAGCAGACTAGCGGAGAGGCCGATAAGCGGTGCGCCGCGTACGCTAAGAGCATGAATATGGGTCACCAGCTGCGCTACGGTGTGGGCCGGTAGCCAGTTTTTCTGCTGCGGCAGAGCCTGCTGGTCGAGGATCCAAAGCTGGTTATCACGCACTTCAAGACTGGTGGTTTTTAAATTATGCATTCGTGTTAATTCCATGTTGCGTTGTTGCGGTATATTGTGCCAACATGACTTCCGGATGTATAGACGTCCAAACGTCTTAGTTGACTTTATTTTCTGAGAGGCCCGCCATGTCGCAATACCGCACTTTTACCGCCGCTGACGCAGTGGCATATGCTCAACAATTTGGCGGGCTTCAGGCTCCGTCTGAGCTGGTGGAGGCGCAGGAAGTCGGCGACGGTAATCTCAACCTGGTATTTAAAATCTTTGATACTCAAGGCGTAAGCCGGACGATCGTCAAGCAGGCGCTGCCGTACGTGCGCTGCGTGGGCGAGTCCTGGCCGCTGACGCTGGATCGCGCTCGTCTTGAGGCGCAGACCCTGGTGGAACACTATAAGCACAGCCCGGAGCACACGGTGAATGTGGTGCATTACGACCCGACGCTGGCGGTGATGGTAATGGAAGATCTCTCCAGTCATCGCATCTGGCGCGGTGAGCTGGTGAAGGGCGTTTATTACCCTCAGGCCGCTAGCCAGCTCGGAGAATATCTGGCGAAGGCGCTGTTCCATACTTCGGACTTCTATCTTCATCCGCATGATAAGAAGGCGATGGTTGCCCGCTTTATCAACCCTGAAATGTGCGAGATCACCGAGGATCTGTTCTTTAACGATCCCTATCAGATCCATGAGCGAAATAACTATCCGGCCGCGCTGGAGCCGCAGGTTGCTGCGCTGCGTAGTGACCGCGATCTGAAGCTGGCGGTGGCCCTGCTGAAGCATAAATTCTTATCAAGCGCCGAGGCGCTGCTGCACGGGGATATTCACAGCGGATCGATCTTTGTGGCGGAAGGTAGCCTGAAAGCCATTGATGCCGAATTTGGCTACGTCGGCCCGGTTGGTTTCGATATCGGTACCGCCATCGGCAACCTGCTGCTGAACTACTGCGCTCTGCCTGGCCATTTTGGCCCACGTGACGCGGCCAGCCAGCGTGAGCAGCGCCTGAAAGACATTCAGGAGCTGTGGCTGAGTTTCGCCGCTCGCTTTACAACGCTTGCTCGCACTAAAACTCGCGACGCGGCGCTGGCGACGGAAGGGTATGCCGAACACTATCTGCAAAAAGTTTGGGTTGATGCGGTAGGCTTCTGCGGCACCGAGCTGATTCGCCGTACCGTCGGGCTGTCGCACGTTGCCGATCTGGAAAGCATTGAGGATGAGGCAACCCGCCTGGCCTGTATCAGCCACGCGATTGAGCTGGGCAAGTTCCTGATTCTGATTGCCGGGCAGATAGATTCGGTGGATGAATTTATTGCGAGGGTTCGGCAGAAGGGGTGAGTTTCTCCGCCTGATAATTTATTTCAACCGTTAATCTCTCCTATGCAGATCTGGTGAAAAGTTCCGTTCACTTCTATCCCAGATTTGCATGCCGTCACTGAACTGGTGAACGTCTTAGGGGAGTCACCGTCACTCCCCTAAGAACCCGGACTCCCGGCCAAATAAATCGACCGCTGAAGCGGCAGACCTCCGTTTTATCTCCCAGTCCTGGGTCGCCTGAGATGCGTTCCCGACGCTCTCAGCCTCCGGCCGTTCCCGACGGCCGGACCCTGGCCAGTCGGAGAGAAAACGGAGGCGATTTAAGCCGGAACCGGGCCTCGCTTTAAACTCGCAGCTATGCGGGACAGAAAAATTGCTGCAAGACTCACAGCCACGCCCTTGTTCCCGGCTCTCATCGCCCCCGGCTCTGACCCAACTCAGGCGGGGTTGAGCTGCCGGGAGCAGCGAAAGAGAGCGATCGTCGGGAACGAATCGCGAACGACCCCGAATGTTTGGGTGATAGTCGGTGGGTTTACCGCTTTAGCGGCGATGAGCTCGCCGGGCGCCGGGGCTGTCCGGGGGATGGCGTTATCCCCCGGACACGTTCACCGTTTGCTGCGGTGGCAGAGATAACTTGTCGGATGGGGGAACGGAAAACTGCTTGCTGGCAGATCCTTCCTTTAGAAATGATAAAAGAAAGATCTGTATTAGAGGCAGTTACAGGAGTTCGAGAAAGTAAATCGTAGGGCTACCCCAAATACTCAATAATCGACAACCCGCCGTTATAATCCGTGCTGTAGACAATCCCCTGAGCATCCACAAATACGTCGCATGACTGGATCACTTGCGGGCGGCCAGGGCGAGTATCCATCATCCGCTCCGGGGCAGCAGGCACTAACGCACCTGTTTCTATCGGGCGGTACGGGTTAGAAATATCGTAAGCTCTTACGCCCGCGTTCTGGTAAGTGGCGAAAATCAGCGTATCGCTGATAAAGCTGCCGGGGCGGTTTTCGTGCAGATTATGCGGGCCAAAGTGTGCGCCTTTCGCCACGTAATCAATCTCATCCGGCTGCGGGAACGTGGAGATGCTGACCGGGTTTGCCGGGTCACGAATATCGAACAGCCAAATCAGCTTCTCGCCGTCTTGCTGGTTGTCCAGCACCGCCTCGTCGAGCACCACCAGCAGGTCGCGGTTCGGCAGCGGCAGCGCCGTGTGCGTACCGCCGCCAAACGGCGGGCTCCAGTTACGGTGGCTGATGAGCTGCGGCTGCGAGCGGTCGGACACATCAAGCAGCGTCAGGCCGCCGTCGCGCCAGCTGGCATAAGCCGTGTCGCCGCTGATAATCGCGTGGTGTAACGCATAGCGCTTCCCTTCCGGCCATGTAGGCTGTTCACCTGCGGCCGTATTCATCCCCGGTAGCCACCAGTTGCCTGCAACCTGCGGATGGCGAGGATCGGCGAGGTCGATGGTCAGGAAAATGTAATCGCAAAACCCGTCTATTAGCGCGGAAACATAGGCCCAGCGTCCGCCTACGTACCAGCAGCGGTGAATGCCGATGCCGTTTAGCGACAGGAAACTGATTTCTTTGGGCTTGTCCGGCGTGGAAATATCAAAAATACGTAATCCGGCGCTCCAGCCTTTATCCTGCACGTCGCGTACCGTTTCACCGACTGATTTGGTGTAGTAAACCTTTTCGTCGGCGAAACGTACGTCGGCGAACAGGTCGCGGGCGTTTATCACCAGCAGCAGGTCGTCGTGCGCCTGCAGGTGAATATTCCAGGTGCCGGGCGGTGCGGGCACGAAGCCCGCTGCTTTCGGGTTTTTAGGATCGCGGACGTCAACAATCGAGAAACCCTGCGACACCATATGACCGATATACGCGTAGCCACGGTGCACCATCAGCTGCACGCCGTCAGGTCTTCCCCCCTGATCGCTGTGGCCGATAAGCCGCATATTGCGGCTGTATTCAGGTTGTGGCAGTGCCATTACACGGCTCCTTATTTATTTTTCGCTTCAAGCGTGGCGAACCACGGAGCGATAAAGTCGTCGGTCTGGCCCCAGCCCGGAATGATTTTACCCAGCGAAGCGACGTTGACCGGGCCAGGCTGGCTTGCCAGCAGCGCCTGAGGAATAGCGGCGGCTTTAAAGTCGTAGGTCGCAGGCGTTTGCTCCCCGGCAATCTTGTACGCGACAAGGCGCACGTTGGTGGCGCCGATCAGCTTCGGATCTACCGCCACGCTGACTTTCCACGGGCTGTTGGCCTCGCGCATCAGCTGAATATCCTGGTTGGAAACATCGATGCTGTAGAGTTTGATTTCGGTGCGGCCGTTCTCCTGCAGCGCTTTATAAGCGCCCTGGCTGAATGCATCCCAGGTGCCCCAGATTGCGTCGATTTTGCCTTTCGGGTATTTCGCCAGTACCGCGCCCACTTTGTTGGCGGTGTCGCCCTGCACGTCGGAGGAAACCGCGCCGATAGATTCCAGCTCTTTTATGCCCGGGTTAGCTTTCAGCAATTCCTGATAGGCGGCCTGGCGGCGCTCCATCGGTGGGAAACCGGCTACCCACAGCTTGATGATGTTCGCTTTGCCGTTGAAGTCTTTGACCAGCTGGCCGAAAGAGAGGCCGGTCAAAGAGGCATCGTCCTGCTGGCTTACGGTAACCCCCGGGATCGTGCCGTTCACTGCGGTATCAAATACCGACACCGCAATGCCCGCGGCCACGGCTTTTTTCACCAGCTCGGTCGAATAGGGGTCACGACCCTGAGAAAGAATAATCCCGTCATACTTCTGGCTGATGGCCTGGTTCACAAAGTCCTGGAAGCGGGCGTCGTCACCGTTGCTCAGGAACGTGCTGACCTTGAAGCCCAGCTTTTTGGCCTGCTGAACCGCCCCGGCGACAAACTGCGTGGTGTTGTCGTCGGAGCCCAGGTTACGGATAAGGGCGATGCGGATTGGACCGTCGTGTGCGGCGATTTTTTCCGGCACCGGCGTTGGCGTTGCGGCGTGGCCAGGCAGTGCGGCAAGCAGGCTAAGCGCCAGCAGTGAAGTTGTCAGTTTTTTCATGGTCGTTACCCTGTGTAAGTTGTTGTTTTAGCGTCGTTGTATGTAAGTAATCGCCAGCGCTGCAGCCAGCACCAGGCCTTTAATAATGTCCATGGCGTAGTAGGGCACGGAGAGCATCACCAGCCCGTTTTGCAGCACGCCAAGAATCACCGCGCCCACCAGCGTGCCGAGGGCGTTAGGTTTGCCGGAACCTGCCAGAGAGAAACCAATCCAGGCGGCAGCCACGGCGTCCATCAGGTAGCCGCCGCCGGCGTTAACCTGCGAAGAGCCGATACGTGAGGCAAGCAAAATGCCGCCCAGGCCCGCCAGCAGCGAGGCCAGCACGTAGGCCGCCACGCGATAGCGAGTGGTGCGGATGCCGGAAAGACGCGCCGCCTCCGGGTTGCCGCCGATGGCGTACATCCGGCGGCCATGTTTGGTCAGAGACAGCGCGAGCTGTGCCACCAGCGTGACCACCAGCATGATGATAACGATGGTCGGCACCTGCCCCAGCAGGCCAAAGGCTGCGGGAATCGTCCCTTCAGCCATGTCACCGCTCGGCAGCACCATGTTCTCGGTGATCGAGCCGCCATAGCTGTAGGTCATTGCCACGCCCTGAATCACAAACAGGCTCGCAAGGGTGGCTAGCATGTCAGGAATTTTCAGCACCACGATCAGGAAGGCGTTAAACAGCCCGATCAGCGTACACAGCACCAGGGTGACAAGAATGGCTTCGGTGGTGCCGAAGCCGTGCCAGACGAACAGCGAGATGACCAGCGCGTTAGCCAGCGAGGCTGTCGAGCCCACGGACAAGTCGAAACCGCCTACGGTTAGCGAGATAGAAACGCCGATGGCAATCACCGTGACAATGGCGATGGAGCGCAGAATGTTGATGATATTGTTTGGCTCAAGGAAGCTGTCGGAAGCGATGCCGAACAGCGCCACCAGGGCGACTACGGTGAGCAACATTCCCCATTTATAGAGAAAGTCAAAAAGCTGCTGGCGGCCGGAAACGCTGGCCTTAAGGGATAATGCTTTGCTCACGCAGGTGTTCCTCCGGTGGAGTAGAGTAATAAGGTTTCTTCGCTGGCCTGATGGCCGTCCAGCTCGGCGACGATGCGCCCGTCCCACAATACGCAGATGCGGTCACACAGGCCGACCAGCTCGGCAAATTCGCCAGAGGCGTAAATCACCCCTTTTCCACGGCGAGCCAATTGGTCAATCAGCACGAAGAGATCTGTTTTGGCTTTGATGTCCACGCCTTTGGTCGGCTCGTCAAAAATCAGCACGTCGGCTTCGTTGCGCAGCCATTTACCGATGGCCACTTTTTGCTGATTGCCGCCTGAGAGGCGACGCAGCGTTTGCGCCGGGCCGCTGGTACGAATGCCGAGCTGCTTAATCGTCTCTTCTGCCCAGCGTTTGGCTTTACGGTGGTCGAACAGCCCCCAGCGGGTAAACTGGCTATCCGAGCTGACGGCAAGGTTCATGGTGACCGACTCGTCGATAAAAATGCCTTCTTTGCGGCGCTCTTCCGGCACCAGCACGACGCCGCGCGTGACCGAGTCTGCCGGATCAACAGGGCGCCAGCTTTTGCCTTTTAGCTCGCCGCGCTTAAGCGTGCTGCGGGTGGCGCCAAACAGCGCCTTGCAAAGCTCGGTTTTTCCGGCTCCCGCAAGACCGGCAATGCCCAGAATTTCGCCTTTGCGCAGGCGCAAAGAGATGTCGCGCAGCAGGGAGTCGTCATGCAGACCTTCCACCGCCAGCAGCATGCTGTCTTCAACCGGTGGGCGATGGGGGGGATAAATATCGTCGAGCTGGTGGCCCAGCATCTTCTCAACGATCTCTTCCCCACTGAGATGCCCCATCGGACCGCTGTCCACCAGCTTGCCGTCGCGCAGTACCGTCATCTGGTCGCAAATCGCTTTCAGCTCGTGGATGCGGTGGGAGATAAACACCACGCCGATGCCGCTGTGCTGCAGCCGCTGCACGACGCGGAAAAGATGCTCGCTTTCCTGGCTGTCTAATGGCGCTGTTGGCTCATCGAGGATCAGAAAGCGGCAGCGATGGGACAAGGCACGCGCCAGCAGGATTTGCTGCTTTTCCGCCAGCGAGCACTGTTCGATGCGTTTTTTAACATCAATGACAACATCGAGCTGCGCCAGCGCGGCGCGGGCCTGTTGATAAATTTTTGACCAGCGGTAGACATGACCCGCTTCTGCCAGCTTATCGAGCATGATGTTTTCGGCCACGCTAAGGCCGGGCACCAGCGCAACGTCCACCTCCTGTTGCACCAGATGGATACCCAGAAGTTTGGCGTCGCGCGGGCTACGGATCGTCACCGCTTCTCCGTCGATCAGGACTTCGCCCTGGTAATGGTCGTGAGCGCCCGAAAGCACAGCCATCAGCGTAGATTTGCCCGCGCCGTTTGCGCCGGTCAACGCATGTACCGAGCCGCCATCCAGCCGAAAGTTCACCTGGCTCAGCGCGTTAAAGCCCGCGAAGGCGATAGAGATTTCTCGCATCTCAAGGCGGTTAAGCGTAGTCATAGCGGCGGCGGCTTCCGGGTTTAATGAATTGATCTGTCGAATTTTTAGCGGCCTTCTGGGTTGCGGGCAATGAACGAAAAGACATAAGATAAAGCAAAATGATATTAGCCGTCCAGATGTCTGGACATATCATCGGCATAGAATATATCCCGCCTGCGAAGAAAAGGAAATGCATCATGACCAGCACCGCTATCCGCGTGGTTACCGGCCCCGCTAATTACTATTCACACCCCGGCAGCCTTGCCCGCCTGACCGAGTTTTACAGCGAAGAACAGCTGAATAACGCGGTCTGGATCTACGGTGAGCGTGCTTTTGAGGCGGCTCGTCCCTTCCTGCCGGAAGCTTTTTCGTTGCCGGGCGCAAAGCATATTCAGTTTGGTGGGCACTGCAGCGAAAGCGACGTGCAGAGGCTGGTAGCCGAATCCGGTGAGCGTCAGGTGGTTATTGGTCTCGGCGGCGGCGCGCTGCTGGATACGGTGAAAGTGGTGGCCCGGCGGCTAAATGCGCCGGTGGTGGCGATCCCGACCATCGCGGCAACCTGCGCGGCCTGGACGCCGCTGTCTGTCTGGTATAACGACGCCGGACAGGCGCTTCGCTTCGAGATTTTCAACGATGCGAACCATCTGGTGCTGGTGGAGCCGGAAATCATTTTGCGTGCTCCGCAGGAGTACCTGCTGGCGGGGATTGGCGATACGCTGGCGAAGTGGTACGAAGCGGTGGTACTTAGCCCGCAGCCGGAAAATCTGCCGCTTACCGTGCGCCTCGGTATCGGCGCCGCGCTGGCGATCCGCGACGTTCTGCTGGAGAGCAGCGAGCAGGCGCTGGAAGATCAAAACCGTGGCGAGTTAAGTCAGGCGTTTCTGGATGTGGTCGAGGCGATTATTGCCGGAGGCGGCATGGTGGGCGGCCTGGGCGAACGCTATACCCGTGTTGCCGCCGCACATGCCGTACATAATGGCCTGACGACGCTGCCGCAAACCGACCGTTTCCTGCACGGCACAAAAGTGGCCTACGGGATTCTGGTACAGAGTGCATTGCTGGGACAGGACGACGTTCTGGCGCAACTGACGCAGGCGTATAAGCGTTTTAATCTGCCAACAAAACTGGCGCAGCTGGATGTGGATATCCACAATCGTGCGGAGCTGGATAAGGTGATTGCCCGTACCCTGCAGGCTGGAGAGTCTATTCATGCGCTGCCGGTGGCGCTGTCGCCGGAGATTTTGCTGGCGGCGCTGGAGAAGGTTGAGGAGTTGTAAAGATTTGCCCCTCATCCCACAGGGGGAGAGGGGATAGATTACCGACTGTTCTGACGCGTTGTTTTCGCCCTCTCCCTCCGGGAGAGGGCCGGGGTGAGGGCGTTTCAGCCTAACTTCAGCTCCCGCACCAAACCAAACGCCTGCTTCATATGCTCCTCGCTGACGATAAACGCCCTTAGCTGCTGCGCGGCGTCTACCCCTTTCGCAATCACCCCTTGCTGGCTGGAGGTCATCTGCCAGGTTAAGTCGCTGCGCTGGGTTTCCCCGGCCAGGTGCAGCGGCATCTCTGGTGTTTTCACTTTGACCAGCATCGCCGGAAGGGAAACTGCATCTTCTGCCCCGAGCAGATTTTTCGCCAGCGTCATGGCGCTTAGCTGAATGGGCTGCAGGAACGGCAGCACCTTGCCGTCGATCTCCGCGCAGTCGCCGAGGGCGTAGATATCCGGATCGGAGGTCTGCAGCTGGCTATTCACCTTGATACCCCGGTTAACATCAAGCCCCGCGTGCTGCGCCAGGCCAATGTTTGGACGCAGGCCGATAGCGGCTACCACCGCGTCAACGTAGAGCTTACGGCCATTATTCAGGGTGGCACATATCCCCGGCTCCGTCTGGATCACCGTTTCCAGCCTCTGGTTAAAGAGAAGCTCAACGCCCATCTGGCTCAGGCGCGACTGCAGGCGGCCGCTGACCTCCGGCGGGAGCAGCGAGGCTATCAGGTGGCTGGCGTTATCCACCAGAACAACTTCTTTACCCGCGCGGCAAAAGTCCATCGCCAGCTCGCTGCCGATAAGCCCGCCGCCCAGGATCATCACCCGTCGGGCGTCACGCAGCCGGGTTTCACAGGCCTGGTATTCCTGCTGGCTGTTTAGCGTCACCATCAACTCTTTGCCGGAAACGGGCGGCAAAAGGGCGGAGGAGCCGGTTGCCAGCACCAGCTTGTCGTAATGCCATTGGCGATTGCCGCATTTTACCAGCTTGTTTTTCGGGTCGATGCTGCTGACCCAGCTGTTGGCGTGCAGCGTCAGGTTGTACTGCTCTGCAAACGCCCCGGCCTGCTGGCGTGTCATCTCTTCGGCGCGCTGATTTAAGCTCATTACGTGGCTGAGATCCGGCTTGTTGTATTCGTCGGCGCTGTCGGCGGCAATCAGTCGAATGGCCACCTCTGGGCTGTGTTTACGGATATTTTTCACCAGCTGACGGGCGGCAAAGCCCGAGCCGATAATCACGATGCCGTTGCTCATTTGGCCTCCGTTGCCAGCTCATCAAAGACGTCTTTCCCCAGAGAACATTCAGGGCAAAGGAAGCTGTCCGGCACTTCGCTCCACGGCGTTCCCGGCTCTACGGCCTGCATCGGTTCACCTTTGGCTGGATCGTAAATCCACTGGCAAACGCTGCACTGCATGCAGGGACCCAGGTCGGCACTGTCGGCGGCGGGCGCAGCTTCCGCGGCTACCTGTTCAACCTGGGCAGCGGCCTGGGCCACCGGCAGCGGGGAGAGCGCCCACTGGCGGGCAATTTCTCGGCCATGTTCGCGGCACAGCTCCAGCGCGTTACCGTCCGGGCGCCATTTCGCCTTCAGGCTGAGGGACATTTCAAAGCCTGCGTCCTGCAGGCGGGTGGAGAGGCGATCTACCGCACCGCCGCTCCAGCCGTGGGAGCCGAAGGCGCTGGCGCGTTTGTTGCGGAAGCGCAGCCCGGTTATCTCTTCCACCAGCCCGGCTATCTTCGGCATCATCACGTTGTTCATGGTGGAGGTGCCAACCAGCACGCCTTTGGAGCGGAAGACGTTGGTCAGAATTTCGTTTTTATCGCTGCGCGCCACGTTGAAGATTTTTACCGCCACGCGTGGGTCAACTTCGTTGATCCCCTGGGCAATGGCATCTGCCATCATGCGGGTGTTGTTGGACATAGTGTCGTAGAACAGCGTGATGCGGTCTTCCTGGTAATCCGCAGCCCATTTCAGGTACAGCTCAACGATCTGGGTTGGGTTGTCGCGCCAGACCACGCCATGGGAGGTGGCAATCATATCTACCGGCAAATTGAAGCCGAGGATCTCGGTGATTTTTGGCGTGACCAGGCGGCTGAACGGCGTCAGGATGTTGGCATAGTAACGCTGGCACTGCTCGAAAAGCTCGGTCTGATCCACTTCGTCATTGAACAGGTGTTCGTCGCAGTAATGCTGGCCGAAGGCATCGTTGCTGAACAGCACCGCGTCGCCGGTCATGTAGGTCATCATGCTGTCGGGCCAGTGCAGCATTGGCGTTTCGACGAAGATGAGCTGTTTGCCGTTGCCGATGTCCAGGCTGTCGCCGGTTTTCACCACGTTAAAGTTCCACTCGGGATGATGATGGTGGCCGTTAATGGAGTCGATGCCGTTTGCGGTGCAGTAGATTGGCGTGTTCGGGATGCGTGACATCAGTTCGGTCAGCGCCCCGGCGTGGTCTTCTTCCGCATGGTTGATAATGATGTAGTCGAGCGTGTTAAGGTCGATTTCTCGCTCAAGATTTTGCACAAACTCGCGGCTAAACTTATGGTCGACCGTGTCGATCAGGACCGTTTTTTCTTCCCGGATGAGATAGCTGTTGTAGCTGCTGCCGCGCAGCGTTTTATATTCTGTACCGTGAAAATCGCGCACTTCCCAGTCACGTTGACCGACCCACTGAATGTTGTTTTTAACCAGAATAGCCATTGAGAACCTCATTGATGTCATAGCGTTAAATGCTTTCTGACTGTTCTATAGCGATTACCGTGCCAATTTTTTAATGATTTGATTTTTATGAATTTTATTTTTCGATGTTTATTTTTATAGTCAAAATGACATTTTTTAACTTTGTCATTATGACTTTGTTGTTTGTCATTTTGACTACTCAGGCGTAAGCTACACTTCCCCGTTTTTCTGGAGCCTCATTATGAGCCTGTCGATGTCTTCTCTCGCCGCCATCGCTATCGAACTGCAGAGCGGTATCAGCCATTCTGACCGCTTTTCCCGCGTTATCCGCACCCTGAGAAAGCTGCTCGGCGGTGACGCCACGGCGCTGCTGCGTTACGAATCGCGCCATTTTTATCCGCTGGCGATAGATGGCCTTGCGCTGGACGTGCTGGGGCGGCGCTTTGCCGTTGATGCCCATCCGAGGCTTGAAGCCATTGCCCGCGCCGGTGACGTGGTGCGTTTCCCGGCAGACAGCGAGCTGCCCGATCCCTATGACGGCCTTATCCCCGATCATGAAGAGCTCAAGGTTCACGCCTGCCTTGGGCTGCCGCTGTTTGCCGACCAGAATCTTATAGGGGCGCTGACCGTTGACGGCATGGATCCCCACCAGTTCGACAGCTTTAGCGATGAGGAGCTCAGACTGATTGGCGTGCTGGCGTCCGGCGCGCTGAACAATGCCCTGCTGCTGGAACAGCTTGAGAAACAAACGCCGGAGGGCACCGTGCAGCCCCCTATTGCACGTGGGGTGGTGGGGGAGATGATTGGCCGCTCATCGGGCATCGCCCAGCTGAAAAAAGAGATCGATATTGTCGCCACCTCCGATCTCAACGTGCTGATCACCGGCGAGACGGGCGTCGGAAAAGAGCTGGTGGCAAGGGCGATCCATGCCGGTTCAGCCAGGGCGGCGAGCCCGCTGGTCTATCTTAACTGCGCCGCGCTGCCGGAAAGCGTGGCGGAGAGCGAGCTGTTCGGCCATGTGAAAGGGGCTTTCACCGGCGCAATTCACCACCGCACCGGCAAGTTTGAGATGGCGGATAACGGCACGCTATTTCTTGATGAGATAGGCGAGCTACCGCTTGCGCTGCAGGCCAAGCTGCTGCGCGTGCTGCAGTACGGCGATATTCAGCGGGTAGGGGATGACCGCAGCCAGCGGGTGGATGTGCGGGTGCTGGCCGCCACTAACCGGGACCTTCGTCAGCAGGTGGTCGCGGGTGAATTCCGGGCGGATCTGTTCCATCGTCTGAGCGTGTTTCCACTGCATGTTCCACCGCTGCGCGAGCGCGGTGAGGATATTGCGCTGCTGGCCGGTTTTTTTTGCGAGCAAAGCCGCGTAAAAATGGGGCTAAAGCAAGTGGTGCTCAGCGAGGCGGCGCGAAGCCAGCTTATCCAGTACGGCTGGCCGGGTAACATTCGCGAGCTCGAACATGCTATTTATCGGGCTATAGTTCTGGCGCGTGCCGGCGATCCGCTGGGGGAGCTTGTCCTGCTGCCTCAGCATTTCCAGCTTTCCGGCCAGATAGATGAAGTCTTTCACGAGGCAGAAACCCCACCGGTAACGCCGGTGTTTAGCAGCCTGCGCGAAGCTACCGATGAGTTCCAGCGGGCCAGGATTGTTGACGCGCTTTCCGGCAACGGTAACAACTGGGCGGCCAGCGCCCGGCAGCTAGGGGTCGATGTTGCCAACCTGCACCGGCTGGCCAAGCGGCTGGGGGTGAAGTAATTTCCCCCGGCCTCTCTGTTAGACTGTTCACTATACCTCCGCTGCTGAGGGGGCGTAACGGGCTGTCAGGTTGCTGTCGGGTTGGTGTCGTGTCGCTGTCGTGTTGAAGTAACGCAGGCTGAGCCATAGTCAGGGCGGGTTAAATCATTTGAGGATCTCCGGCCATGAGTAACAACATTAAAGCATTGCGTTTGTCCCGCGCCTGGTCTCAGGAGCAGCTCGCCGAGCTCTCTTCCCTGAGCGTCAGAACTATTCAGCGCATTGAGAACGGTGGGCAGGCAAGCCTGGAAACCATGAGCGCGATTGCTGCCGCGTTCGATCTTAACGTGACAGATTTGTACGACGATAATGAGCCTGATGGTGAGCCGGAGGACGCGCTCGATACACGAATTCTTGAGGCAAAACGGCGTGTTGCCAGAGAGTATCGATACTACCGCTCCGTGCTGGTGTGGGCCATTGTCTGTGCTGGCCTTGCCGTCATCAATTTGCTGACTTCATCGCACCAATACTGGTTTCTCTGGCCAACGCTGATTTGGGGGGCGCTGCTGGTGACGAGCGGCCTGCGCCTGTTCCTGCTGAAGGGCTGGCTGGAAAAACGCCAGCAGCAGCGCCTGCAGCAGTTATTGCGTAAATAGTTAGCTGACCACCCGGTTGCGCGCAATCCAGTCGATAAACGCCTGTTTAGGCAGGGCTTTGCTGTAAAGCCAGCCCTGTCCCCATGCTACGCCGTGCTCGCGTAGCCACGCCGCCTGCGAGGCCGTTTCAATACCTTCGGCCAGGGTCGTCACATTGAGGGTTTTCGCCATTTCGATGATATAGGGCGTGACGTTCTTATACTCCAGAGCCTCGACGAACGATTTGTCGATTTTAAGGATATCGACTTCAAGATCCTGCAGGTAGCTCAGGCTGGAGTAGCCTGTGCCGAAATCATCAAGGTAGACAGGATGGCCTGCCTCACGGTATTTCGCCACGATGGGGGCGCTGACCTTGGGATCGGCAAAGCCGCGCTCGGTAATCTCCAGCGCTATCTGCTCCGCTTTAATTTGATACTTCAGCAGCAGCGGTTTGATGGCCTGCAGCACCTGATCGTTAAGCACATCACTCGGTGAGAGGTTGATTGAGACATGGTGCTGAGGATGGGCGTGTAGCCAGTCGCCGAGCTCGACGAAGGTCTTTTTAATGACCAGCCGGGTTATCTGCGAGATAAGCCCGGCCTGCTCGGCAATCGGGATAAAGATGTCCGGGCTGATAAAGCTGCCGTCCGGCAGACGCCAGCGGATGAGGACTTCCGCCCCCACGCCTTCTCCGGTTTTTAAATCCACAATAGGCTGGTATTCGAGGGTGAACTCCCGATCGCGAATGGCATCCTGAATGCGTGCCTGGGGGGACTCAAGGCGGCGCAGCAGGCGAGTGATAAACCAGCCCGCGCTCAGGCTAAAGAGAATACCAATCGGCAGCCAGATGATCATTTGCCTGTACCAGGCCATCTGCAGCGGGGCGCTGGGTGCCCAGGCGATCATCGCCAGGCCTAACGCCGGAGAGTAGCGAATGACCCAGGCGTTTTTTCCGTCGGAATAAGACGTTGTGCCTTTTTGAATCTCGGCTTCCCAGCGGCTATTGGGCAATTCCGTGTTGCTGGCGATGAGCCGGTTGTGCTCCATACCGACCATCGCGACGTTTACCGGGTTATGGCCGAAGGGAATAACGTCAATAAAAGCTATCGGATCGATCACAACCAGATGGTGTGATTTTCCTATGTACATCATTGGGCGTTCGAAGCCGAGATCGGTGATATTGGTGTACCAGGCCAGGAAGCCTTTTGTGCCGCTGGTGTCGGGGTGGCCGAGCTCTGCGCTGCCGTGGGTTGTCCCAAGCGAAGAGCATACGATGCGGTCATTGACGGTATAGACGACTTCCTGAATATAGCGATAGTTGAAAGCGACCCGGCGCATCGCATCCAGGTGGCTGCGGGAGCAGGACTGGCCGTTGAAGCTGTCTATCTGTGCGAGCGCGTCGGCGCTTTGGTTGATGACCTTCTCACTGCGCAGCAGTGCGCGATCAGCATAGTTTTCAAGCTCGCTGTGGAAGGTTTGCTCGGCTTTATTGTGCGCCAGATAGATGCTAAGCAAGATTGGCAGAAGCACCGCCGCGATCAGCACGCCATTGACGAGACTGACCCTTTTTTTGCTTGTCATAGATGGGTTCCGGCGTAAGGGGGATGAAGGTTATCAGTAATTTATCTGCCAGCATAGTTCAGGCGGCGCAGGAATGTTATGTTTCAGCGCAAAGGTTGGGAGGCCGCAATGAAAAAGAGAGACTTTGTGACCCAGGACTTACTGAGCAAAATTTATCAGCACAGCACGCCCGGGCCACGCAAACTGCCGCCGGAGCGCCAGCTTGCGGAAGAGTATGGCGTTTCGCGTTTTACGATCCGCCAGGCGCTGGAGAAGCTGGTCAGTATTGGCGTGGTCTCCATTGTTCAGGGATCCGGGATCTGGATTAACGAGCAGGCTCGCAATAGCCCGCTGGTCTACAACTCGATTACCGAGAAGTCCTTCGATCGCATCAGTTTTCGCCTGCTCAGCCTGCATAAAAAACTTCCCGACCGCGATGAGCAGCAGGTTTTTGGCTTAGGGCCTGATGAATTTATCTGGCAGTTTTGCCGCCTGCGCCTGGTGGATAGTCAGAAAGTGCAGATTGAAACGTCGCGAATGCCGGCTAAAGATTTCCCCGACCTCAACCAGAAGGCGATTGAAAGCTCACTGCAGCAGTATGTTTTGAGTAAGGGATATCGCATTTCGCACCTGCTTACCCGCTACCAGGCCATTGTGGTCAATAAAGAGCAGGCGCAGCTGCTGGAGTGCAGGAAGGGGCAGCCCGCGATGCAGATAAGTAACCGCGGGATCCTCGAAGGGGGACGGGTATATGAGATCAGCGACATCGTTGATATCAACTATTCCTGCACCTACGTCATCCCCTTTAACCACGATAATCTGGTTCGCCGTAAATCCTCTTAGGGCGTGTGGATTGCGCCGTTGGGCAGGCGGCTTTGCGTCCAGTCGTGCGGGCGATATTCCACCGGGAAACGTTCCGCCTGTTTCCGATCGAACTCAACGCCAATGCCCGGTTTTTCCAGCGGATACATGTAGCCCTGTTCCGCGCAGGGAGCGCCCGGGAACACGGCGGCGGTATTCTCTTTGACGGGGATAAACTCCTGGATTGCCGCGTTATGCAGATGAATATTCAGGTGAGTATTCACCGCGACCGCAATCGGCGTCATGTCCGGTGGCCCATGCCATGCCAGACGTACGCCAAAGGCCTGGCAGAGCACGGCCAGTTTTAGCGCCGGGGTAATGCCGCCAATTTGGGACACGTGGCAGCGAATAAAATCGATGCGGCGGTTCACGATGAGGTCATGCCATTCCGCCGGGTTGTTGAACAGCTCGCCCATTGCCAACGGCACGGAGGAGTGGTTACGCACCTGTTCGAGCCACGCGCTTTGCTGCGGCGGCAGAATATCCTCGATAAACCAGGGCTGGTAAGGCTCCAGCGCTTTAGCCAGCTGAATGGCCTGCTGCGGAAAGAGCCGCTCGTGGACGTCGTGCAGAATATGGAAACGGTGGCCGTATTTTTCGCGCAGGGCGCGGAACATCTCCACCGTATTGGCCATGTATTCGTCCTGGTCATAGTAAGCGCCGGGCGTGGGGGATTTTGTCTGGTGCATGCCCTGCGGCGTACCGCCGTAAAAGCCCAGCTGGCAGCGAATATAGCGATAGCCCTGAGCCAGAAGCTTATCGACTTCCTGATACAGCCCTTCAAGCGTTTCGCTGGCGGCGTGGCTGTAAACCGCAATGGCATCCTTCGATTTGCCGCCTAAAAGCTGATAAAGCGGCATATTGGCGAGCTGGCCCTTGATGTCCCAAAGCGCCATATCCACACCGGCAATGGCGTTATTCATGATCGGGCCGTTTCGCCAGTAGGCATTGACCGTCATCATCTGCCACAGGTCTTCTATGTGGTTGGCGTCGCGGCCAATCAGCAGCGGCTTAAGGTATTCATCGACCAGAGTTTTTACCGCCAGCGGCCGCTGCTGGAAGGTAGCGCAGCCGAGTCCGGTCACGCCTTTGTCGGTCGTTACCTGCACCGTCACCAGATTGTGCCTGTCCGGCCTGGTAATAAAACATTCAATATTTTCGATAATTGTGGGTAGCACGAGAAAGCTCCACTTTGAGGCTGGTTTAAACACCGTTAATTAAGTTCTGCTTATTACTATCACCCTATTTTTCCCCGGCGGTAAATGCTTTTTTTTACTCTTTTTTATTGGTCAGTTTTTTCATTGTTAAATGCCTTAAAACCAGACCAATTGTTGTTATCACTCCAATTGTTTTCTTTACTGTGGCTAACTGTGATGGATGTCATGTTTCATTGGTTTGTTTTTTATTTTTTGATTCTCTACCATCGGCGGCAGCAAAACATAACAATAAACCAACACCGGGGAGTTATTCATGGGGAGTCGTGACGTCATTACTTCTATTATTCGTCTGGTCGGCGGGACGGAGAATATTAATAAAGTCTGGCACTGCATGACGCGTCTGCGTTTCGATTTAATTGATGATAATAAAGTGAACCAGCCGGAGATTAAAAAGCTGCCCGGCGTGCTGGGCGCACAGACGCAAAGCGATCAGTTTCAGATAATCATCGGGCCGCAGGTGAACAGCTGGTACGAGCAACTGAACGCTTTGCTCGGCGGCGCGAAAGATGGCCCTTCTTCATCTGCCGGCAAGAAGGAGCGTAAGGGCCTTGTGTCGCTGTTTATGGACACCGTTTCCGGCGTTTTTGGCCCGATAGTGCCGGCGATTGCCGGGGCAGGGATGATAAAAGGTCTGCTGGCGGGGCTGGTTGCGCTAAAACTGATCTCGGCAAAAAGCGATACCGTGGTGGTTATCGACCTTATCGCCAGCGGCGTCTTTTATTTTCTGCCGTTTTTCCTGGCGATTTCCGCCGCCAGAATTTTCAAAACCAACGAATACCTCGCGGCGGCGGTAGCGGCCTGTCTAATGTATCCGTCGCTGATTGACGCGGCGAAAGCGCTGGCCGCGCATCAGGCCGGGGCGGTGGATGCTTTCTATTTTCTCAACGCGATCCCGGTTTCGGTCTTCAACTATGCCTCCAGCGTTATCCCGGTGATTTTCTCGGTGCTGGCGCTGAGCTATATCCACCGCTGGGTCGATAGCATCATGCCCGAGGTGCTGAAAACGGTGTTTACCCCCACGCTGACGCTGTTCATCTCCGCGCTGGTCGCGCTGGTGGTGATTGGCCCGCTCGGTATTTATCTGGGTAAATTGCTGGCCTGGTTTATTGAAGGGCTGTTTGGGGTCTCCGCAAGTTTTGCCGGACTTGTAGTGGGGGCGATTCGCCCGATAGCGATTCTGACCGGGATGCACCATGCCATGACGCCGATTGCGCTACAAAACTTCACCGACCGCGGCTATGACATGCTGATGCCGATGATGTTTATGGCCAACATGGCTATCGCCGGGGCGACCTTTGCCATCTGGCGGCAGAGCAAGTCGAAAGCGGATCGTTCGGTGGTTTTGTCTGCGGGGATTTCAGCGCTGCTGGGCATTACCGAACCGGCGCTGTTTGGGGTGCTAACCCGCTATAAGAAAGCGTTTATTGCCGCCACGATTGCCAGCTCGCTCGCCTCAGCGTTCATTGCCTTCTTCGGCGTGCGGCTCTACGGCTATATCCTGTCGAGTATCTTTAGCCTGCCGGCCTATATTGGCCCGTACTTTATCTTTGCGCTTCTTGGGGTTGCGCTGGCGCTGGTGGTCTCTTTCGTACTGACCACCCTGCTGGTGCGGGAGAAAGCGTAAGCTTTAAAAGTTGACGGGGCCGCACTCAGCAGCCCCGTCTTTTAACGGCGGTGGGCGAGGCGGCGGACCAGGTGGTCGCCAAGGCTCTGGACCAGATGCACCATCACAATCAGCACGATAACGGTCCCGACCATGACCTGATTATTAAAGCGCTGATAGCCGTAGCGAATAGCCAGGTCTCCCAGGCCGCCGCCGCCGATGACGCCGGCCATCGAAGAAAAGCCAATCAGCATCACCACCGTGAGCGTGACCCCTGCCAGGATGGCAGGCAGCGCCTCCGGAAGCAGCACTTTACTCACCACGTGCCAGGCGTTCCCGCCCATCGACAGAATGGCCTCGATGCGGCCTTTATCGACCTCATCGAGCGCGCTTTCAACGACGCGGGCGAAGAAGGGGAAGGCGCCGATGGTGATAGGGACCACGGCCGCAGTGCTGCCGAGCGTGGTTCCGACGATAATTCGCGTCAGCGGGATCAGCGCTATCAGCAGCACAATAAACGGTAAAGAGCGGCCCACGTTAATGATGCTGCCGAGCACCTTATTCAGACGAGGAGCCGGTAAAACGCCGTCGCGGCGGGTAAGAAAGAGCAACACGCCCAGCGGCAGGCCAATCAGCACGGTGAAAAGTGCCGCCAGGCCGACCATGTAAAGTGTATCCAGGGTGCCGTCCAGCAGCAGCGGCCACAGGTCTTCCCAACTCATGCTACTTCGCATAAAACACTCCCTTCAACGCCGTGGCGGCGTAAGAACTCGCGTTCAGCCTCTTCGTCATGCAGCAGCGAGGTGCGTAATCTGGAGAAAGGATCCACCAATCTTTCGGACAGCGGACCGCTCTCTATCAATCTGCCGTGCTCCAGCAGCGCCGCGTGATCGCAAATGGCTTTAACCACCTCAAGCTGGTGAGTGATCAGCACAATCGTCAGGCCAAGCTGGCGGTTGATGTCTGCCAGCAGCGCCAGGATTGACGAGGTAGTTTCGGGATCGAGCGCGCTGGTGGCTTCGTCGCATAGCAGGATCTCAGGATGGGCGGCCAGCGCACGGGCGATGCCAACGCGCTGCTTTTGACCGCCGGAAAGCTGAGACGGAAAGGCTTTTGCTTTATCGCTCAGGCCGACAAGATTGAGCAGCTCGGCTACGCGTTTCTGACGCACTTCGCGGGGCACGCCGGAGATTTCCAGCGGCACGGCAACGTTATCTTCAACGCTTCTGGCGTGGATCAGGTTGAAATGCTGGAACACCATGCCGGTACGCTGGCGATGCTGACGCAGCTCGCGTTGGTTAAAGGTCGTGATGTCCCGATCGTTCATGATGATGCGGCCCGAGGTGGGCCGCTCCAGCAGATTGAGGCAGCGGATTAGCGTACTTTTCCCGGCGCCGCTGCGCCCCAGAATGCCGTAAATCGCGCCATCCGGGACCACAAGGTTGATGTCATCCAGTGCCGGTCGGCCTTCTCCGGCGTACACTTTGCTCAGCCGCTCAAGGGAGATCATGACTTATTCTCTACCGGGATCACCGAGCCGTTGTACTGCTTGCGAATGAACTCGGCCACCTGAGGGGAGGTGAGATCTTTGGCCAGCTGTTTGATGCGCGGATCGTTTTCCAGATTGGGGTTGGTGACCAGAATATTGGCATACGGGTTATGGATGGCGCTTTCCAGACCAAGCGCATCTTTCGCCGGGCTGAGGCCAGCTTCCAGCGCATAGTTGCCGTTGATCACCCCCAGGCCTACGTCGTCCAGCGAGCGTGGGATCTGCGGAGATTCCACTTCCAGAATCTTCAGCTTTTTCGGGTTGTCGGCGATGTCTTTTGGCGTTGCCTGGTTGGTGGCGGCGTCTTTAAACTCCGGCTTGAGGGTTATTAGCCCTTTGTCCTGCAGCAGATAGAGCGCGCGGCTCAGGTTGGTCACGTTGTTCGGCACCGCAATGGTCGCCCCTTCAGGCACGGATTTCAGATCTTTGTATTTGTGCGAGTAAATGCCCAGCGGTTCGATATGCACCGTTGCGGCGACGGCAAATTTCTTGCCGAGGGCTTTTTCCTGATCGAGCAGATAAGGTAAGTGCTGGGTATAGTTGGCATCAACATCGCCGTTTACCAGCAGTTCATTAGCGTTAACGCCGTTGCTCAGTTCGACAACCTTGAGTTTGAGATTTGGGTCGAGTTTTTGCACAAAGGCGAGAATTTCCGCATGGGGAACCGGATCGGCCGCCACACGCAGCGCGTCTGCGGCCTGCGCCGCGAAAGCCAGAGAGAGTGACAGCGCAACACCAGCCAGTTTGAATACCGTTGTTTTCATCATTATTATCCTTTTATTTTAATAAGTTATTAAGCTATCAGTTCGCTGCTATTACGAAGCACATCCGCGTAGTAGCGCTCCGCCACGTCCGGATGAGAACGCAGGCGGCCTTTCAGGTAGTTCCAGCCCACGTCGCGCAGCAGCGGGTTTTGTGGGTCGCTTTCTGGCCCCTGCGCCTCCCGCGCCAGCGCTTCCGGCAGCTGGTAGACGGGCACTACGGCATTAAGCTGTGCGCCGAGGAAGAAGGCGATGGACTGGCGCTCTTCACCCTGCGGCGGAGAAACTACGCGGTGGACCGTGGCGCGCAGATAGCCGTTGGTCGCCAGCTCCAGCAGTTCGCCAATATTGACCACAAAGCTGCCCGGCAGCGGCTGGGCATCAACCCAGTTATCCGGCGAAACTTCGACCTGCAGCCCTTTTTTATCGTCCTGAAGCAGGAAGCTCAGAAAACCCGAATCTTTATGAGCGCCTACGCCCTGGCTACTTTGCGTGGACGACTGTCCGGGATAGCGAATCAGCTTGATATGTTCGTTTGGCAGGCTGCCATAAAGAGAATCAAAAGCATCGGCCGGCAGGCTTAGCGCTTCGGCGAAGGTGCGCAGCAGCTTGAGGGCCACGGCGGTCATTTCGCTCTGCCACTGTAAAAGCGTCGGTTTAAGTTCGGGCAGCGCGGTTGGCCAAAGGTTGGGGCCCTGGAGGCGACGCCACGCCGGCGCGTATTCATCCGCCGGCAGGGCCTGGCGTTCGGCGCCCAGATCGAACTGTTCGCGCCAGTCAGGCTGGCCGCGGGTCAGCTCGCTTGCCGCACGGTTATAGCCACGGAAGTGCGGCGAATGGATCATCGCCACCTGCTGCTTTTCATCGTCGGGGAGGGCAAAGAAGCGGCGGGCTTCGTCCTGTACCGCCTGCTGCAGTTCAGGGCTGATGCCGTGGTTGATCAGATAGAAGAAGCCAATTTCTCGTGCGGCGTAGCGCAGCTGGCTATGGAAGGCCGAACGGTCGGTATCGCTGCCGCTCAGCTGGGAAAGGTCAAGAATCGGCAGTGCCAGGCCTGGATTGGTGCTCATAGTTTACTCCGGTCATCATAGTCTTGGAAAAGGCGGTTACATTGAGTTCGGCACAACAGCGGCGCAGCATCATGGCAATGTCCTTCTGAATTCGGTCGGGTAGCGTTAGCGCTCACCTTGCCGCAATCAAAATGCTCCGCCCAATATTGTTATCTTCTAAGCTATGAACGGGCGGGGTTCTAAGCATTTGCGGAAACGAGAAAAGTCTAATTATTTCTAAATATTTCAATTGATAGGGGTAACTTATGGATTTAACTAGGGATTGATTACATTTAGAAATAGTTAACGAATAATTAACTTATTGCGGCCGTTAAGTTTATGGGTTTTATGCCGAAGAGGTTGCTAAGCGTTTCGCTTTCTACCCCAGGTATCCTCATCATGCTAAAAACTACACAATCCCGATTTATTACCTCTTTATGTTTGTTTTTCATGTTGTTAATTGCGGTAACTTCACTGGTGATCCACTTCTTCGTGACGCCGCAGATCAAGCGCAACGAAACCCAGCTGATTCGCTTTGAAGTGGACAATGTTGCGGTCAATATCATCGAGCAGATGAACCGGGTACAGGCGCAAATGCGCAGCATTACCCAGTCGGTAGCCGCGATGCAGAGCGATGATATTAATAAGCTCTTACCGACGCTGGTGGATCAATATCAGGATGTGAACGTATTTGGCGGTGGGATCTGGCCGCTGCCGGAAAAACGTGAGGCGGGCCGAAACAAGTTCAGCACCTTTTTTGCCCGAAACGGTAGCAACAAGCTTGAGGAAAACACCTACTGGAACTCGGATGCCGCGCCTAATTATTACGAGCAGGTGTGGTACAAAGCCGGCTTAGCCTCGCCGGCGGGGCAGTGTGCCTGGGCTAACGCTTATCAGGACGATGCCAGCCCGCAGCCGCGTACCAACTGTGCGATGGCGATAAGCAAAGAGGGCCAGCCGTGGGGCGTGGCGACTATCGATGTAACCCTGGGCTTCTTTAATCAGCTGGCAAAGCAGATGAGCGAGGCGGTTAAAGGGCAGGTGCTGATCATTGAGGCGGACGGCAAGGTCGTCGGCAATGCGGATCAGATCGGCAAAACGGCAGGCTTAAAAAACCTTTCCGATCTGAGCAGCTCGCTGCCAATGGCGAAGGCGGTGCAGCAGATGCTTCCTGGTTTTAGCGCCAGCCAGGGCAGTGAGAATGAATACGACAACGACGGCACCTCGCATACGATTATTTTACAGACGGTAAAAGGGAGTCCGTGGATCCTGGCGGTGGATTTGCCCACCTCGCTGCTGACCAAACAAACGGACGCCATTTTGCTGCGTCTCGGTATGGTGCAGATCCCAATGGCTATTATACTGCTGGGTATTCTGGTGCTGTTTATCCGCAACATGATGCATCGCCTGGGCGACCTTAACCACAATATCAGCCGTCTTTCTGCCGGCGGGGCCGATCTGACTCAGCGTCTGGAGAAGACCAGCAGTCCGGAATTCAACGCCATTATCGACAGCTTTAACGGCGTGATTAGCTATCTGCAAACCATGCTGCGGCAGGTTGGGGATAGCGCACGGGCCATCTCTTCAGCCTCGCATCAGATCGCGACAGGAAACCAGGATCTTTCTGCCCGCACCGAAGATCAGGCCAGCTCTATTGAGCAGACGGCCGCCTCGATGGAAGAGCTGACCAGCACCGTGCGTCAGAACGCCGACAACGCCGCTCATGCTAACGAGCTGGCTCGTGAGGCTTCAAGCGTTGCGGTGAAAGGGGGCGAAGTGGTCAAGCAGGTTGTCAGCACGATGAACGCCATCCAGACGTCGTCCGGGAAAGTGGTGGATATCATCAGCGTGATTGACAGCATCGCTTTCCAGACCAATATCCTGGCGCTGAACGCCGCCGTTGAGGCCGCGCGTGCCGGTGAGCAGGGGCGAGGTTTTGCGGTGGTGGCCTCAGAAGTGCGCAGCCTGGCTCAGCGCTCTGCGCAGTCGGCGCGCGAAATTAAAGCGCTGATCGAAAATTCAGTCAGCAATGTGAATCTGGGGACGGAGCTGGTTAACCAGGCGGGCAGCACCATGGAAGAACTGACCCAGGGCGTGCGCAACGTGACGACGCTGATGGCCGAAATTATGTCCTCCAGCCGGGAGCAGAGCACCGGCATTGAGCAGGTGAATCTTGCGATTAATCAGCTTGATAGTACCACCCAGCAGAACGCCGCGCTGGTTCAGGAAGTCTCTTCTGCCTCTCATTCTATGGCGGAGCAATCTACCCAGCTTGAGCGGGTAGTCGCCGGTTTTAAACTCTAACCTTTACGGGCACCCAGTCGGTGCCCGCTGCTTTTTGACCCCGCGCCAGTATTAAACCCCGCTTGCAATTTGCCCGATCATCTTTTATTTTATTGTTACGTTATAACATATCGGAGCGATTATTATGCAGCGCGATATCCATCCGTTCTACCGGACCGTGGTGTTCCACGACACCAGCGTGAATGAGTATTTTAAAGTGGGCTCGACGATCAAAACCGACCGCGAGATTGAGCTGGACGGGGTGACTTACCCCTACGTGACGATCGAAGTCTCTTCCGCTTCGCACCCTCACTACACCGGCAAGCAGAAAGTCTTCGTCAATGAAGGCGGCCCGGCGCGCTTCCAGCAGCGCTTTGGCAAATTCTTTGGCGGTAAGGAGTCTTAAGAGATGCAGGTATTGAATTCACTACGCAGTGCAAAACAGCGCCACCCGGATTGCCAGATTGTTAAGCGCAAAGGGCGGCTGTATGTGATTTGCAAATCGAATCCGCGTTTTAAAGCGGTGCAGGGACGTAAGAAACGTCGCTAGCCGTTATCGCTCTCCCGCAGGCTGTTTGCGGGTCAGCGAGAAGACGTCGTAAAACGACAGCTCCCCTTTGCGGCTGAGCATTTTGTGGAGCAGCGATTTTTGCTCTTCATCCACGCTCGGGGAGCTGAGTATTTCATCGATCAGCGTAGCGGGCACGTTGCGGGTGTTATACCACTCGCCGTTGTAACAGACGCGCAGGTCGAGCACGTCGATATCGCTGTAGCGGTAGCGAGGGTTGACGTCAAAAAAGAAGAATGCGTTCATCAGCGCAAACAACACGACCAGCAGCCATACTGAGCCCGCCAGGGTTTCTGATTCCAGCATCACCCACATTGTGGCAAACCAGCCGATATACATACCGATAAATAATCCAGGATGTTTACGGATAAAACTGATACTGAAGCGCGGGCGGTTATCGCGCTTTTCAACTTCATTCAGATGTTCGATGGTATTGGTAAGCAGGCGCTGAATTTCTGACATGGTGTGCCTTCTGGGTTTTCTGTTTCGGTTGTACGCATGACCCGACTATTTTAAGAAGCCCGCGCCGGGCAAGAAAGTAACAGCCAGGCCAAAAATAACCATAACAGTTAACAGGCCTGGCTACAGCATTTTGATAATACGCGCCGGGTTGCCGGCAACTACGCAATTTGCCGGAATATCTTTGGTCACCACCGATCCAGAGCCCACCACAACATTATCACCGATGGTGACGCCAGGATTAATCACCGCGCGGCCGCCAATCCAGACGTTATTGCCGATCGTTACCGGCTTGCCCAGCTCGACGCCGCTATTACGTGTTTCAGCCTCAAGAGGGTGTGTAGCGGTGTAAATATGCACGCCCGGCGCCAGCATACAGTTGTCGCCTATATGGATGGGGCAGGGATCCAGCATTACGCACTCAAAATTGGCGTAGAAGTTTTTCCCCAGATAGATGTTGTAGCCGTAGTCGCAGCGGAACGTCGGCTCAATATAGGCTCCTTCGCTTTGGCCCAGCAGCTCGGCGAGGAGTTCATCGCGGTACGCCTGCTCGTCGGGTGAGCTGTGGTTGTAGCGATGCAGCAGCTGGCGTGCTCTGTGGCTTTCACGCCGGAGGGTTTCATCTCCGGGTCGGTAAAGTTCGCCGGCAATCATTTTACGCTTCTCTTCGCTCATAAGCTTTTCCCTGTTCAGTGGTCTGTAAGACTAGCTAAATGTCGGAAGGAAAGAGCGGGGATCGTTCCCTGAGTGTGACGACGCTCACGTCGCAGGCTGCGGCGTGGCAAGACAAGGAGTGAGGAGAGCTGGCGGTATTTCGCTGGCCGGTTAACCGGCGTGAATCCGAATCCGTACCATAATGGCTAAGACAAACCAGGTAATAAATTGTGAGTTTAAATGTTATTTAATAAAGTTTGTAATTAACGAATAAATTTCCACACAGAGGGTGGGATTTTATCATACAGTTTATTCATTGTCAGTTCAGCGAGACGGTGATCGGCGGCTGAATAAAATACAGCCAGCTCATTATCTGATAATTCATATTTATTCTTTTCTATTACGCGTTCCAGCGTATCAATTGTCTGACAACGTCGCAGACGCATCAAATAATCGGTCTTGGTCAGTTTGGTAGTCATAAATTTGCCTTAAGTATTTTACTCTTTTTAGAACGAATGGCTCACTGGGTTAGCTCGGCTTTCGCTAATGAAACATCTGAACAAGCGATTCCCCGATTTACGCCACCGCTGCAGATCCTGCGCATTAATGCCGTAATTGCTAAACAACATGAAAGTATCGTCCAGGTATTCATCAATCTGTTCAATCAATTTGCTCTCGTCCGGATACTTAATCTTATAATTAAGCGCAGACGCGGCAATGTGCTCAATCAATTCATTCAGCTGTAGGTTTATGGCCGAAGTCGGATCATTAACCCATCCATGATTGCTCTCACCAAGGTTGGTCAGACAATCGTGGTACAGACTCTCACAGAGAAACTTCAGCTGCGCGATATCATGCCGCTTTGGTGAGTACTCGTCCATAGTGCTGCCCCTTTATCGGTAAAACAAATGATAAACACAACGGGTTGGGGTGGACACACCTGATGAGGTGAAGAACTGATGCCACGATTATTACATGTGCTGTAACTATAAATCAATATTGCCTGGATTTCATGCTGCTCTAACGAAAAATTACAATTAAGTTAAAAAAGGAGAATACGTTACTAAATGTGAATTAAGAGTTTCGTATAAATTTTAACATACATTATCATTGAACGATTAAGTAATAATGAGCAATGTTTATAACTTTCAGCCAGTTAATCAGCTTATAAGACTATTCTGTATCCGGTTAAAGAACAGGCGCTAATTTGTAAGAATATTCCCAAATAAATGCAATGCATCGGTTTTTGTTGTTCCATTAATCATGAATTAACGAGTGTTTAATCAGTTATTTTTCCCCTGGTGATAAGGCCGCTGCGTCGACGTTAACGGCGGGAGCGAGAATTAAAGTGGAAATAAGTGTGCGTTAATAAAAGGTTGAAACCGGTTTCTTGATTAATAAAAAAGGCCGCTAAATGCGGCCTTTTGTTTTGTTATTGAAGAGCTTACTGGTGATGTTCTACCGGATGCGCATGTTCAATATCTTCACTCTTGCGGCTGAAGCGGCGGCGTACAACCACGAAGAACACAGGAACGAAGAAGATAGCGAGTACGGTCGCGGTCACCATCCCGCCCATTACGCCAGTCCCTACGGCGTTCTGTGCGCCACTGCCTGCCCCGGTACTGATTACCAGCGGCATTACCCCGAGGATAAAGGCCAGAGAGGTCATCAGAATCGGACGCAGACGCATACGCACGGCCTCCAGCGTCGCTTCTATCAGGCCTTTGCCCTCTTTCTCCATCAGATCTTTGGCGAATTCAACGATAAGTATCGCATTCTTCGCCGACAGGCCAATGGTTGTCAGCAGGCCAACCTGGAAGTAAACGTCATTGGTGAGACCACGCATGGTCGCGGCCAGAAGCGCACCGAATACCCCAAGCGGAACCACCAGCATAACGGAGAACGGAATAGACCAGCTCTCATACAGCGCTGCCAGACAGAGGAAGACCACAATCAGCGAGATGGCGTACAGGGCAGGGGCCTGGTTACCGGACAGACGTTCCTGGTAGGACATCCCCGTCCAGTCAAAGCCGATACCGGTTGGCAGTTTCGACGCCAGCTGCTCCATCATCTCCATCGCTTCACCGGTACTTTTACCCGGTGCGGCCTGGCCGAGGATCTCCATGGACGGCAGACCGTTGTAACGTTCCAGGCGAGGTGAGCCGTATTCCCAGCGTGATGTGGAGAACGCGGAGAACGGAACCATCTGGCCGGAAGAGCCACGGACGTACCAGTTGCCGATATCGCTCGGCAGCATACGGTATGGCGCTTCCGCCATCACATACACTTTCTTCACGCGGCCGCGGTCAATGAAGTCATTGACGTAGCTGCCGCCCCAGGCTGCGCCCAGCGTGGTGTTGATATCGCTGATGGAGACACCCAACGCCTGCGCTTTTTCCTGATCGATATCGATTTTAAACTGCGGCGTATCTTCCAGACCGTTCGGACGCACGCCCACCAGCAGGTCAGAGTGCTGAGCAATCATGCCAAACAGCTGGTTACGAGCCTGAGTCAGCTGCTCGTGGCCAAGGTTTGCCTGGTCAATCAGCTGGAAGTCAAAGCCGGTAGCGGTACCCAGCTCGACAATCGCCGGCAGGTTAAAGGCAAAGACCATTGCGTCTTTAATCTGCGAGAAGGCGCCCATCGCTCGGCCAGCAATGGCCGGAACCTTGTTCTCCTCACCCGAACGCTCACTCCAGTCCTTCAGGGAAACGAAGGCCAGGCCGGTGTTCTGCCCACGACCCGAGAAGCCGAAGCCGTTAACGGTAAATACCGAATTAACGTTCGCTTTCTCTTTAGTCAGGAAGTAGTCGTTCACTTCGTCGAGCACTTTCTGGGTACGTTCCTGAGTTGCGCCCGCCGGCAGCTGCGCCATGGCTAACAGTACGCCCTGGTCTTCATCCGGCAAGAATGAACTAGGCAGACGAACGAACAGAATCGCCATGCCGGCCACAATCAGAACATAAAGCAGCAGGTAACGACCGGTGCTACGCAGAATATTGCCGACGCTGTCGGTATAGTGATGCGTGCTCTTGTCGAACATTCTGTTGAACCAGCCGAAGAACCCTTTCTTGTCATCGTGATGACCTTTCGGGATTGGCTTAAGCATGGTGGCACAGAGCGCCGGCGTCAGGATCATCGCCACCAGCACCGACAGCACCATCGCGGAAACAATGGTAATCGAGAACTGACGATAGATTGCGCCGGTAGAGCCGCCAAAGAATGCCATCGGGATAAATACTGCGGACAGCACCATCGCGATGCCCACCAGGGCGCCCTGAATCTGGTCCATGGATTTGCGAGTGGCTTCTTTCGGCGGCAGTCCGTCTTCCACCATCACACGCTCAACGTTTTCGACCACGACGATGGCGTCATCCACCAGCAGGCCGATCGCCAACACCATACCGAACATCGTCAGGGTGTTTATCGAGTAGCCAAACACGGCGAGGATAGCGAACGTCCCCAGCAGAACCACCGGTACCGCAATGGTTGGAATCAGCGTTGCCCGGAAGTTCTGCAGGAACAGATACATTACGAGGAACACCAGCACGATGGCTTCCACCAGCGTTTTAACCACTTCGTTGATGGAGATTTTAACGAACGGCGTAGTGTCGTACGGGTAAACAACCTTCAGACCCGCCGGGAAGAACGGCTCCAGTTTTTCTACCGTCGCGCGAACGGCTTCAGCGGTGTCCAGGGCGTTAGCACCGGTAGCCAGCTTGATCCCCAGACCGGAGGCGGGTTGGCCGTTATAGCGAGCGATAACATCATAGTTTTCGCCACCCAGCTCAACTTTTGCGACATCCCTCAGCAGGACGCGAGAGCCGTCCGGGTTGACCTTCATCAGAATTTTGCTGAACTCGTCTGCGGATTTCAGACGGGTCTGCGCGATGATCGAGGCGTTAAGCTGCTGGCCTTTGACCGGCGGCGTACCGCCAAGCTGGCCGGCTGCGACCTGGGCGTTTTGCGCTTTAATCGCGTTAATCACGTCAACAGGCGTCAACTGGTAGTTGTTCAGCTTGTTCGGATCCATCCAGATGCGCATCGCGTACTGCGCACCAAACAGCTGCACGTCACCTACGCCGTGGGTACGGCTGACCGGATCTTTAATGGTTGCGCCAACGTAGTCCGCGATATCTTCCTGTTTCATGGAGCCGTCGGTGCTGATCATACCAAGCACCATCAGGAAGCTACTGGAGGACTTCTCAACGCTAACACCTTGCTGCTGCACTTCCTGCGGCAGCAGCGGCATGGCCAGCTGCAGTTTGTTCTGAACCTGTACCTGCGCGATGTCGGCATCGGTGCCGGAGTCGAAGGTGATGGTTATCTGAACGGTACCCGATGAATCACTGGTCGAGGACATGTACAGCAGGCCATCGATACCGTTCATGTTCTGTTCGATAACCTGCGTGACGGTATCCTGTACCGTTTTAGCATCTGCACCCGGGTAGTTTGCCGAGATCTGAATAGCCGGTGGCGCGATCGTTGGATACTGCGCGATAGGCAATTTCATGATCGCAAGCGCACCCGCCAACATGATGATGATGGCGATTACCCAGGCAAAGATGGGGCGATCGATAAAAAACTTAGACATGTCTTAACGGCTCCTGTTTAAGTTAAGACTTCGGTTGTTCTGGCTGTGCGCCTGCGGCGGGTTGCTGTTGGCCTTTATTGTCTTCCGCAACTTCCTGAGCTTTTACCTGAACACCCGGTTTTACTTTCTGTAGGCCGGTAACAATGACGCGATCGCCGGTTTGCAATCCGTCGGTCACCAGCCATTTGTCGCCGATCGCCTGGCTGGTTTGCAGCTGGCGAACTTCAACTTTGTCATCCTTGCCGACAACCATCGCTGAGGCATCGCCGCGTGGAGTACGGGTGACCCCTTGCTGCGGTACCAGGATAGCGTTCGGGTTAACGCCTTCTTCCAGTTTGGCGCGAACAAACATGCCGGGCAGCAGCGTTTTGTCCGGGTTAGGGAAGATAGCGCGAAGGGTGATTGATCCGGTGGTCTGGTCAACGGTGACTTCTGAGAATTCCAGCGTCCCTTCCTGAGGATAGGCAACACCGCTGTTGGTCATCAGCTTCACTTTCGCTTTACCGTTTTCCTGTTTCAGTTTGCCGTCGGCCAGCTCCTGCTTGAGGCGCAGGAAATCGTCGCTGGACTGGGTGACGTCGACATAGATCGGGTCAAGCTGCTGGACGGTGGCCAGCGCGGTGGTTTGACCGCTGGTAACCAGCGCCCCTTCGGTGACCGCGGATTTACCGATACGGCCGTTGATAGGCGAGGTCACTTTGGTGTACGCCAGGTTAATACGCGCGGTTTCGACAGCGGCTTTTGCTGCGACGACGTCAGCGTTTGCCTGCTGTGCGGTTGCTGCCGCCGTGTCGTAATCAGACTGGCTGATGTATTTCGTTCCCAGCAGTTTCTGATAACGCTTGACGGTTAACTGTGCGAGATTGGCGCTGGACTGAGCTTTCGCCAGGTCGCCTTTCGCGCTGTCGTACGCAGCTTGATAGGTTGCAGGATCGATCTGATACAGCGAAACACCGGCCTGGATGTCGCTCCCTTCGGTGAAGTTACGCTTCAGAATAATACCGCTAACCTGAGGACGGACTTCTGCGATGCGGAAGGCGTTGGTGCGTCCTGGAAGCTCAGTAGTTATCTGCAATGGCGCGCTTTTCAGAGTCACTACACCCACTTCCGGGGCGTGCGGCGCACTCTGCTGAGTCTCTTTCTCGTTACATCCTGTAAGCGCTAAGCTGCCTGAGAGCATCAGAACGGCCGCCAGAGGCGTAAACCCTCTGTTTTTGTTCATATGTAAACCTCGAGTGTCCGATTTCAAAGTTGTTCAATGGATCAAATGTCCACAAACCCATTGCTGCGTTTATATTATCGTCGTGCTATGGTACATACGTTCACAAATGTATGTAAATCTGACTAAAGTAAATTCACCCCCATATGGCACGAAAAACCAAAGCTCAGGCGCTTGAAACCCGCCAGCATATCCTCGACGTTGCGATCCGCCTGTTTTCACAGCAGGGCGTCTCCGCGACTTCGCTTGCGGATATCGCTCAGGCTGCCGGGGTAACACGTGGTGCGATTTACTGGCATTTCAAAAATAAGTCGGAATTGTTTAGTGAGATCTGGGAACTAACAGAATCCAGTATTGGTGACTTAGAGATTGAGTATCGGGCAAAATATCCAGACGATCCACTGTCTGTGGTAAGAGAATTACTCATTTATATCCTACAGGCAACGGTGACAGAAGAGCGCCGTCGTTTAATGACGGAAATCATTTTTCACAAATGTGAATTTGTCGGAGAACTTGAGGTTCTGCAGCAGGCCAGACGCACGCTCTATATGGAAGGCAATGAACGTATTGAGGCCGCTTTACAGCGCTGTATTGACGCAGGGAAATTGCCTGCCAGCCTGCGCCTTTCCCTCGCCGTGACGCTGATGCGCAGCTACATTACCGGCCTGATCGAAAACTGGCTGGTGGCGCCGCAATCTTTTGATCTGCATGGTAAAGCCCCTGACTTTATCGCCATCCTGCTGGAGATGTTCCAGCTGAGCCCAACGCTCAACCCCTCGGCGTAATCTTCGCCACCGATTCACCCATTAAATGATTTGAGATTCCTCCGAGGGCGATTGCTATTCTGCGCCCTGAAGCCGTGCTATTCTGCGCATCTTCCGTGGCCTTTTACTTTTAGCTGGCACTCACCGTGCGCGGCACCGTAATGACTCAACCATGACTACGCAGCACAACGCTCTGTCGCGGACCTCTCGTTCCGCATTCATTCTTCTCCTGTGTCTCTTTATCTCCACTCTGCTGCCGTTTTCTATGGCTCAGGCGGCGCAAACGACTGGCGATCTGCCTGCGAAAGCGGAGGTTCAGTCGCAGCTGGAGACGCTGAATAAGCAAAAAACGCTGACGGCCGACGATAAGCTCGTCCAGAAAGATCTCACCGATACGCTTGAGATGCTGGACAAGCTCGACCGCGTGAAGCAGGAGACGGCGCAGCTTAAAACCACGGTCGCCCAGGCACCGGATAAGCTGAAGCAGGCTACCGACGCGCTCAATTCGCTGAGTACGCCAGCCGACGACGACGCGACTCGCAAAACGCTGAGCACGCTCTCTTTACGTCAGCTGGAGGCCCGCCTGACCAACGTGCTGGATCAGCTGCAGTCGGCGAATAACGACCTCTCTACGCTGAACAGCCAGCTCGTTTCGCTGCAAACGCAGCCGGAGCGGGTACAGAACGCGATGTACAGCGCTTCGCAGCAGCTTCTGCAGGTACGCAACCGCCTGAATGGCACTACGCCGGGTGAAGCCACCTTGCGTCCGAGCCAGCAAAACCTGCTGCTGGTACAGCAGGCGTTGCTCAATACGCAGATTGAACAGCAGCGTAAGAGCCTTGAAGGCAACACCGTTTTACAGGATGCGCTGCAGAAACAGCGTGACTACACCAACGCCAATATCGGGCAGCTTGAGCACTCGCTTCAGCTGCTGCAGGAGGCGGTTAACAGCAAACGCTTAACGCTGACTGAAAAGACTGCCCAGGAAGCCGTCACGCCTGACGATGCCGACACCAGCGCTATCCAGAATAACCCGCTGGTGCGCCAGGAGCTGGACGTCAACCACCAGCTCAGCCAGCGTCTGATTAATGCCACCCAAAGCGGGAACGAGCTGGTCCAGCGCAATATCCGCGTTAAAAACTGGCTTGACCGTGCGCTTCAGTCCGAACGTAACCTGAAAGAACAAATTTCGGTGCTGAAGGGGAGCCTTCTGCTGTCGCGTATTCTTTATCAGCAGCAGCAGACGCTGCCGTCCGCCGACGATCTTGAGGACCTCACCAACCGCATTGCCGATCTGCGCCTTGAGCAGTTCGACATTAACCAGCAGCGCGATGCTTTGTTCCAGAGCGACAGCTACGTCGGCAAGATTGAAGACGGGCATAAGAACGAAGTTAACGACGAGGTTCACGATGCGCTGACGCAGGTGGTGGACATGCGCCGCGAGCTGCTCGACCAGCTTAACAAACAGCTCGGCAACCAGCTGATGATGGCGATTAACCTGCAAATTAACCAGCAGCAGCTGATGAGCGTCAGCACCAGCCTGCAGAAGATGCTGACCCAGCAAATCTTCTGGGTTAACAGCAACAAGCCGATGAACTGGGAGTGGATCAAATCTTTCCCTGGGGCGCTGCACGACCAAATCAAGGCCATGAAGCTGGACGTCAGCTGGCATAAGGTGCTGGACGGGCTGTTTATGTCGCTGTTCACGGCTCTGCCGCTGCTGCTGCTGGCCGGCCTGCTGCGCTGGCGTTACAAATGGATAGACAAGCAGTTAGCTAAGCTCGCTTCTGAAGTGGGGCAGCTGCGCACCGACAGCCAGCTCAACACGCCGAAGGCGATCTTGCTGAACTTCCTGAAGGTGCTGCCGCTGACGATGGCGATCCTTGCGGTGGGGCTGGTGCTGCTGTTTATGCAGCTTAACATCAGCGAACTGCTGTGGGCGTTTGCCAAAGAGCTGGCGCTGTTCTGGCTGGTGTTCGGCATGGCGTGGCGCATCCTCACCAGCCGCGGGCTTGCGGTCACCTGGTTTAACATGCCGGAGCACCTCACTCGCCATTATCGCCGTCAGATTGTGCGCATCAGCTTTGCTCTGCTGCCGCTGCTGTTCTGGTCCGTTGTCGGGGAACTGTCGCCGCTGCACCTGATGGACGACGTGCTCGGGCAGTTTATGATTTTCCTTAACCTGCTGCTGATCACCGGCCTGGTTATCCCGATGTGCCGCGACAACTGGCGCGACAAAGAGTCTCATCCGCTGCGTCTGCTGACCATCACAGTGCTTTCCGTCGTGCCGGTGGCGCTGCTGGTGCTGACGGCAACAGGCTACTTCTACACCACGCTAAGGCTGGCTAACCGCTGGATTGACACGGTTTATCTGGTGATTATCTGGAACCTCATCCACCAGACGGTGATCCGTGGCCTGAGCGTTGCGGCGCGCCGTATCGCCTATCGCCGCGCGCTGGCGCGGCGTCAGAATATGGTGAAAGAGGGCGCAGAAGGTGCAGAGCCGGTGGAAGAGCCGCCGCTGGCGCTGGATCAGATTAACCAGCAGACGATGCGCTTAACCATGCTGCTGATGTTCGCCCTGTTCGGGGTGGTGTTTTACGCCATCTGGTCGGACTTAATCACCGTCTTTGCCTACCTCGACAGTATCGTCCTGTGGCATTACACCGGCAGCGAAGCGGGCGCGGCGGTGATGAAAAACGTTACCATGGGCAGCATCCTGTTTGCCGTGGTGGCCGCGATGGTGGCCTGGGCGCTGATTCGAAACCTGCCGGGCCTGCTGGAAGTGCTGGTGCTGTCGCGCCTGAAAATGCGCCAGGGGGCTTCCTACGCCATTACCACCATCCTCAACTACGCGATTATCGTGATTGGGGCGATGACGGTCTTCGGCTCGCTCGGCGTGTCGTGGGACAAACTGCAGTGGCTGGCTGCGGCGCTGTCGGTCGGTCTCGGCTTTGGTTTACAGGAGATTTTCGGTAACTTTGTCTCCGGTCTGATCATCCTGTTTGAACGCCCGGTGCGCATCGGCGACACCGTCACCATCGGGACATTCTCGGGCAGCGTCAGCAAGATCCGTATTCGCGCCACGACCATCATCGACTTTGACCATAAAGAGGTGATCATCCCGAACAAGGCATTTGTGACGGAGCGTCTGATCAACTGGTCGCTGTCGGATACCATGACGCGATTGGTTATTAAGCTTGGCGTAGCCTACGGTTCCGATCTGGATAAGGTGAAAGAGATCCTGCTGAAGGCGGCGAAGGAGCATCCGCGCGTGATGCATGAGCCGGAACCTGCGGTGTACTTCACCAACTTTGGCGCCAGCACCCTCGATCACGAACTGCGTTTGTGCGTGCGGGAGCTGCGCGACCGCAGTATTACTGTGGATGAGCTAAACCGCGCCATCGACAGGTTGTGCCGTGAAAACAATATCAATATCGCCTTCAACCAGCTTGAAGTGCATCTGCACAACGAAAAGGGTGATGAGCTGACGGAAGTGAAGCGCGATCTGCGCAAAAACGGCGGCCTGCTGCCGCCTTCCGACTAACTGTGGATCTCAGCGGGAAGCGTTTTCTTCCCGCTGTTTACGCAGAAAATCTTCGCGAACAATCTCCAGCGCCGCAAGCGCAGTGTCCGTTGGGATCTGATGCTGCTCCAGCAGCATGATTAAGTCGACGGCCAGTTTGACCTCGTCCGGGGCGTTATCCAGCGACATTGTTGTTCCTTTTTGGTTAGCTCAAGCCGCGTTCGCGTCTTTCAATGGCTTTTTCTATGCGGGCCAGCGCCTGGCGGCAGCGCTGCAGGCGACCTTCCAGCGCGGCCAGCTCACGCTGAAGCTTTTGCTGGCCTGCGAGCGTGGCCTGCAGCGAAAGCTGGCTTTCGCGATCGCTCACCATCGCCAGCAGACGCCGCTCATAATCCTGGTGGGTGGCCAGTTTTTCGTACAGGTTCTCCTGCACCTTTTGCTGCGGCTCACTTTTGCGTAAATGCGCGGTGGCTAATTCCCGCTGCAGCGCGGCAATTTGCGCGACCAGCTTTTCTGCGACAAACGCGACCTGGTCCGTTTTACCCTGACTGACGCTAAGCTGTAGCTGGGCCAGATTGGCCTGGGCCTCCTGAAGGTAATCTTTCAGCTGCGTGCTGTGGGTATGGAAGAGCTTGCGGTCAAAGCGCGCCTGGCTTGCCCGCTGCAGGGCGACAGGCTCTACGGCTGCCGCCAGCTCGGCTATGCGAGCTTCAAGGGCTTGTAACAGCGAAGCGGTTTTCACAAAATGGCTCTCCAGGATTGTCAGGGGTTACAGCATGAAGCGTCTTATTCTACTCATCATCGGCTGGTTGGCGGTAGTGCTCGCGACGCTGGGTGTGATATTGCCGCTGTTACCGACAACCCCTTTTTTGCTGCTGGCCGCGTGGTGTTTTGCCCGATCGTCGCCGCGTTTCCATCACTGGCTGCTCTACCGCTCATGGTTTGGCGGCTATTTGCGCTACTGGCAGCAGCACCGAGCGATGCCCCGTGGCGCTAAGCCAAAAGCTATTCTGTTTATTCTCCTCACCTTTGCGATTTCGCTCTGGCTGGTGAAGATCGTGTGGGTTAGAATTTTGCTGCTGGCGATCCTTTGCGCGCTGCTGCTCTTTCTGTGGCGTATTCCCGTGGTTGATGAAGCGCAACAAAAGCGATAAACCGCAGCAGAAGCTGTTGCAATTGTCGCGCCCAGCCAGTAAATTCGAGCGTTTTCGAGCAGGGGTACAGCGGGTTAACTCTTAACCAGCGGTTCACATTCGAACCGACATGTACTCTGTTTAGTATCATGTTTTTTGCAGGCATAAACCGATGACCGCGACTGCGCAGCAGCTTGAGTATCTCAAAAACAGCATTAAAAGCGTTCCTGATTATCCAAAACCAGGCATTCTGTTCCGCGACGTGACCAGCTTGCTGGAAGATCCTAAAGCCTATGCCACCAGCATTGCCCTGTTGGTTGCTCGCTTTAAAGATGCCGGTATCACCAAGGTGGTGGGGACCGAAGCGCGTGGCTTCCTGTTTGGCGCACCGGTTGCGCTGGAGCTGGGCGTGGGTTTCATTCCGGTACGCAAACCGCGTAAGCTGCCGCGTGAAACGATCGCTGAAAGCTACGAGCTGGAATACGGCACCGACAGCCTTGAGATCCACGTTGACGCCATCAAGCCGGGCGATAAAGTGCTGGTGGTGGACGATCTGCTGGCCACCGGCGGCACCATTGAAGCGACGGTAAAACTGATTCGTCGCCTGGGTGGCGAGGTTACCGATGCGGCGTTCGTGATTAACCTGTTCGATCTTGGCGGCGAGCAGCGGCTGGAAAAAATGGGCGTGAAAAGCTTCTGCCTGGTGCCTTTCCCGGGGCACTAAGTTCGTCGCTGTTACCATAGAGTGACAAGCCTCGCTCGCCCATCGGGCGGGGCATATGTTAGCATTACCCCCTCGATTCACCTTTCCCGCGAACCAGAGCCTAACTCCAGATGAGCTACCAGGTCTTAGCCCGCAAATGGCGCCCACAAACTTTTGCTGATGTTGTCGGCCAGCAACACGTACTGACCGCGCTGGCTAATGGTTTGTCGCTGGGCCGAATCCACCATGCGTACCTTTTTTCCGGCACCCGTGGGGTGGGGAAAACCTCGATCGCCCGTCTGCTGGCGAAAGGGCTGAATTGCGAAACTGGCATTACCGCAACGCCTTGTGGCGTCTGTGATAACTGCCGTGAAATAGAACAGGGTCGCTTTGTTGACCTGATTGAGATAGACGCCGCCTCGCGCACCAAAGTGGAAGACACTCGCGACCTGCTGGACAACGTTCAGTATGCGCCTGCCCGCGGCCGCTTTAAGGTCTACCTCATCGATGAAGTGCACATGCTCTCGCGCCACAGCTTTAACGCGCTGCTTAAGACGCTGGAAGAGCCGCCTCCGCACGTAAAATTCCTGCTGGCAACCACCGATCCGCAAAAGCTGCCGGTGACCATTCTCTCCCGCTGCCTGCAGTTCCACCTGAAAGCGCTGGACCTCGAACAGATCCGCCATCAGCTGGAGCACATCCTTGGCGAAGAGAAAATCGTTAGCGAACCCAGAGCGCTGCAGCTGTTAGCCCGAGCGGCAGACGGCAGCCTGCGTGATGCGCTGAGCCTCACCGATCAGGCTATCGCCAGCGGCGACGGCCAGGTCACTACGGCGGCGGTCAGCGCCATGCTGGGCACCCTGGACGATGACCAGGCGCTGTCGCTGATTGAGGCGATGGTCCATGCCGACGGGCAACGCGTCATGGCGCTGCTGAATGACGCGGCCGCGCGCGGCGTAGAGTGGGAAGCGCTGCTGGTGGAAATGTCTGCGCTGCTGCATCGTGTGGCGATGGTTCAGCTTTCGCCGTCCGCTATTGGCAGCGACATGGCGGCCATTGAACAGCGCATGCGCGAGCTCGCGCGCGTTGTCCCGCCCGCCGACGTACAGCTTTACTACCAGACGCTGCTCATCGGCCGTAAAGAGCTGCCCTGGGCGCCGGATCGCCGCATGGGCGTAGAAATGACGCTGCTGCGCGCGCTGGCTTTCCATCCGCGTAAACCGCTGCCTGAGCCAGAAGCACCGCGCCAGGCGGCAAGCATTCCGGTCGTTAATCCGGCCTCGCATCAGCCAGCGGCAAGGCAGCAGCAGGCGGCGGCGCCGCCGGACAGGGAGGCCCCTCCGCTGCCGGATTCCACCAGCCAGATCCTCCAGGCGCGCAGCCAGCTGATGCGCCAGCAGGAGGCTGATAAAGCAAAAAAGAGTGAGCCGGCAGCGCAACGACCAGCGCGGCCGGCAAAAAGCTCCGCACTGGAACGTTTGGCCTCGGTGACCGAACGCGTTCAGTCGCGCCCAGCGCCTTCGGCGCTTGAAAAACCAGCGAAGCCGGAAGCCTATCGCTGGAAATCACAGAATCCAACGGAGGTAGCGCCCGAGCCGGTCGCTACGCCAAAGGCGCTGAAAAAAGCGCTCGAACATGAAAAAACGCCGGAGCTGGCGCAGAAGCTGGCCGAAGAGGCCATCGAACGCGACGAGTGGGCGGCGGAAATTAATAAGCTGGTGCTGCCAAAACTGGTGCAGCAGCTGGCGCTTAACGCCTGGAAAGAGGTGGACGGTAACCGGGTTTGCCTGCATCTTCGCCCTGGCCAGCGTCACCTGAATTCGCCATCGGCGCAAAAAACGCTGTCAGATGCCATGAGTTCGCTCCATGGCGAAGCGATAGAACTGACTATTATTGAAGATGAGAATCTGGCACGCCGCACCCCGCTCGAGTGGCGTCAGGCTATCTATGAAGAGAAGCTGGCGCTGGCGCGTGAGGCGATGATCGGCGACAGCAATATTCAGACTCTGCAAAGATTCTTTGATGCCGAGCTGGATGAAGATAGTATTCGCCCTGTTTGAGATGCCTCGCTTTGCGCGGCATAGTGTAAAACCCCGATAGCCACTCTCGCATTCCGCGAGCGTTGGCCCGATGAAAGAGAGAAGATTATGTTTGGAAAAGGCGGTCTGGGTAACCTGATGAAGCAGGCCCAGCAGATGCAGGAAAAAATGGCCCAGGCTCAGGAAGAAATCGCCAACATGGAAGTCACCGGCGAGTCCGGCGCGGGCCTGGTGAAAGTGACCATCAACGGGGCGCACAACTGCCGCCGTGTCGAAATCGACCCAAGCCTGATGGAAGACGACAAAGAGATGGTTGAAGACCTGGTTGCCGCCGCCTTCAACGATGCGGCGCGCCGTATTGGTGAAGCGCAGAAAGAGAAGATGGCCGGCGTTTCCAACGGCATGCAGCTGCCGCCGGGCTTTAAAATGCCATTCTGATGCGATTCCGCCTTCTCCCGCCCGGGAGAAGGCCGTTTTACCTAATCCTCTTCCAGCTGCTGGTAGCTATCCGCCAGAAAATCAATCAGCGCCCGCACGGCGGGTAATTGTCCGCGGCGTGAGGGAAAGACTACGTGAATAAATTCCGTTCTGGCCCGCCATTCCGGCAGCACATGCACCAGCGTCCCGCGTTCAATATGTTTGTTAAGCATCAGTTTTGGGAGCTGGACGACGCCAATGCCATTGAGCGCTGCCTCACGAAGCGCAATCATGTCCGTGGTGATAAATCGCGGCTGGTAGTGGACGATCACCTCCTGCTGATCCGGGCCAAACAGGCACCAGCGATAGGTTTGCTGCGGCCTGTTCCGCGCCAGGCTTGGCCAACTGGCTAAATCCGTGGGCGTGCCGGGCATACCCATGCGCTTGACCAAAGCCGGGCTGGCGACCAGGCACATACTGCGCGTTGACAGCTTGCGCATCACAAGATCGCTGTCCTCCAGCGGCAAAGGGCGCACGCGAATAGCCAGATCGACATTTTCGTTCTGCACGTCCACGCGCCGGTTAGTTTCCTCAAGCTGGATCACAATCTGCGGATAAAGGCTCATAAAGCGCGCCAGCATATCGCCGACGTGGACGTGCAAAAGCGTGATGGGGCAGGTGAGGCGAATCAGCCCTCGCGGCTCGGATTTTAGCGTGTCGATGGCCTCCTGTGCCGCCTCCGCCTCTATCATCATCGCCTTGCAGTGGCGGTAAAAAATTTGCCCGGCTTCCGTAACGGTAAAGCTTCTCGTTGAGCGCTGCAGCAGGCGAGTCTCGAGCCGCTCCTCCAGCAGCGCAATGCGGCGGCTTAGGCGAGACTTAGGAATGCCCACCACCCGGCTGGCGGGGGAAAAGCCGCCGTTGTCGACCACCTGCACGAAGTACCACAGATCGTTTAAATCCTGCATTGTTAATTGTCCTGTTTTTAGAACACTGAGTGTATTTTAGCACTCTACCGGGCAGGGCGTCGGGCAGTTAAACTTATTCCATCAGAAATAATGCTCGTGGAGAGGGATCATGAAATCAATTCTTGGCGTCTATACCGCACCGGCTTCCCACTGGGTGGGCGATGGCTTCCCGGTTCGTTCGATGTTTTCATACTCAAAATTTGCCGAGCAGCTGAGCCCGTTCCTGCTGCTGGACTACGCAGGTCCGGCGGAGTTTAAGCCCAGCAATAAAGGGCAGCGCGGCGTGGATCAACACCCGCATCGCGGCTTTGAAACCGTAACCATCGTCTACAAAGGCGAAGTGGCGCATCGCGATAATGCGGGCAACGGCGGCGTGATTGGCCCGGGCGACGTGCAGTGGATGACCGCCGGGAGCGGCATCCTGCATGAAGAGTACCATTCTCCTGCTTTCAGCGAAGCGGGCGGCAGCCTGGAAATGGTTCAGCTGTGGGTCAATTTGCCGGCAAAAGACAAAATGACCGCGCCTGCATATCAGCCGATTACCGACGGTGATATTCCGGTAGTCGATTTGCCTGACAGCGCGGGCAAAGTCCGCGTGATCGCCGGTGAGTTTGACGGGACCAAAGGCCCGGCCAGAACCTTCTCGCCGATGAGTATTTGGGATTTGCGCCTGAATACGCGGGGCGTCACCCAGCTGGCGTTGAAAGATGGCTGGAACACGGCGCTGGTTGTGCTGAAAGGGACGGTGCTGGTTAACGGTGAAGAGGTCGCTCGCGAAGCGCAACTGGTGGTGCTGGATGCCAAAGGCGACAGCGTGACCCTTGAAGCCAACAATGATGCGGTGGTTCTGCTGATCAGCGGTGAACCTCTGAACGAGCCCGTCATCGGCTACGGTCCGTTCGTGATGAACACCAAAGAGGAAATTCATCAGGCGATCGATGATTTTAATCAGGGCCGCTTCGGCAAAGATATCGCGTAATATTATCCCCCGGCGAGCCTTCGTTCGGGGGATATCTTTTCCTATACCCATCCCAGGCGCTAATGTTAGGCTATAGCCCACTTTTTCTCATAAGCCCGAGCGATGCAAACCAGTCCTTTACTCACAGCCCTGATGGAATCCCTGCGCTGCCTGCCCGGCGTTGGCCCTAAATCTGCCCAGCGTATGGCATTTGCTCTGCTGCAGCGCGACCGCAGCGGCGGCATGCGTCTGGCCCAGGCGTTGACCCGCGCGATGTCCGAAATTGGCCACTGTGCGGACTGTCGTACCTTTACCGAGCAGGAAGTGTGTTCCATTTGTTCCAATCCCCGCAGGCAGGAAAACGGCCTGATCTGCGTGGTGGAAAGCCCGGCGGATATTCACGCCATCGAGCAAACCGGGCAGTTCTCTGGCCGCTATTTTGTCCTGATGGGGCATCTCTCACCGCTGGACGGCATTGGCCCGAACGATATCGGCCTGGACCGCCTTGAGCATCGCCTTGCCAGCGAGCCGATGAAAGAGGTTATTCTCGCCACTAACCCGACGGTGGAAGGTGAGGCGACCGCAAACTACATTGCTGAGCTGTGCGCCCAATACGGTGTAGAGGCCAGTCGTATCGCGCACGGCGTTCCGGTCGGCGGCGAACTTGAAATGGTGGATGGCACCACGCTGTCGCACTCGCTGGTGGGGCGTCATAAGATCCATTTCTGAAGCGCCGGGTAACGCCGGGGCTTCCTCTCTTTATGGCTCATTGCCCGCGGCGCGCTGCAGCCAGGACTGCAGCAGCCTGCCGTCCTGCGTCATCTCTCCATCCTGGCGGATGCAAAGGTAATAGTCGCGTCCGTCATCGATGGGCAAATCAAAAATCTTCACCAGTTCCCCGCTCTCCAGGTAGGGAGCTATCAAGGGTTCGCGCATCAGCGCGCAGCCAAGTCCCGCCTGAACCCCGGCAAGCGTTAGCAGCCCGTCCTCAAACAGCGGACCGCTGCGGCGAAGCGGCCGTTTCACGCCCTGCTCAATAAACCACTGCTGCCAGGTGCTGCGCTCTTCGTCGTGCAGCAGGGGCATCTGCAGCAGCTGGCCTGGCGTATCTATATGGCCATGCAGCCGCAAAAATTCCCGGCTGCACACCGGGACCATCTTCCCGGAAATCAACACTTCGCTTTGATACCCTGACCACTGCCCGTTGCCAAAACGGATAGACATATCGGAAGCGTCGCTCAGGTAGTTGCGGTGGTTGGCGTACACCACGTTGATCTCAATCTGCGGATTGGCGCGCATAAAAGTTGGCAGCCGCGGGATAAACCATCCCATGCCAAACAGCGGGATCAGGCTGATTGAAACCTGACGGGTCTGTACCTGCTCGACCAGATGCTCCGTCGCCTGGCGCAGCACGTTAAAGGCCACGCGAATCGATCGATAGTAGTCCCGTCCCTGCTGGCTCAGAATCAGCCTGCGCCCCTGTCGCTGGGTTAGCGGCTGCTGCAAATAATCCTCCAGCACCTTTAGCTGATGGCTGACCGCCGAGGGAGAAATCGCCAGCTCGCGGGCGGCCAGGGTCACGCTTCCCAGCCTGGCAATGGCCTCGAAAGCGCGCGCGGCACGCAGCGGCGGATCGTGGGGCAGGTGGCTTTCCTGCCCGCGAAGAGGCTCATTCAATTGTTCTGTTTTATTCATAAGTTGATATTTTCAGCTATGACTTTGGCGGTGTTATTAATATATTTTCTTTTTAATCATGAAGATATATTTCCGTGAAAATATAATAAGAAATAACATATGCATATTTTACAATTTAATTCATAAAGAGGATGTTACCCGCTTATTGAGCACTTTGTCGGGTATACACGTTGGATACTTTCATACAACAGCTGATTAACGGCATCATGCTGGGCAGCATCTACGCGTTAATCGCGCTCGGCTATACCATGGTGTATGGCATTTTGCGCATCATTAACTTTGCCCATGGCGATATTTTAATGGTCGGTGCGCTGACCACGCTTTCGGCTATGAAGTTGTTTAATCATCTCTTTCCCGCCATGCCGCAGCTGCTTCAGCTGGCGTTCGCCCTGATGATTGCCATGGGGGTTTGCGCCCTGCTGGCGATGGCCGTCGAGCGTTTCGCCTATCGTCGCCTGCGCAACGCACCGCGCCTGGCACCGCTGATCTCCGGTATTGGCGTCTCGGTGCTTTTGCAGACCGTGGCGATGATTATCTGGTCCCGTAACCCGCTTATGTTCCCGCAAATTCTGCCTATGGACCCGATCGCCATTACCGCAGGGAGCGAAGCGCATCCACCGGCGATTATTACCGTTACCGGCATCGTCACCGTGGCGCTTGCGCTGGTCGTGATGACCGGGCTGTGGCTGCTCGTTGAATTCACTCGTCTGGGGCGAGGAATGCGCGCCGTGGCGGAAAACCCGCGAGTTGCCATGCTGATGGGCGTTAACCCAAACACGATTATTGTCCTCACCTTTGCCATCGGCGGCATCTTCGCCGCGCTGGCGGGCGTGATGATGGCCAGCAACTATGGCAACGCCAGCTTCTCGATGGGCTTCTTGCCGGGCATTAAGGCGTTTACCGCCGCCGTGCTGGGCGGGATTGGCAATATCCGCGGCGCGATGGTGGGCGGGATCCTGCTGGGGATCGTTGAATCTCTTGGCGCAGGCTATCTCGGGGAGCTGACTCACGGCGTCTTTGGCAGCAACTATCAGGATGTCTTTGCCTTTATCGTGCTGATTCTGGTGCTGGTCTTCCGGCCGGCGGGTCTGCTGGGTGAACGCGTGGCGCACAGGGCCTAAGGATAACTATGACAACCGTATCTCTGCAGACACCTGCCGTAACGCGTAAGTTCTGGTCAGGCATGACCCTCTTCTGCCTTTCCCTGCTGATAGCGCCGATTGTCGCCAGCCAGCTGGGAGGCAACTACTGGGTGCGCGTCATCGACTTCGCGCTGCTCTACATCATGCTGGCGCTGGGGCTGAATATTGTGGTCGGTTATACCGGCCTGCTGGACATGGGGTTTATCGCTTTTTACGCGGTGGGCGCCTATATGGCGGCGCTCCTTGCCTCTCCCCATCTGCTGGAGGTTTTTCCTGCGCTTGCCATCTGGTTTCCCGATGGGCTGCATACCTCGTATCTGCTGATTATTCCCGCTGCTGCGCTGGTCGCCGCGATTTGCGGCATTCTGCTCGGCGCGCCAACGCTGAAATTGCGTGGGGACTATCTGGCGATTGTGACCCTCGGCTTCGGCGAAATCATTCGTATCCTGATGCGTAATCTCGATCGCCCGGTAAACATCACCAACGGCGCGAAAGGCATTACCGGCGTGGATACCGTCAACCTGTTTGGCCTGAAGTTCAGCGGCGTGTACCACTGGTTCGGCTTCAAGGTGCCGGCCCTGTGGCTGTGGTATTACCTGCTGATGTTGTTCATTGTGGCGATCATCTTCGTCTGTCTGCGGCTGCAGCATTCCCGTATTGGCCGCGCCTGGCACGCCATCCGTGAAGATGAAGACGTGGCCCGGGCGATGGGCATCAACGTTCGTAACTATAAGCTGCTTGCCTTTGCGCTGGGGGCGTCGTTTGGCGGCGTGGCGGGCGCGCTATTCGGCGCTTTCCAGGGCTTCGTTTCTCCGGAGTCTTTCACCCTGCAGGAATCCATTGCCGTGCTGGCGATGGTGGTGCTTGGGGGGATGGGCCATATTCCAGGGGTTATCCTCGGGGCCGTGCTCCTTACCGCGCTGCCTGAGCTGCTGCGCAGCCAGGCGGCGCCGGTCCAGCAGGCGTTATTCGGCAGCGTGCCGATCGACCCTGAAATTTTGCGCCAGCTTTTCTACGGACTGGCGCTGGTGCTGGTCATGCTTCTGCGCCCGGCGGGCATCTGGCCCGCCCGCCACGGAGGGGCAAAGGCATGAGTCTGTTAACCGTACGCAATATGTCCAAACGCTTCGGCGGCCTGACGGCGGTCGACAACGTTTCGCTGTCGATTAACCGCGGAGAAATTTATGGACTTATCGGGCCGAACGGCGCCGGGAAAACCACCTGTTTTAACCTGATCACCGGGCTTTATCCGGCAGACAGCGGCGAGTTTAGCATCGACGATAACCCTTATTTTCCGGAGAAAATTGAAAAAGTGACGGCGGCGGGTATCGCCCGCACGTTCCAGAACGTTCGCCTGTTCAATGGGATGTCGGTGCTGGAGAACGTGATGGTGGGCCGCCATGTGCGCACGCGCAACGGTCTGTGGGCTGCACTGACCCGCTACAAACGTGCCCGTGAGGAAGAGGCCGGGAGCCGTGAAATGGCCTGGCATTGGCTGGAGTATACCGGCATTGCGAAATTTGCCCACTACCGCGCCTGCGACCTGGCTTACGGTCATCAGCGTCGTCTTGAAATCGCGCGAGCGCTGGCGACAGACCCGCTGCTGCTGGCGCTTGATGAGCCCGCCGCCGGCATGAACGCCGTGGAAAAGGCCGCGCTGAGCGAGCTGCTGTGCCGCCTTCGCGATGACGGCAAAACGCTGCTGATTATTGAACATGACGTAAAGCTGATCATGGGGATCTGCGACCGGCTGACGGTTCTGGATTACGGCAAAACCCTGGCCTGCGGTACGCCAGAGAAAGTACGGCACGATCCCGCCGTCATTGCCGCATGGCTCGGAGGAAGCGCCCATGTCTGAACTGCTTAAGGTGGAGCGTCTGGAGGTGCATTACGGCGGTATTCAGGCCGTACGCGATCTCTCTTTTACCTTACAAGAAGGCGAGCAGGCCACGCTGATTGGCGCCAACGGTGCAGGTAAAAGCTCGACCGTAAGGGCCATTACCGGGCTGGAATCCTTCAACGGCAACATCGAGTTCGGCGGCCGTTCGGTTCGCAGGCAAAAAGCCGACAGGCTGCTGCGCAGCGGCCTGGTTATGGTGCCGGAGGGGCGCGGTATTTTCGCCCGAATGACGGTGCTGGAAAACCTGCAGATGGGCGCCTGGCTGAGACGTGATGCTGCCAACATCCGGCAGGAAATGGCGGAGATTTTCGACCGTTTCCCACGGCTGGCAGAGCGTCAGCACCAGCTTGCGGGCCTGCTTTCCGGTGGCGAACAGCAGCTTCTGGCCCTGAATCGCGCTCTGCTTAGTCGCCCACGCCTGCTGATCCTCGATGAGCCGTCGATGGGGCTGGCGCCAAAAATGGTGGAAAACGTTTTCCAGGTCATTAGCGGCCTGCGTTCGCGCGGCGTTGCTCTGCTGCTTATTGAGCAAAATGCCCGTCTGGCGCTGGAGGTCTGTGATAAAGCCTGGGTGATGGACAGCGGCAGTTTTGTTCATCACGGCGATGCTAAAGCGATGCTGGCCGACGAACGCCTCGCGCAGATTTATTTGGGTGAAATACCCGTTTAACACACCAACCAACATCAGGGAATAACAATGAAAACATTAAAAATTAGTGCATTAAGTGCCGTTGTTTTACTCGGCGGTCTGGCTTCTTCCGGCGCGCGGGCGGCGGGCAGCGAAACCGTGGTTATCGGCCTGGCAGGCCCGCTGACCGGCCCGTCTGCCCGTATCGGTAAAGATCTGGAGAACGGCGCGCTGCTGGCGATCGACGACATCAACAAGCAGCACCCGACCCTCGGCGGCAAAGCCGTAACCTTCAAGCTGCAGTCCGAAGACGATCAGTCCGATCCGCGCACCGCGGTTGCCGTGGCGCAGCGTCTGGTAGACAGCGGCGTGGCTGGCGTTGTCGGCCACTGGAATACCGGCACCAGCATTCCGGCGGCGCGGGTCTACCACGATGCGGGGATTGCGCAGGTTGCGCCGGTGGCGACCGGCCATGCCTATACCAAACAGGGTTTTGACACCAGCTTCCGCGTGATGGGCCACGACGACGACGGTGGCCAGTTTGCCGGTCAGTACGCGGTGAATACCCTGAAAGCCAAACGCATTGCGGTGATCGACGACCGTACCGCCTTCGGCCAGGGTCTGGCAGATGAGTTTATTAAATCGCTGGAAGCGCAGGGCGTGAAGATTGTAGACCGCCAGTATGTCGACGATAAAACCGTGGACTTTAGCGCTGTTCTGACGGCGATCCGCAGTAAAAACGCCGACCTGGTCTTCTTCGGCGGCGTGGACAGCCAGGCGGCACCGCTTGCTCGTCGTATCAAACAGCTGGGGATGAACGCCACCCTGATGGGCGCGGGCGGTTTTGTCAGCCAGACCTTCCTGCAGCTGGCACAAAAAGAAGGTGAGGGCGTTGTCGCGCTGGAGCCAGGCCTGCCGGTTGACCAGATGCCGGGCGGCAAGGCCTTTGAGCAGGCGTATCAGTCTCGTTACCACACCCATATCGAGCTGCATGCGCCGTTCGCCTATGACGCCACCCGCGTGCTGGTGGCCGCCATGGAAAAAGCGGACTCGGCAGAACCGTCCAAATATCTGCCTGTCCTGCGCGCCATCAGCTACTCCGGCGTGACCGGGCAGATCGCGTTTGATAGCGAAGGTAACCTGAAGTCGCCATCCTTTACCGTCTACAAAGTTGTCGATGGCAAATGGCAGCCGCAGACCGTGCTGGGCGGCGCAAAAACGAAGTAACGTAGTGAGGTAATGTGATGAGTGGTAATAACGAGCTGGGCATTCTTGCCCGCCGTAAAATTGAAGCAGAAATTATTAAGCCAATTTATGAAATCCTGGTGCGCGAGATAGGGAAAGTCCGCGCCCAGGCGGTTATCGGCGAAGCTATCGAGCAGGCGGCGATCGACGCCGGGAAACATTTTGCCAGCCAGGAGCCCAACGGCGCGGACGTGAAGAGCTTTATTGCCCTGCAGTACCTGTGGGAGAAAGATAACGCGCTGGAGGTGAAGGTGATCGACGCCGATGACCAGCAGTACAACTACAACGTCACCCGCTGCCGCTACGCCGAGATGTATCACGAGATGGGGCTGGGGGAGATTGGCCATCTGCTTTCCTGCGCCCGCGATGAGAAATTTATCGTCGGTTATGCGCCGGACGTGGAGCTGACCCGAACCTCAACGATTATGCAGGGCGGTTCCTGCTGCGACTTCCGCTACCGCAGTAAAAAGGATGAGGCATGATCCGCGTTAACGCTGAGCGTCTGTGGTCGACGCTGGAGAGGATGGCGCAGATAGGCGGCACCCCTGGCGGAGGCGTCACACGTCTGGCGTTGAGCGAAGAAGATCGGGTGGCACGCAATCTGCTGCGCGACTGGGCGCTGGAGGCCGGGTTCAGCTGCGATGTCGACAGCATGGGCAACATGTTCATTCGACGGGCGGGTAAAAATTCAGCTCTGCCGCCGGTGATGACCGGCTCGCACGTGGATTCGCAGCCGCTCGGGGGCAATTACGATGGTATTTACGGCGTGCTGGCCGGGCTTGAACTGCTTCGCACGCTGAACGATAACCAGGTTGAAACCGAACGCGATATTGTGCTGGTCAACTGGACCAACGAAGAGGGCGCGCGCTTTGCTCCGGCAATGCTCTCTTCAGGAGTCTGGACGGGACAATTTAGCGAAGCTTACGCCCATGCCAGAGCGGATAGCGCAGGCGTTACGGTTGGGGAAGCGCTGGAAAGTATCGGCTATCGCGGCGAGCAGCCAGCGCAGGCTTTTCCGATCCACGCCTGCTATGAGCTGCATATCGAACAAGGCCCGATCCTTGAGGAGGAGGCGACGGACATTGGCCTGGTTCGTGCGGCGATGGGGCAGCGCTGGTTTACCCTTACCCTCGACGGGTTTGCCGCCCACGCCGGGACGACGCCGATGGGCAGTCGCCGCGATGCGTTAACCGCTTTTGCCGAGCTGGCGCTCAGGGTCGAGGACATTGGCTATCAGCACGAGCCGGACGGCAGGGCGACTATCGGCATGGCGGAAATCACGCCAAATTCGCGCAATGTGGTGCCTTCCCGCGTGGTGTGCAGCGTGGAGTTCCGCCATCCGCAAAGCGAAGCGCTGGAAGCAATGGAGTCGGCGTTACACAGAGCGGCAGAAAGCCTGCGCGCGCGAGGGATAGCCGCAAATGTCGAACGCATCTTCGACTATGCGCCAATCACCTTTGATGCTGGCTGCCTGGCGAGAAGCGAGAAAGCTGCCGCTGAGCTGGGCTATTCCATGAAGTCGATGGTATCCGGTGCGGGGCACGATACCTGCTATATCAGTAAAGTTGCACCGGCCAGTATGATTTTTATTCCATGCGAAAAAGGGATCAGCCATAACGAAGCGGAAAATATTCTGCCGTCGTGGTCAGAAAAAGGAGCAAATGTGCTGCTCCACAGCGTGCTCGCGGCCGCGCGGGAGCGTTGAAACCGTCAGGCGGCGGAGAAACTTTTTCTTCGCCGCTTGAAAACATTGCCCGTTATCCCCATTTTCACCTCAACGTTTTCTTCATCCCGTATGATTTTGTTGAGGTATCAATGACCATGAAAGGACAAGAGACCCGCGGTTTTCAGTCAGAGGTAAAACAGCTTCTGCACCTGATGATCCACTCTCTCTATTCAAACAAAGAAATCTTCCTGCGTGAGCTGATCTCCAACGCCTCCGATGCGGCAGACAAGCTGCGCTTCCGTGCGCTGTCCAACGCCAGCCTGTATGAAGGTGACGGCGAGCTGCGCGTTCGCGTCTCGTTTGATAAGGATAATCGCACCCTGACCATCGCCGACAACGGCATCGGTATGACCCGCGATGAAGTTATCGATCACCTCGGCACCATTGCTAAATCCGGCACCAAAGCCTTCCTCGAATCTATGGGTTCCGATCAGGCAAAAGACAGCCAGCTGATCGGCCAGTTTGGCGTAGGCTTCTACTCTGCGTTTATCGTGGCAGATAAAGTCACCGTTCGTACTCGCGCCGCCGGTGCCAGCGCGGATCAGGGTGTATTCTGGGAATCTGAAGGCGCGGGTGAATATACCGTGGCCGATATTGAAAAAGCCGACCGCGGCACCGAAATCACGCTGCACCTGCGTGAAGGCGAAGATGAGTTCCTGGATGACTGGCGCGTTCGCTCCATTATCAGCAAATATTCCGACCATATCGCTCTGCCGGTTGAGATTGAACAGCGAGAAGAGAAAGATGGTGAAACCATCGTTAGCTGGGAAAAGATCAACAAGGCTCAGGCGCTGTGGACCCGCAGTAAATCTGAAGTCAGCGACGACGAATACAAAGAGTTCTACAAGCATATCGCCCACGATTTTACCGACCCTATTTCCTGGAGCCATAACCGCGTGGAAGGTAAGCAGGAATACACCAGCCTGCTGTACATCCCTTCTCAGGCGCCGTGGGATATGTGGAACCGCGATCACAAGCACGGGCTGAAGCTCTACGTGCAGCGCGTGTTTATCATGGACGACGCAGAACAGTTCATGCCGAACTACCTGCGCTTCGTGCGTGGCCTGATAGATTCCAACGATCTGCCGCTGAACGTTTCTCGCGAAATTCTGCAGGATAGCCGCGTGACCCAGAACCTGCGCAGCGCGCTGACCAAACGCGTGTTGCAGATGCTGGACAAGCTGGCGAAGGATGATGCAGAGAAGTACCAGACCTTCTGGAAAAACTTTGGCCTCGTGCTGAAAGAGGGGCCAGCGGAAGACAATGCGAACCAGGAAGCCATCGCTAAACTGCTGCGCTTTGCTACCACGCACACCGACTCTTCAGCACAGACCGTGTCGCTGGAAGAGTACGTCTCCCGCATGAAAGAAGGCCAGGAGAAGATCTACTACATCACCGCAGACAGCTACGCGGCGGCGAAGAGCAGCCCGCACCTGGAACTGCTGCGTAAGAAAGGCATCGAAGTTCTGCTGCTTTCTGACCGCATCGACGAGTGGATGATGAGCTACCTGACCGAGTTCGACGGTAAGGCGTTCCAGTCCGTGAGCAAAACTGACGAATCGCTGGATAAGCTGACGGACGAAGAAACCGAAGAAGCGAAAGAAGCTGAGAAGGCGCTGGAGCCGTTTGTGGATCGCGTGAAAACTCTGCTGGGCGAGCGCGTGAAGGAAGTGCGTTTGACGCATCGCCTGACCGATACGCCGGCGATTGTCACCACCGACAGCAACGACATGAGCACCCAGATGGCGAAACTGTTTGCCGCTGCGGGCCAGGAAGTGCCGGAAGTGAAGTACATCTTCGAGCTTAACCCGGAGCATGCTCTGGTGAAGCGCGCTGCGGATACGCAGGATGACGCTCAGTTCGGCGAATGGGTTGAGCTGCTGCTTGATCAGGCGTTATTAGCCGAGCGTGGTCAGCTGGAAGATCCTAACCAGTTTATCCGTCGTATGAACCAGCTGCTGGTGTCTTAAGCCGACTGGAGTATCTGATAAAAACCACCTGCATCCGCAGGTGGTTTTTTTTACTGTGATTAAAGCCCGACGCTTATGCGTATCCCGGTATCGGAATGATCAAAATCATAAGTCGACCACAGATCGGTTTGTGCCCGGCGGCTGAAACGATCGGTTTTCCTGAACAGGTCCGGCAAACGATGATTGTCGTTTGCACCGAGGCAGATAGTGTTGTAGCAAACCTTATTATCCTGGGTGGAAAACAGCGAATCACTGCTTTTTAACCCGGAAAGGTCGGCCGCCATCAGCGGAGTGGATATTAAAAATATTGAGATAATGAGTCTGATTAATTTTCGCAGCAGGGTGATTAACATGATTAATACAGGCATGATGTTTCTCCATAAATAATTAGCTGTCCTTTCCCGAAGCGTTCGGGAATGCCTTTGCTCACGACTGACGCGCAGGGGAGCGCCCCAAAGATTGAATGGTATAAATGGGTTGTTATTATTTTAAGTTTAATTCAACAGCACGCGCTCGCAGGCTAGTACCACTGCAGTTTACTTTCCCATCCTTTCAGCTCCATGCACTGATAAAACAGGCTGTCCCGGCTATCGCGATTGACATCTAAGACGTAGCTTTCAATCTCCGGTTTTTTCACCGCCTTGGTTTTTTCCCCATCACAATCCTCTTTTTTACCGCAGGCTTCATAGTAAGTTTTGTATTTAGTCCGCTGCGCGACCTCGTTTTTCACCGGGTATTTCTGCTCGGCCTGGGTTTCACAGGCGGCGCGAGCGGTGGTGTACTCTTCGGCGTTGCTGCGGGTTTTCACCCACTTTGAGGCGCAGCCGCTCAGTAATAAACAACACATCAGGGTAATAAGGGATTTATTCATGGCTCGTGCTCTTCCTCATAGCGAAACAGATCTCCTGGTTGACAGTCCAGCGCCTTACACAGCCGCTCAACCGTATCGAGCTTGATGCCTTTTATTTTTCCATTTTTCATCAATGACAAATTCGCCTCGGTGATATCTATGGCGGCGGCCAGCTCTTTTGAACGTATTTTTCTTTTGGCCATCATGACATCAAGCGTAATTACAATTGCCACCTAAAAACCTTATATATAGAGCGCGTTTTCTTCGCGGATTTTGATGGATTCGCGGATCATCCAGGCGAACGCACAAAGAATGATTCCAACGACCACTTCAGAAACGCCATTAGTTGAGAGCCCCAGTGAAAAGACAAAAATCTTTTCCCCGGATGGCAGATCCAGTGAGACAGCCAGGCTCTGGAATGTCCAGCTCAGCTGATACACAAAGGGACTGATAATGTTCAGTATACCTGCAGCCCACAGCAGCTTGAAGTTGCGTGCGGTCCAGAGTTCATTTTGAGATAAGCGCAGGAAAAAGAGACCGGTGAGTAACCATACCAGGGAGGTAATGAGAACCGGCAGCAGGTCAAGCAGAAAGAGCAGGGCGATGGCAAGCTTTGAAAGCGTAAAGCCCGGATCGGCCAGCAGAGGCTGGCTGTCTGACAGCGCTTGCAGGATCCCGTGCAGTACCACCTCGCCGTGGCAGATCCACATATAGAGTTCGCCCACGGCGTAGACGAGGCAGAGTCCCCAGGCAAGTATCGCCGTACTTTTGCCGACATAGCTAAGGCGAGTCAATGAGCGCTGCTGGGGAGTGGTGATTGGCTGTTTCATATTTTAGTTGTCCATAACAAAGTGAGATTTCACGCAGATTATGGCAGCATAAATTATCGTATTACAATAATTATTTTCTTTTTTGAGATAATTTTTGCGGTGGTTTTTTCCAGGCGAGCGAGCCGCAGTTTTCGGCTGGAGCGATTCTGGTCCACGGAAGACGGGGAAAATGGCTCGCCCGACAGGGCGCCCATCCCCGCCGCTTCCTTGTGATGATACCGCCTTTAGTGGTATGGTTTTCGCCTCAAATTCGATTGAATAATTAAACGTATGGGGAATTACGCAATGCGTATCATTCTGCTCGGCGCGCCGGGCGCAGGTAAAGGGACTCAGGCTCAGTTCATCATGGAGAAATACGGTATTCCGCAAATCTCCACCGGTGATATGCTGCGTGCCGCGGTCAAATCTGGTTCAGAATTGGGTAAACAGGCCAAAGACATCATGGATGCTGGCAAGCTGGTGACCGATGAACTGGTTATCGCCCTGGTTAAAGAGCGCATTGCGCAGGAAGACTGCCGTAACGGTTTCCTGCTGGACGGTTTCCCACGCACTATCCCGCAGGCGGACGCCATGAAAGAAGCGGGCATCAAGGTTGACTTCGTGCTGGAGTTCGCCGTACCGGACGAGCTGATCGTTGACCGTATCGTTGGCCGCCGCGTACACGCTGCTTCCGGCCGCGTTTATCACATCAAATTCAACCCGCCGAAGGTTGAAGGCAAAGACGATGTGACCGGCGAAGAGCTGACCACCCGTAAGGACGATCAGGAAGAGACCGTGCGTAAGCGCCTGGTGGAATATCATCAGATGACCGCGCCGCTGATCGGCTACTACTCTAAAGAAGCGCAGGCGGGTAACACCCGTTACGCTAAAGTTGACGGCACCCAGGCCGTGGCTGACGTTCGCGCAGAGCTGGAAAAAATCCTCGGATAATTTCCCGCCGCACAATCAATACCAGGGCATGCCCTGGTGATATTGATGACAGACAGCGAAAAACGTGGTTTTCGGCTGTCTGGGGTAAACCAGAGAACATGATTCATTGTTTTTATAAGATCGGCGTTCAGATTTTTCAGGACAATGGATTTTGTCAGAAGCGAGTACCAGGGCATGCCCTGGTATTTTTTTGCTCTCATTTTCCCCTTTCACTGTAATCGGTTCTCGTTTCGCTCTTTTACGTTACAATTGACGGCAATTTATTGATAAGGGGTGGGAATGAATCAGGAAAAAATAGGTATTTTACTGGCGAACCTTGGCACGCCGAGCGCCCCGACTCCGGCGGCGGTCAGCCGCTATCTGCGTCAGTTCCTGAGCGATAAGCGAGTGGTGGATACGCCTCGTCTGCTGTGGTGGCCTTTACTTCGCGGCGTTATTCTGCCGCTGCGTTCGCCGCGTGTGGCCAAACTCTATCAGTCTATCTGGATGGAAGAGGGCTCGCCGCTGATGGTTTATAGCCGTCGGCAGGAGAAGGCGTTGGCGCAGCAGCTCCCGGACACGCCGGTCGCGCTGGGCATGAGCTACGGCGAGCCGTCGCTGAAAAGCGCGGTAGATGACCTGCTGGCGCAGAACGTTACCCACATTGTGGTGCTGCCGCTTTATCCGCAGTTTTCCTGCTCAACCGTTGCGGCCGTGTGGGATGAACTTGGACGGATCTTCGCCGACTACCGCAGCATGCCTTCGCTTTCCCTGATTCGTGACTATGCAACCGACCCGGCGTACATCAACGCGCTGGCGGCCTCGGTTAAGCGTTCCTTTGCCGAACACGGCGAGCCGGATCTGCTGCTGCTTTCCTACCACGGTATTCCGCAGCGTTATGCAAATGAAGGTGATGACTACCCGCAGCGCTGTCGTGACACGACCCGTGAGCTGCTGAGCGCGCTTGAGCTGCCGCCTGAAAAGGTGATGATGACCTACCAGTCGCGCTTTGGCCGCGAACCGTGGCTGATGCCGTATACCGACGAAACGCTGAAAATGCTGGCCGAAAAGGGCGTGAAGCATATCCAGGTGATGTGTCCGGGCTTCTCCTCTGACTGTCTGGAAACCCTTGAAGAGATGGCGGTGCAGAACCGGGAAGTGTTTATCGAAGCGGGCGGCACGAAGTATGAATACATTCCTGCGCTCAACGACGATCCGGCCCATATCGCGATGATGGTTAATCTGGTGGCGCGGTATCGCTAAATAGAATCCTGAGGCGGGGAGTGCTACTATTCTCCGCCTTATTAGCCAGCCCGTAACGACACCATGAAATTTCCCGGCAAACGCAAATCCAAACACTACTTCCCCGTCAGCGCCCGCGACCCTCTCTTACAGCAAACTCAGCCCGAAGCCGAAAGCGGTTCTTCCTGGGTGGTCGGCATCGATCAAACATTGGTCGACATTGAAGCCAAAGTGGACGATGAATTTGTACAGCGTTATGGACTGAGCTTTGGCCACTCTCTGGTGATTGAGGATGATGTTGCCGAGGCGCTCTACAAAGAGCTGGTGACCAGCAATTTGATTACCCACCAGTTTGCCGGTGGCACTATCGGCAATACTATGCACAACTACTCTGTACTGGCCGATGACCGCTCGGTGCTGCTCGGCGTGATGTGCAGAAATGTTGAAATCGGCAGCTACGCCTACCGCTACCTCTGCAACACTTCAAGCCGCACCGACCTGAACTATCTACAGGGCGTTGATGGCCCGATTGGCCGCTGCTTTACGCTGATAGGCGATCAGGGGGAGCGTACTTTTGCCATCAGTCCTGGCCATATGAACCAGCTGCGTGCCGAGAGTATTCCTGAAGAGGTCATTGCCGGAGCGTCAGCGCTGGTTTTGACCTCTTACCTGGTGCGCTGCAAACCGGGTGAGCCGATGCCTGACGCCACGATGCAGGCGATTAGCTGGGCGAAGAAACATAACGTGCCAGTGGTGCTGACGCTCGGCACCAAATACGTGATTGCCGAGAATCCGGCCTGGTGGCAGGAATTCCTGCGCGAAAACGTTTCGATCCTGGCGATGAATGAAGAAGAGGGCGAGGCGCTAACCGGAGAAAGCGATCCGCTTCTGGCCGCGGATAAGGCGCTGGACTGGGTTGACCTGGTGCTTTGCACCGCCGGGCCAGTTGGACTTTATATGGCTGGCTATACCGAAGAGGCCGCCAAACGCAAAACACAGCATCCTCTTTTGCCGGGGGCTATCGCCGAATTCAACCAGTACGAATTTAGCCGTGCGATGCGCCTGAAAGACTGCGCCGAGCCGCTGCGTATCTACTCCCATATCGCCCCTTACATGGGGGGCCCGGAGAAGATCATGAACACCAACGGCGCTGGCGACGGCGCGCTGGCAGCGCTGTTGCACGACATCACCGCGAATAACTACCATCGCAGCAACGTGCCTAACTCCAGCAAGCACAAGCTGACCTGGCTGAGCTATTCCTCGCTGGCGCAGGTGTGTAAATACGCTAACCGCGTTAGCTATCAGGTATTGAATCAGCACTCTCCGCGCCTGACGCGCGGCCTGCCCGAGCGGGAAGACAGCCTCGAAGAGTCCTACTGGGAACGTTGATTTTTGCGTAAGGAGTTATTAAAGGCCGGAAGCTATGTTTCCGGCTTTTTTACACGCTAGTACCGGTAAAACTAGTTTTACACGCTAGTGCCGGTAAAAATTAGTGAGGTACATAATGAAAATTACTTCCCCGGAACAATTGGCTATTTTCCTGAAGGATGCTCGCAAACAGGGTAAACAAACACAGGGGGCAGTGGCAGAGAAAGTCGGCTTACGCCAGGATACCGTCTCAAAATTTGAGAATAACCCAGCCAAAACTCAGATTGATACATTATTTAAAATACTGTCGTCTATGAATATGGAGCTTCATATTGAGACGAAATCCAGCCAGGGGAGCTCTGAAGTCTGGAAAGAGGAGTGGTAAATGAATGGCTTTGCATGCAACTGGCAGGGTTGTATGGCCTGAAAGTTCCAGGATGCGAAATCATCACAACCCGTAATATTAAGGCTCTGGCCGTGGAGCGTTTCGATCGCCGTTTTGTGGATAATAATCGCTGGATTGCCCGTCTTCCGCAGGAGGATATTTGCCAGAAAATGTGGTTTTAGTGAAACAAGAATGTCGGAACTTATCGACGAATTTTATCAAAAAACGCCAGCAGTCCTGAGTGAAGCAAAAGCATTACTGCCGAAAAACTTTCCAAAGTCTATCAGCGATGCCATCTTCAATGGTGTGGAAAACGCCGCCCGGCGACTGGCGTTATAAAGAACAGGGTGGCGTGATATCTCCACCCTGGTATTGATTAACCGGTCACCACTTCCTGTGCCACCGGCGGCACCAGCAGCCCCAGCATAGTATTGGCAATCTCTCTTTCTCCCATCACCACCTGATTTGCGCCGCGTTCGGTGATGTAATCCACTTCGTCATCGTAATGGGCGCGGGCGATGATTTCGATATCCGGGCATTTTGCTCTGGCCGCCGCGACGATTTCACCAGCCTCGTAGCCGTTCGGGATAGTCAGCAGCAGCCAGCGTGCGCAGTCCAGATGCGCCAGATTCATGATCTCTTCGTTAGCGGCATTGCCCAGCACGGCCCGGATACCCCGTTCGCGTAGCTCATCCACGCGGCTACGGGAGGTTTCAATCACCACCAGCGGCACGCCTTCGGCAAGCAGCTTCTCACCCAGCAGGCTGCCGACGCGGCCATAGCCGACCAGCAGCGCATGGTTACAGATATCCACCGGGATTTGTCGCTCTTCCTCGATGGCCTCTTCCAGGGTTTGTTCGTCCAGGGTCTCGGTTTTTTCGAGGTAGCGCTCAAGAACGGCAAACAGAATCGGGTTCAGCATAATCGACAGAATTGCGCCCGCCAGCACCAGGTTTTGCCCCGTCTGCGGCAGCAGATTCAGCGCCATCCCCAGGCCCGCCAGAATAAAGGCGAATTCGCCGATTTGTGCGAGGCTGGTGGCAATGGTCAGCGCGGTACGCTGGGAGTGGCCGAACATACGTACCAGCAGGAACGCGGCCAGTGATTTACCGAAGATGATGATGGCCAGCGTACCCAGCACCGCCAGCGGCTCCTGAATCAGGATCAGCGGATCAAACAGCATGCCGACGGAGACAAAGAACAGCACCGCGAATGCATCGCGCAGCGGCAGCGTGTCGTGCGCCGCGCGGTGGCTTAGTTCGGACTCGTTCAGCACCATGCCGGCGAAGAAGGCGCCCAGCGCGAAGGAGACGTCAAACAGCTCAACGGCACCAAAGGCGATGCCCAGCGCCAGAGCGAGGACGGACAGGGTAAACAGCTCACGGGAGCCGGTGGCGGCGCTGCGGGCCAGAATCCACGGCACAATGCGGCGGCCTACCAGCATCATCAGGGCGATAAAGGCGGCAACCTTACCGATGGTGATAGCCATATCCAGGCTCAGGGAGGCCAGGCCGACATCGCCCTTTTCCAGCATCCCGGCCACCGCAGGCAGCAGCACCAGCGTCAGGACCATCACCAGGTCTTCAACAATCAGCCAGCCGATGGCAATCTGCCCTCGCTGGGTGTCTATCAGCTGTCGCTCCTCAAGCGCGCGCAGCAGCACGACGGTACTCGCCGTCGACAAACAGAGCCCGAAGACGATACCGGTCATCAACGACCAGCCCATCAGCCAGGAAAGTGCCATGCCCAGCAGCGTCGCGACGCCAATCTGCGCGATCGCACCGGGGATGGCGATGGCCTTTACCGCCATCAAATCCTTCAATGAAAAATGCAGCCCGACGCCGAACATCAGCAGAATCACGCCTAATTCCGCCAGCTCAGGGGCAAGTTTGGTATCTGCAACAAAACCCGGAGTAAAGGGACCCGCCAGCACGCCTGCTAATAAATAGCCCACCAGCGGTGATATACGCAGCTTATTAGCCAGCATACCGAATAAAAAAGCGAGCACGAGACCACCAACAATGGTGGTGATAAGCGGTGTGGCGTGATGCATTCCGTCTCCTTTGGTTGGCCGATGTTCCAAAACGTTCTGTTACACAGTTTATGACAATTTCCCGGTCGGCGTTTATGAAAAATTGTTGAATTTTGGATAAAAAGCGCATTTAGATAAAAAAAAGGCTCTGAGTAGCATTTAACTCAGTTATGTGAGGCAGCAACCAGAAGGGTATGGGGATGGGGTGCGGCCAAAGCAATACTTTGGCCGCTAAAACCTACGATTTATGGCGATTATCGGGCAGGAATATTGTCATAATGCCGAGGAGCGGCAGGAAGGCACATATTTTGTAGACCAATTCGATACTCGTATGGTCGGCAATCAGCCCAAGCACGGCTGCACCAAGGCCGCCCATCCCGAAGGCAAATCCGAAAAACAGTCCGGAAACCATACCGATACGTCCAGGTAATAGTTCCTGAGCGTAGACCAGAATGGCCGAGAATGCCGAGGCCAGAATAAAGCCAATGATGACCGTCAGCACGCCAGTCCAGTACAGCGAAGCGTAGGGTAAAACAAGGGTAAATGGCGCGACGCCGAGGATAGAGCCCCAAATCACGTATTTTCTACCAATTTTGTCCCCCACCGGCCCGCCGATAACGGTGCCCGCAGCGACGGCAAACAGGAAGGCGAACAGGTGGATCTGGGCATTTTGTACCGATAATCCGAATTTTTCCATCAGGTAGAAGGTGAAGTAGCTGCTGATGCTCGCCATATAGAAGTACTTGGAGAAGATCAGCAGCAGCAGAATAGAGACCGCCAGGATCACTTTGTTACGCGGCAGCGGGTTGACCACCGGCACGGCAGGGCGACTTTTGGCGATTTTGTGCTGAGCTGAATACCAGCGGCTGATTTGCAGCAGAACCACAATCGCCAGCAGGGCCGCGAGAACGAACCACGCGACGTTGCCTTTGCCGTACGGGGCAATAATGATTGCCGCCAGCAACGGCCCCAGAGAGCTGCCGAAGTTGCCGCCCACCTGGAACAGCGACTGCGCAAGCCCGTGACGGCCACCGGAGGCCATACGCGCCACGCGTGAGGACTCTGGGTGGAATACCGAGGAACCGGTGCCGACCAGGGCTGCCGCCACCAGCACCGCCGGGAAACTGCCCGCCAGCGCCAGCAGTACCAGGCCACAGAGGGTAAAGCACATGCCAATCGGCAGCGACCACGGCATCGGGTATTTGTCGGTGTAGTAGCCTACCAGCGGCTGCAGCAGCGATGAAGAGAGCTGGAAGGTCAGGGTGATCATCCCGATTTGCATAAAGCTCAGGGAGAACTCGGCCTGTAGCAAGGGGTAGATAGCCAGAATCAGCGATTGAATCATGTCGTTAAGCAGATGGGAGAGGCTTATTGCGCCGAGGATCCCAAAGGCGGTGCGCGCTTTTTTTTGCTCCGGAGGCGTACCCGGCTGGGTGAGGGTTTGAGAGCTTGCCATAATTACCTGTACGACGGTTATTGTTTTTAGAGCGGGCGACGCAGGAAATCGCCCGGAAGAAATTCTTACCCTGCTAACATACTCGTGCAGGGGATTTGAAGAAAGTCGCATTTCGGAAAAGTTAGTTGTCTATCCTGACCGCTATCTGGTATTTCTGCGCAGTTACATTTTGACATGGAGATGGGCAATGCGGTTTGCTGCAAAAACAATAACCACGGCGCTGCTGGTGGCGCTGGGCTTAACCAGCGCTTCTGCGCTGGCCTGGGACAAAGACAAGACCTACAAAATTACGATCCTTCATACTAACGATCATCACGGCCACTTCTGGCGTAATGAGTACTCGGAGTACGGTCTGGCGGCGCAAAAAACGCTGGTAGACAGCGTGCGTAAAGAGGTTGCGGCGGAGGGGGGCAGCGTGCTGCTGCTGTCCGGCGGCGATATCAATACCGGCGTGCCGGAATCAGACCTGCAGGATGCTGAGCCGGACTTCCGCGGCATGAGCCTGATTGGCTATGACGCGATGGCCGTAGGCAACCACGAATTCGATAACCCGCTCTCCGTCCTGCGCCAGCAGGAAAAATGGGCGAAGTTCCCGCTGCTGTCCGCCAATATTTATCAGAAAAGCACCGGCGAGCGCCTGTTTAAACCTTATGCGATTTTTAAACCTCAGGGCATTAAGGTGGCGGTTATCGGCCTGACTACCGACGACACGGCAAAAATCGGCAACCCGGAGTACTTCACCGACATCGAATTCCGCAAACCTGCTGATGAAGCCAAACTGGTGATTCAGGAGCTACAGAGCACCGAAAAACCTGACGTGATTATCGCCGCAACCCATATGGGCCATTACGATAATGGCAACCACGGCTCTAACGCGCCGGGCGATGTCGAGATGGCAAGAAGCCTGCCGGAAGGTGCGCTGACGATGATTGTGGGTGGTCACTCGCAGGATCCGGTCTGCATGGCGCAGGAGAATCAGAAGCAGAAAGAGTATGTGCCGGGCACGCCTTGCGCGCCGGACAGGCAAAACGGCACCTGGATTGTTCAGGCCCACGAATGGGGGAAATACGTCGGGCGGGCTGATTTTGAGTTCCGCAACGGCGAAATGAAGCTGGTGTACTATCAGCTGATCCCTATCAACCTGAAGAAGAAAATCACCTGGGACAACGGGCAAAGTGAGCGCGTACTCTACACGCCTGAAATTGCCGAAAACCAGCAAATGCTCTCCCTGCTGACGCCGTTCCAGAACAAAGGCCAGGCCGCGCTGAAGGTGAAAGTGGGCAGCGTAAATGGGCACCTGGAAGGGGACCGCAGCAAAGTGCGTTTTGTGCAGACCAACCTGGCCCGCGTACTGCTGGCGGCACAAATGGCCCGAACCAGCGCGGACTTTGCGGTCATGAGCGGCGGCGGCGTGCGTGACTCCATCGAAGCCGGAAATATTACCTATAAAGACGTGCTTAAGGTGCAGCCGTTCGGCAACACCGTGGTCTACATCGACATGAACGGCAAAGATGTTGAGGAGTACCTGACGGCGGTGGCGCAGAAAACGCCGGATTCCGGCGCCTACCCGCAGTTCTCGAACGTGAGCTTCACCTCAACCGGCGGCAAGCTGAGCAACCTGAAAATCAAAGACCAGCCGATTGACCCGGCGAAAACCTACCGCATGGCGACGCTGAGCTTCAACGGTACCGGCGGCGACGGTTATCCGGAGATCGACAAGAGGCCAGGTTACGTCAACACTGGTTTTGTGGATGCGGAAGTCCTGAAACAGTACATCGAACAGAACTCACCGCTGGACGTGAATGCTTACCAACCGAAAGGTGAGGTGAGCTGGAACTAAGCGTTAATCGCGGCGGGCGATATCGGCGAAGCTGGCATCCAGCAGCTTCGCCAGGTCGCCTGCCGCGAGCTCGATATCCAGCCCGCGCTTGCCGCCGGAAATGTAGATGCTGGCAAATTCCTGGGCCGGAGCATCAATCACCGTTGGCAGACGCTTTTTCTGCCCGAGCGGGCTGATGCCGCCGACGAGATAGCCGGTGATACGCTGGGCGACCGTCGGGTCCGCCATTTCAACCTTCTTCACCCCCAGCGCCTTCGCGACCTTTTTCAGATCGAGTTGCCCGGCCACCGGCGTCACCGCGACGGCAAGATTTTTCATATCCCCATTCAGCGCCACCAGCAGCGTTTTATAGACTTGATCGGCATTCAGCCCCAGTTTACGAACCACTTCGTCACCGAAATTGGTTTCCAGAGGATCGTGCTCATAGGCGTGAATTTGAAAGCTGATTTTGTTTTTTTCGAGGAGTTTTACCGCTGGAGTCATGGTTTCCTTCTTTCCTGGTTGTTTCGAAAACGCACAAAATAGTAATCATAGTGATATACTTGACGAGTAATATAGCGCTACACAATAGTGATGGCGCAAACCATCACATTGAGCGACAATTCAGCTTCGGTTGCTTCGGCAGCCGGGATAAACAGAATAATAAATGAAATTCCTCTTTGACGGGCCAATAGAAATATTGGCCATTTTTTTATCCTTTTTTCAGCATTTCCGGCAGGTTACCTTCCCCGTAAAGGTGCAGCGCGCCCACCGCAACAACGTAGCGCCCGGCGGGCAACTGCTCAAGAAACGCCTGCCACTGGCGGTTTCGCTGGTGCATTAACACATCGTACAGCGCATCGCCAAAGGTGTTCGGTAACGCAATATTGCCCTGCTGCGGCGGCGTTTCCAGCCACCAGCCAATCATAATCTGCAGCAGGCGCGCGTTGGTGTGCCAGTGAACCAGCGTGTCGCTCAGCAGCGGCATTCCTCCCTCAGGCAGCCCCTTGAGTAACTCTATCTGGCTTTGCGCGCCTTCAAGCTCGGTGACCGGTACGCTATAGCGCTGTGCGGCTTCCAGCAGCTGGTAGTCGATGCCGTAGTCGGGACGGAGGCCGAGGCGCTGCGCCTGGTGAGCCTGTAAGACCAGCGCCACCTGCCAGGCCGGCTGGCGTTCAATGCTGCTCAGGGGGATGCCTAACTCGCTGCAGAGGCTCAGAACCTGCTGGTAATCGTCAGGGGCCATACGTGCTGCCAGCTCGGTCTCCTCTGCAATTTCACTGAACGGCGAATCGCCGGTGCGGATGTCGGCTTCGACAATCAGGGCATCAGCCTCACGCAGCTTTTCCACCAGGCGTGCGGAAAGCGGAGCCATGTCGCGGGTGCCCATATGAATACTGCCCACCAGGTGCAGATAGCGCCCGCCGGGCAGGGTGATATCAAGGGCAGGCCAGGGGTAAGTGGAGGCTGTCAGGCTGGAGAGCAGTGAGCTAAGACGTTGGAACAAACCCATATCGCGATTCCCTGGCAAAAAAGCCATGCTAGCGCCCTGGGCTGGAAGGGGAAAGTAAAAAAGTCTGCCTACCGCTCAAAAGGAGAACGGCAGGCCGCAGAGGGATTAATCTTTTGGTTTAAAGCGCAGCAGGCGGTTGGCGTTGCTGACCACGGTGATGGAGGAGAGCGCCATCGCGGCTCCGGCAACCACCGGATTGAGCAGCGTGCCGGTCAGCGGGTACAGCACGCCGGCGGCAATGGGAATGCCAAGGGAGTTGTAGATGAAGGCGCCCATAAGGTTTTGCTTCATGTTTCGCAGCGTGGCTTTAGAGATGGCCAGCGCATCCGCAACGCCCACCAGGCTGTGGCGCATCAGCGTAATGGCCGCGGTTTCAATGGCGACGTCGCTGCCGCCGCCCATTGCAATGCCCACTTCTGCCTGCGCCAGCGCCGGGGCATCGTTAATGCCGTCGCCCACCATCGCCACCTGGCGGCCCTGCTGCTGCAGCTGTTTGATGGCGTCAGCTTTACCGTCCGGCAGCACGCCCGCGATCACCTCGTCGATGCCGACCTCTTTGGCGATGGCATTGGCGGTCACCGGGTTATCACCGGTGAGCATCACCAGCCGATAGCCGTTGCGATGCAGGCGCTGCAGGGCGCTAACGCTGTCGCTACGAAGAGGGTCACGAATGGCTAACAGCGCCATAAGCTGGCCGTCTACGGCAAGCAGAACCGGCGTGGCCCCCTGGCGGGCCTGCGCATCAATACTGGCCGAGAGTAATTCCGTCTCTACGCCCTGCTCGTCGAGCAGCGCTTTATTGCCCAGCAGCAGTTTATGCCCGTCGACCTCGCCGCTGACGCCAAGTCCGCGCAGAGTGCGGAAGGACGTGACTTCCGGCAGCGTCGAGCTGCCCGCTTTTTCAAGAATGGCGCGGGCAAGCGGGTGGCTTGAACCCTGCTCAAGCGCGGCCGCAAGGCGTATCGCCTGCACTTCATCCACGCCGGAGCGGGTTTCCACGGCAACCACCTGCGGTTTGCCTTCGGTCAGCGTGCCTGTTTTATCAAAAACTACGGTATCCAGCGTGCTGGCTCTCTGCAGGGCATCGGCATCGCGAACCAGAACGCCAAACTCGGCGGCGCGGCCCACGCCGGAAATAATCGACATCGGCGTGGCAAGACCCAATGCGCAAGGGCAGGCGATAATCAGCACCGTGGTGGCGATGACCAGGGTGTAAACGATTTGCGGCGCCGGGCCGACGAAGTACCAGATGGCGGCGCTAATCAGCGCAATAACCACCACGACCGGCACAAATACGGCCGATATTTTATCGGCAAGCTGGCCGATTTCCGGTTTGCTGCTCTGCGCCTGGCGAACCATGCGGATAATACGCGACAGCGTGGTGTGGCTGCCGGTTGCCGTGGCCTTGAACAGCACGCTGCCGTCCTGCACCACGGTCCCCGCGTGAATACCGTCGCCGTTCGACTTTTGCATCGGCACCGGCTCGCCGGTCAGCATCGCTTCATCGAACCAGGCTTCGCCCTGGCTAATTTCGCCGTCAACCGGCACGCGATCGCCAGTGGTCAGGCGCAGCGTCATTCCGGCTGTGACTTCCGCCAGCGGTAAGGTTTTCTCGCCTTCTTCCGTCACCACTCGCGCGGTCGGTGGCGTCAGGTCCAGCAGGCGTTCAAGGGCTTTAGAGGAGCGCTGACGTGCGCGCTGCTCAAGCATATGGCCGAGGTTTATCAGGCCGATGATCATCGCGCTGGCCTCGTAGTAGAGGTGGCGGGCTTCCATCGGGAAGTGCTGCGGCCAGATGTTCACGGTAATCGAGTAGAGCCAGGCCGCGCCGGTGCCGAGGGCGACGAGCGTATCCATGGTAGCCGCACGGTTCATCAGGCTGCGCCAGGCGCTACGGTAAAAATGGCCGCCGGCAAAGATCATTACCGCAAGGGTAATCATACCGATGGTCAGCCACAGGGAGCGGTTGCTCTCGGTGACCATCATGTTGTCGCCGATCATGCCCCAGACCATCACCGGGATCCCGACGGCGAGGGCGACAATTGCCTGCCAGCGGAAGCGCTTCATGGCGGCGTTAGCCGTCTCCTGCTGGCGCTCACGGCGTTTCTGGTCGTCTTCAATCGCTTCGGCGCCGTAGCCAGCGCTTTCCACGGCTTTGACCAGCGATTCTGCGGAGGCGGTGCCCATTACCAGCGCACTGCGCTCCGCAAGGTTAACCCGTGCCTGGCTAACGCCCGGTACATTTTGTAAGGCATTTTGCACCCGGGAGACGCAGCTGGCACAGCTCATACCGTTGATCAGCAGCTGCTGGCTGTCATCCTCGGTAGAGGCTGCCGGAAGCGAAGGGGCGACCGCTGTCAGTGCTTCCGACGGAGTTGATGACTCTGCCAGCGGTTCAGCCTTTGGGTGGCTGGCGACTTCCGCGCCGTATCCCGCTTGCTTGACGGTATCCACTAACGCTTCCGGCGTGGCGCTGCCGGTGACGCGGGCGTGGGTTTGGGTGACTTCGGCCTGCTCAACGTCCGCACGCTGCTCAAGGCTTTCTTTGACGCGTTTAACACAATGGCCGCAGGTCAGGCCATCCAGATTCAGATCCACAATGTGTGACATCACGAGACTCCTGTATGATGGTGAGGTGAAATATTGACCGAAAGGAGGATTCGGTTAACTATGATGAAGGTTAAACCTTCCATCAAGGGGAAGGTCAAGGAGGAAAAATGAATATTAGCGATGTGGCAAAAAAAACCGGGCTGACCAGCAAGGCAATTCGTTTTTACGAACAGAAAGGGCTGGTCACGCCGCCGTTTCGCGCCGACAACGGCTACCGAAGCTATACGCAAAAGCATCTCGATGAGCTGACGCTGCTGCGCCAGGCCCGGCAGGTCGGGTTTAATCTGGAAGAGTGCAAGGAGCTGGTGAGCCTGTTTAACGATCCGGCGAGGCACAGCGCGGACGTAAAAGCGCGCACTTTGCAGAAAGTCGCGGACATTGAACGGCACATTGTCGAACTGCAGAATATGCGCCAGCATCTGCTGACGCTGGCGGAGGCCTGCCCTGGCGATGACGGCGCCGACTGCCCAATTATCGACAATCTTTCCGGCTGCTGCCATCGCCACGAGATAAACTAAACCGCTTTGATTTTTAGCGTAATCCCTTCCACGGCCAGCACCACAACCTCGCAGCCCGCCGGGAGATCTTCATCGGCGGTGACCGGCCAGCTGCTGTCGGCCACGCGAACATGTCCCCGGCCGTTGACCAGCGCCGCTTCAAGACGGAAACGGCGGCCAACGAGCTGCTGGCCACGCTGGTTCAGCACTTCGCCCGGAATTTGCTGCTTACGGCTGGAAAGCCAGCGCCACCAGAGAAAGGCGGCAACCAGCGTCAGCAGGGCGAAACAGACGCCCTGAATTTCCCAGCCCAGCGGCAGCAGCCAGGCCAGCAGGCCGGTTACCACCGCCGCGACGCCGCTCCACAGCAGATAGCCGCTGGCGCCAAGCATCTCCGCCGCCAGCAGCAGTCCGCCGAGCGCAAGCCAGAAGACGTGTGGGTGCGCCAGTATGCTGTCGATCATTTTTTACGCTCGTTGCCGCTTTGGGCGATAAGTTCGCTGATCCCGGCAATGGAGCCCATCAGGCTGGAGGCATCCAGCGGCATCATGACCACTTTACTGTTGTTGGAAGAACCAATTTGCTGCAGCGCGTCGGTGTATTTCTGGGCAACGAAGTAGTTCACCGCCTGAATATCCCCTTTCGCTATCGCCTCGGACACCATCTGCGTGGCGCGGGCCTCTGCCTCGGCGCTACGTTCACGGGCTTCCGCTTCGAGGAAGGCGGACTGGCGCTCACCTTCGGCTTTCAGGATCTTCGACTGTTTCTCACCTTCGGCTTTAACGATTTCTGCCTGGCGAATACCTTCGGCCTCAAGAATATAGGCACGCTTGGTACGCTCGGCCTTCATCTGGGCGTTCATCGCGTCAATCAGCTCAGCCGGTGGGCGCACGTCGCGGATTTCGATACGGGTGATTTTAATGCCCCACGGGTTGGTGGCTTCATCCACGATGTGCAGCAGGCGCGTGTTGATGTTGTCGCGCTGGGAGAGCATCTCATCCAGCTCCATCGAGCCGAGCACGGTACGGATGTTGGTCATCGTCAGGTTGATGATCGCCAGCTCAAGGTTGCTGACTTCATAGGCAGCGCGCGGGGCGTCAACCACCTGAATAAAACACACGGCATCAATGGCGACGTTGGCGTTATCTTTCGAAATCACTTCCTGGGAAGGGATGTCGAGAACCTGTTCCATCATGTTAATTTTGCGGCCCACACGATCCATAAATGGCACCACAAGATTCAGGCCCGGCATCAGGGTGTTGGTATAGCGGCCAAAGCGCTCGACGGTCCACTGGAAGCCCTGAGGCACGATTTTTACCCCGGCCGCCACAATCACCAGCGCCACGAGAATTAATACGGGGATCACGATAAGCATTAAAAACACCTCCTGTTTGTTTTGCATTCAGTCTACCCGCTTAAGCTGAAACATTCAGCAACATCCCGGCGTCCGTTGAGAATATATTGCCGCTCCCGTCTCTGATTATGCCTAAATGGAATGATTTTCATGGGTTAAGTTCATTTCACGCATGAGACGGCCCGGCGTAAGATCGAACCTTCGGTAACCGCCTTTTTTGCGGCTATCTCCTGGCAAGGACATTTATCCCGGTGAGGAAGCAATGGGTACGATAATAGCGGCGCAGCATCAGACAAATAACAGCCACTGGCAGAAGATTGTGGAAGAGTTAATTTCCCCGCTGGCGATTGAAATTGACGGCAATGGCCCGGCGGATATTCGGGTGAACAATCCAGACTTCTTCAGGCGAATATTACAGGAAGGTTCTCTTGGGCTGGGCGAAAGCTATATGGACGGCTGGTGGGACTGCGACCGGCTGGATATTTTATTCACCCATATTTTGCGCCACGGTCTGGACAGCAAAATGCCGAAGCATTTCTCTGACCTGCTGCGTATTGCCGGGGCCAGAGTCTTTAATTTGCAGTCCCGCAAACGGGCCTGGATAGTCGGCAAGGAGCACTACGATATCGGTAACGATCTGTTTGCCGCGATGCTCGATCCTTATATGCAGTACTCCTGCGGCTACTGGAAGGATGCGGCGGATCTCGCCTCTGCCCAGCGCAATAAGCTGCATATGATCTGCGAAAAACTGCAGCTGAAAGCGGGCATGACGCTGTTGGATATCGGCTGCGGCTGGGGCGGCCTGGCGCAGTTTGCGGCGCAGGAGTATGGCGTGTCGGTGGTCGGCGTGACCATCTCGGCAGAGCAGCAAAAAATGGCCCAGGATCGCTGCCGTGGGCTGGACGTCAACATTCTTTTGCAGGACTATCGCGACCTCAACAGTAAATTTGACCGCATTGTCTCGGTAGGCATGTTCGAGCACGTCGGGCCGAAAAACTACAACACCTATTTTGAAGTTGCGGCCCGTAATATTAAAGATGATGGCCTGTTTTTGCTGCATACCATCGGCTCTAATGAAACGGATTTAAACGTCGACCCGTGGATCAATAAGTATATATTCCCCAACGGCTGTTTACCCTCGGTGCGCCACATCGCCAGCGCCAGTGAAAAATATTTTGTTATGGAAGACTGGCACAATATCGGGGCGGATTACGACAGAACGCTGATGGCCTGGTACGAAAACTTTCTCCGCTGCTGGCCGAATATCTCGCGTAATTATGACGAGCGTTTTAAGCGGATGTTTACCTATTATTTGAACGCCTGTGCGGGCGCATTTCGCGCGCGGAATATTCAGCTCTGGCAGGTATTGCTGAGTCCGAATGGCGTGGACGGCGGGATCCGCGTTTACCGATAAAAAAAGGCCGGAATTTCCGGCCTTGTTCGTTTTTAAACGTATTAATACATCAGGGCATAAATCTGACGGCGGTATTTTGATGCCAGCGCGTCACCGGTGCCCAGCGCGGCCAGAATTTCCATCATCATTTTACGCGCCTGGCCGTCGGCGGCACCCAGATCTTTTTTCAGGTGGGTATAAAGCAGCTCCAGCGCCTCTTCGTTACGGCCAACCTGATGAAGCTGCAGCGCGAGCTGGCTGGCGAGCTGGGCGTTATCCGGCTCGTTTTGTACCTGCTGCTGCAGCTGCTGAATTTCCGGCGTATCGGCTGCCTGTTTCAGCAGTTCAATCTGGGAAACCAGCGCCTGATAACGGGTGTCCTGGTCCTGCAGAGGCACGGTTTTCAGCACCGCTTCGGCGTCTTCGCTGCGGTTCAGGGCAATCTGCACTTCCGCCAGCAGCAGGCCGATTTCGCTGTTCTGGCCGGAGAGCTGCCAGGCCTCTTTCAGCAGCGGCAGCGCTTCGGCGTGTTTGCCTTCCTGCATCAGCTCCACCGCCTGCTGCGCCTTCAGCTCTTCTTCACGCGGCAGCACTTTGTCGAGCAGGGCGCGAATCGCTTCTTCCGGCTGCGGCCCCTGGAAGCCGTCAACCGGCTGGCCATTCTGGAAAAGATAGACGGTCGGAATGGAGCGCAGACCAAACTGCGAAGCCACCATCTGCTCTGCATCGCAGTCAACTTTGGCGAGAATAAACTGGCCGTTGTACTGGGCTGCGAGCCTGTCCAGAACCGGCGTTAACTGTTCGCAGTGCTGGCTGCGGGCAGACCAGAAATAAAACAGCACGGGCTTCGCCACGGACTGTTCCAGCGTCTGGTGCAGGTTCGCTTCGGTAATGTTGATAATGTTTTCTGCGGACATGGGCGATTCTCTGTTAAGCATTTGTTTTTTACATGGGGGCTGAGGCCGTGACTTCAACTCAGCTGCGTAAAATTTTGTCCATAGCGCACGCCGGCAGCAGGCGGCGCAGCACGGTAATCACGTGAGTCACCACGGTGACGGGATAGCGCAGTTTTGGCCTTGGGCTTTCAAAGGCATGGCGCACTTTCGCCACCACGGCTTCCGGGCCGAGGGTAAACCTTGCGGCAATCCCCGGGTTCTCTACCGGCTTGTCGCTCTGGGTTTGATTGACGTTATCGGTGAAACGGGTGCGGATTGGGCCGGGCTCTATCAGGCTGACTTTAATCCCGCTGTGGCGAAGCTCCATGCGCAGCGCGTCTGACCAGGCTTCCAGCGCATATTTGCTGGCGGCGTAGGCCCCACGTCCCGGCGTGGAAATCAGCCCCATCACCGAGCTGGTCATCACGATGCGGCCTTCATGATGAGGCTGCATCGCGGGGAGCAGCAGCATGGTGAGCTGGTGCGTACCGAAGAAATTGGTGGAGAACTGCTGTTCAAGCTGTTCGCGGGAAATAGCGTTCAGCGGCCCATAAACGCCGTAGCCGCCGTTATTAAACAGGCCATACAGGCGGTTGCCGGTGATTTCAATCACTTCGGCGGCGGCGCGTTTGACGCTTTCCGGGTCATCGAGATCGAGCTGAACGCCGGTAAAACCAAGCTGATTCATGCGCTCTACGTCTTCCGGTTTGCGGCAGGCGGCGAGAATTTTGTAGCCAAGCTTCTTTAGCTCCTGCGCGCTGGCCAGGCCAATACCGCTGGAGCAGCCTGTAATTAAAACGGATTTTTGCATAACTTTACCCGAGGGGCGCCCCGATTATTTGTCAGTCGTGTTTTACTAACGGAGCCAGTCGCGTCGCCATCCAGTCGGCGATAAACGGCTGAGCATCACGGTTAGGGTGAATGCCGTCATCCTGCATCCATTGCGGTTTCAGATACACCTCCTCCATAAAGAACGGGAGCAGAGGGATATCAAACTCTTTGGCAAGCTGCGGATAAATAGCGCTAAACGCCTCATTATAGCGGCGTCCGTAGTTGGCTGGCAGGCGAATTTGCATCAGCAGCGGTTGGGCATTGGCGGCCTTCACGTCGGTGATGACCTGCTTAAGGGTTTTTTCAACCTCCTGAGGCTGGAACCCACGCAGGCCGTCGTTGCCGCCAAGCTCCACTAATACCCAGCGGGGCTGATGCTGTTTTAGCAGCGCGGGCAGGCGGGCCAGGCCCTGTGCCGCGGTATCACCGCTGATGCTGCCATTCACGACTTTTGTTCCCTGCTGCTGCCATTTGGTATCCAGCAGCGCGGGCCAGGCGCTGGTAGCCGCCATACGGTAACCGGCGCTTAAGCTATCGCCTAATATCAATAACGTGTCCGCGGCGGCGGCGCGGAAGGTCATCAAAGCCAGAAACAGGAAGGGCAAATGCCAGCGGAAAACATTGTTGAAGTTCATCATCTTAGTAAGTCCGTGGGTCAGGGAGAACACGAGCTTTCCATCCTTACCGGAGTTGAGCTGGTTGTCAAACCGGCGGAAACCATCGCCCTGATTGGCGAGTCGGGTTCAGGCAAGTCCACGCTGCTGGCGATTCTGGCCGGGCTTGATGACGGCACGGACGGCGAAGTTCACCTTTGCGGGCAGCCGCTGCTGCTCGCGAATTCAGCCAATATGCAACAGGGCAGCGTCATCAGTGCTCGTCAGCGTTTACGCCAGGATGGCGACAGCGTCGGCAGTAACGCTTTTGCCCGTGTGAAACAACGCTACGGCGCGCACCGTCTGGCAGGCAAAATCTGCGCTGCAGCATGGGCGCCAGAAGCAACGGCTACGATAATGCGTGCGCGGAGAGATTTTTCTACTCACTGAAGGTGGGATGTATTCATGGGGAACGCTTTGCCAGTAGGGAAATAATTCGCACCATCGTGTTCACATTACGTGTGTAGGATCAACCGGCTCCCCCACATTGATCTGGACGTGCGCAACCCAAGCTTTCGGAGCTTCAGTGAGAAAGTGATGAATTAGAAGCAGGTGGATAATTCTTCGGTAAGAGGGAAGCACTGAGCCATTCGCTACTGTCGGGCTGGATAACCGATGTGGGTGATTTTTACTTCAGAGAAGATATTCTTCTTACTTTTTTCAGGTCAAAGTTTAGCCATCATTGCGGCAGTAGATACTGCTGTGAAGGAGGGCAAGGACCCTCTTATCGCTTACGATATTCTTACTTAGCGCTAGTTTGCTTTAAGATTAGCGCCATTTTTTAATCGATTATCTGTCTATGCTGAACAATTACAGTTGTTAATTATATATAATATATCCTCTGGCAGCTGTTTACTCTTTTTCGACTAAATACAGATAAATTCTGTGGATCAATAGCTTACTCTACGCATATCTTGCTCTACGTGTTATGGCACATGCTAATCACCAACAATAAATTCAGTAGAGACAATAAAAATGCATAACTATCAAGTGGATGCGGATGCGCTTCAGTCTGTCAAACAACTCACAACTGTGTGGGAAATGTGTGTTAAGGATCGTGGAACAGGCGAGGTTCGTGATGACCAGAACCTGATGATTCTATGGGCAGACAATCCCTTTCCATTTTGGAATGCTTTGACCAACATCGAACCTAGCGTTGATCCTGAGCATCTGGAAAATACGTTAAGCAAATCAGCTGATTATATACGTAATCATAATCACCTTGGTTTCCTGTGGTTTTTTGAGGATTTAGTAGAGCCTTCTGTTCGCCTTAATTTACCCACAATTGCACAAAAAGCAGGGCTCGACCTTGCTTTCTCCGGTTTCGGCATGGCTGGAGATATTCTTCCGCTGGAAGTAGAACCATCCCACCCCGACCTGGAGTTTGTGCGGGTAACAACTGAAGAACAAATGGTGGCTTATGCGGAAATTAACTGCCGAGCTTATGGTTTCCCTCTGGAGGTGATCAAGCCTGGATTCGCTAATTCTAAATTCTGGACAGAAAATACTTATGCTTATCTTGGTCTTAAGGACGGAGTGCCAGTTACAACAGGAGCCGCAGTTGTAGCGGATGGATGTCTGTTTGTTATCTTGATTGCGACATCTCCTGAACACGAACGAAAGGGTTATGGGAATGCGATCACGCGCAAAGTGCTTTTTGAGGGTGGTAAAGATACAGGTCTACGTCGTGCAACACTTCACGCGACGGCAGCTGGAGCACCTGTTTATGAAAGGATTGGTTTGAAAAAAGTGGCCGCAATTAATTTCTATACTGCAAGTAAATAAAAATATATTGTGGTCAAATAAATCTGACCACAATACTAGATTATTTCTCTTAGTGGTGTTGCGCAGTAACTGAATAATACCCTTGAGGCATAATTATTCCATTCAGCTACCTGTTAAACTAGCCCCCTGAATCCCCGCAACTGCAGTAAAATGCGGTTTATGGGTATCTCCCTGCTGCAGCCTCCTAAGAACGTTTTTATGAAAATATAAGAGGACTCGATGGAACGTCTGGAATGTGATCGCATGTTTATTGCGGTTTTTGAACTTGGTAGTTTCGCCAAAGCAGCTGAACGTCGTCGAACTAGCCCTGCGCAAGCTTCACGACTTATCAGTAGGCTAGAACACTATTTAAGCGTTCAGCTCTTCAAGCGTACCACGCGTGCACTTTTTCCAACTGACGTAGGAAAAGTTTATTATGAGAAAATAAAGATACTGCTTGAAGAACTTGATTCATTGGATACCGCGATCCTTGATAATGCGATTGCTCCCTCTGGCAGATTGCGTCTTTCAGCACCAATTTCTTTCGGGTCAACGCAGCTTACTCCTTTGCTTACCCAGTTTGCCCATCAGTATCCGGAAATTAATTTAGATGTTCATTTCTCTGACCGTATGGTGCAGTTAGTCGATGAGGGTTTTGATTTAGCTGTTCGCATCGGAAATCTCCCTGATAGCAGTATGATATCTCGAAAACTATATGATTCTCGCATCCTGTGCCTCGCCTCTCCCGCTTACATAGCTGCAAACGGAGAGCCTGTTACTCCGCATGATTTATTAAATCATCGGTGTGTTGTGGATACTAATTTCAAGGATCCGTTTAACTGGTTGTTCAATAGGATCGGGAATCCGTATACGGTGAAAATCACCGGTCATCTTAGCTTTTCCAGCGCAGAGGCTTGTCTGGTTGCAGTTAAGTCCGGCCTGGGAATTACTCGTGTTCCTGATTTTGTAGCAGATGCTGAACTAAGGAATGGTGAAGTTATAACCGTTTTACAAAAGGAAGCTTCTACCGTTGGTGTTTACATTATTTATCCACCTGCTCGTATGCTGTCAGGCAAGGTGCGCGCATTGGTAGATTTTTTAGCCGAGCATTATAAACATAGATTGTAATATTTATAGGCATACATCATCAGGGATATGATTATTATCAAAACTGTAATAATCATATCCCTGATGATGGGGTAATCATTTCTCAAATGATGGTTTATCTTTACGTTACTGACAGAACATAAAGGTTTAATATGATGAAATATGACATGACACCATACGCGACATTGATTCTACGTTTAACTATGGGAATATTATTTCTCACCCATGTGTGGGTGAAATTATTTGTATTTACACCTTCAGGTACTGCTCAGTACTTCTCCAGCTTAGGACTGCCTGGCTTTTTAGCTTACATAGTAATAGCCTGTGAGTTATTAGGTGGGGTGGCTTTACTGCTCGGTATCTTTGCTCGCCCGGTAGCGTTATTAATGACAATAGATTTATTAGGTGCCATTGTTAACGTTCATTGGAAGAATGGTTTTTTATTCAATAATCCTAATGGAGGTTGGGAGTTTCCGGCACTCTGGATTATTTGCTTATTAACCCTGGTGTTGAGTCATAATGAAATATTTGCACTAAAACCAATTTCTATTGGTGATAAAGTTAATAGGTAAAATAACGTTATTAACAGTGTAAGTAGTTACATTAACAGTATGCATGATGCTATGAAATGAGTCGTGAATATGAAAAAAATTTTATCTTTTAAATTTTTCGTTTTAGCCTTTTTAGTAATGAAAAGCATCTCTGTTGCATCAGCTGCAGATAAACCAGTACTCTCCCTGGAACTGGTAGAACATACCCTTGCATCAGTAAATGCACATAGTAAGCAAAATAGCCATTTATTTGCCGTAGCCGTTGTCGATGATGGTGGGAATTTACTCTATGCCATGCGGCCAGAGAGTGTTGCACCTGGTATGATGGATGCTTCAATTGGGAAAGCACAGACAGCAGCACGTTATGGTTTAGCTACAAAGTTCATTGAAGAACAGCTGACTAAGGGGCGTTATTCTTATTTGAATCTTCCCGCTGTACTCCCTATTGAGGGAGGTATTCCGATAATGCTTCACGGCAAAATTGTTGGTGCAATTGGCGTTGCCGGCTCCCCTTCATCATCTGATGATGAGGTTGAGGCATCTGCCATAGCCTCTTTATTGACAGAGGCTGCTACTAAGGTGCCTGGATGATGACTTCAGTAACTTACGTAATACTTTATATTTAATTATAACTCTGCTCATTTTATTATCGAGTTTGGTGATCGCCTGAGCGATCACCTTTAATACGGTGGCAGTTACACAGAATCACTTACAGGCTCGGTTTCGGTTTTATATATTCCCCATTTTTATGCTTTGCGGCCTCTTAAATCGTAAGGCACTTTGGCTGAGCCTATTTGACCGCTTCACGTACAGCGGTAAGCGCTTGCTGAATGAGTAATTCGTGGTGGGCAAGCAAATCTGTCACACCCTCTCCAAGAGAATTGTATAAAAATACAACTTCACTCTCTTCGGCGCCGCAGTAGCGGGCAATACTGTGGTTCAAAACATGTGACATGCTTTGGTCAGCAGAGCGTTCAACGGAAAACTCCTCATGCGTCTCACCGACAAGCGCAATCCACCGCCAGGATTTCGGATTGAGCTTACGGCGCCCTCCGTAAGCGATTCCGTAGTTAAATACCCTGTCTATGTAGCCTTTCAAAATAGCAGGCACTGATGCCCACCAGGTGGGGAACACGAAAAGCAACACGTCCTTCTCGTTAACCTCTTCAGCCAGTTTCATCACCTCGTCAGAATAACTTTTACCTGGATTTCCCCAGTCCGGTTCATCAGCTTGCTGTAATCTCGGATCAAAACCGGAGCGATATAAATCTACTTCGGTAAACGGAACGGCTGATTGTTTCAACTCTTGTCGGATGGCGTCCACGACACGGGCAGTGAGAGAGTCGGCACGGGGATGGGCCCAGACAAGTTGCACGGAATTCATAGCATCTCCTTCTATAGGATTATGTTGAGTTAAAAAAACACATTTACATATTTACATATTTGAATCTTTAAATACAATAGCTTCTTTTATCGCAAAGGAGCAACATCTATGTCATCGCTTTTTAAGCCTTTAACCTTGGGTGATTTTCAACTACGCAACCGTATTGCTTTACCGCCGCTGACACGCTGCCGCAGCGAGCAGCCCGGGAATATTCCTGGCGAGCTAATGGTGGAGTACTATCGGCAGCGAGCCAGTGCAGGATTTATGATTACGGAAGGCACACAAATTGAGCCTCGTGGTCAGGGATATGCCTGGACTCCTGGTATCTATAGTGAAGAGCAGGTTGCCGGCTGGAAAAAAGTCACCGATGCTGTACACAAGGAAGGCGGTACTATTTTCTGTCAACTATGGCATGTCGGGCGTGTTTCGCACCATGAACTTCAGCCGGGCAAACAACCCCCGATTGCACCGTCAGGTGTGGCGGCTACAGGGGTAAGGGTGTTCATTGAAACAGGCCCCGGAACCGGAATGTTAACGTCACCTGATGTTCCTCGTGAGCTGACGACCTCAGAAGTGAAAGAGATTGTTGAGCTGTATCGTGTTGCGGCCGTTAATGCCAAAAAAGCAGGTTTTGATGGCGTCGAATTGCATTCAGCCAATGGCTATCTGATCAACCAGTTTATTTCTGAGCATACCAACTTCCGGAACGACGAATATGGTGGCTCGCTCGAAAACCGACTGCGTTTCCTTCGAGAGGTGACAGAGGCAGTTATCTCCGTGTTTGGACGCCGTCAGGTTGGTGTGCGTTTTGCCCCTCTCTTCTCCAGCACTTATGAAGAGCGCGTGTATCTGGGCCTGGTCGAAAGCGATCCATACGCCACCTACATTCGCGCCGCGCAGATCATGAATGAGCTGGATGTAGGTTATCTTTCAATCGCTGAAGCAGACTGGGATAATAGTCCGGAGATGCCGGAAGCTTTTCGTATTGGGTTGCGTGAAAATTTCCATTCTCCGATTATGTACTCAGGCCGCTACACGCGTGAAAAAGCAGAGTACATGCTCAAAAAAGGCTGGGGGGATTTGTTCGGCTTTGGTCGTGCATTCATCGCTAACCCTGATCTCCCGGCACGCCTTAAGGCAGGGTTACCACTGAATTGCGTGGATCAATCCTCCCTGTATGGAGGTACCGGGAAAGGATATACTGATTATCCCAGTTATTCGTCCTGATTTTTTGTGAGGCTGCATGTCCCCAGAGAATGCCATGAAACTCCTGTCCAATCCCACCCGGATTGCAGTACTGAGATGGCTAAAAAATCCCGAAGAAGCGTTCGCTGGTTATACCCAGCTGTTTGCCTTCGACCAATATGGTGTCTGCGCAAGCCTCATTCAGGCCAAGGCGGGCTTATCCCAGCCCGCCACCTCACTGTGTCTTAAAGCTCTTCATGATGCGGGGCTGTTAGAAGCCAGCAAAGTGGGTAAGTGGACCTATTACCGCCGCTGCGAACAACGCATGTTTGAGATGTCTGAAATTATCAGACGCTCGCTTGAGGAACTGTAATTCGTGTAATGGACGTCAGGGGACGTATAATTCGTAAAGGTGTGGAAGTCCTGACCGAAGTCCCCTTCAACTCCACTTAATAATAAACATGCAATCTTTGTCTGGAGCGACTAAGGCCGCTCGTACATTACTCGAAGGAAATATCTGAGGATGCACTGTTATCAACTGCCGCTGAATCATCGACACGCAAATATTTAAAACGTCAGAGGAAACTGGTTTCCAGACGTTCAGTCAGCAGACCCAAAGACATCCTTATTATAAACACTTTATATGGGGCGTCCCTCCGGAATTATAATTGTCTCGAGTTTTCTCAATGATCGACAATTTCAGTCGTTATTTTGCCTCAGGACATTTTTTCACAAAGGTAGTCGTCTGTATTTTTTAAATTTCAGAGAAGTGTGGTTTTTACGCACCAAAAGTATCAGCACATTTAAAGGTTTTGATATAAATATTTTATAACCTTTGTGCGAGAAGTATGAATGTCGGTCATTCTACGATTTACCGCTGTGTCAGCTCTCTTCGTCAGAAATGAAAAATAGTCTGTGCTGGTGTTGGCGTAATCCTGTTTACGGCAGGCGGTGAGAATTTTGTAGCTAAGCTTCTGTAGCACCTGCGCGCTGGCCAGGCCAATACCGCTGGAGCAGTCTGTAATTAAAGCGGATTTTTGCATAACTTTACCCGAGGGGCGCTCCGATTATTTGTCAGTCGTGTTTTACTAACGGAGCCAGTCGCCGCCGCGGCGGCGCGGAAGGTCATCAAAGCCAGAAACAGGAAGGGCAAATGCCAGCGGAAAACATTGTTGAAGTTCATCATCTTAGTAAGTCCGTGGGTCAGGGAGAACACGAGCTTTCCATCCTTACCGGAGTTGAGCTGGTTGTCAAACCGGCGGAAACCATCGCCCTGATTGGCGAGTCGGGTTCAGGCAAGTCCACGCTGCTGGCGATTCTTGCCGGGCTTGATGACGGCACGGATGGCGAAGTCCACCTTTGCGGACAGCCGCTGCACAGCATGGATGAAGAGGCGAGGGCGGCGCTGCGGGCCAAAAACGTCGGCTTTGTTTTTCAGTCTTTTATGCTGGTGCCCACTCTTAATGCTCTCGAAAACGTCGAGCTTCCCTCGCTGCTGCGCGGAGAAAACAGCTCGGCCAGCCGCGCGCAGGCCAAAGCGCTGCTGGAGCAGCTGGGCTTAGGCAAGCGCCTGGATCACCTGCCTGCTCAACTGTCCGGCGGTGAGCAGCAGCGCGTGGCGCTGGCTCGCGCATTTAACGGCAAACCCGGAGTGCTGTTTGCCGATGAGCCCACCGGCAACCTCGACAGGCAAACGGGCGACCGGATCGCCGACCTGCTGTTTTCCCTCAACCGCGACTTCTCCACCACGCTGATCCTCGTCACCCACGACGAACAGCTTGCGGCGCGCTGCGACCGCCGCCTGCGGCTGCGCGAAGGCAAACTGTGGGAGGAAGCATGATAGCCCGCTGGTTCTGGCGCGAGTGGCGCTCTCCCTCTCTGCTGATTGTCTGGCTGGCGCTTAGCCTGGCGGTGGCCTGCGTGCTGGCGCTCGGCAGCATCAGCGACAGAATGGAAAAAGGCCTCAGCCAGCAAAGCCGCGAATACATGGCGGGCGACCGGACGTTGCGCAGCGCCCGCGCGGTGCCGGATGAATGGCTGACTCAGGCGCAAAGCGATGGCTTAAAGGTCGGCAAACAGCTGAGCTTCGCCACCATGACCTTTGCCGGGGATACGCCGCAGCTGGCCGATGTGAAAGCGGTCGACGGCGTTTACCCTATGTACGGCGAGCTGGAGACTAACCCGCCGGGCCTGAAGCCTGAGCCGGGCACCGCGCTGCTTGCGCCGCGCCTGCTGGCTTTGCTCAACCTGAAAGTGGGCGACAACATCGACGTGGGCGATGCCACGCTGCGCATCATCGGGCAGGTGATCCAGGAGCCGGACGCCGGGTTTAACCCGTTCCAGATTGCGCCCCGCCTGATGATGAACCTGGCCGACGTCGAGAAAACCGGGGCGGTGCAGCCCGGCAGCCGCATTAGCTGGCGCTACAAGTTTGGCGGTAACGCGCAGCAGCTGCAGAGCTATGAGAACTATCTGCTGCCGAAGCTGAAGCCGGAGCAGCGCTGGATCGGCATGGAGCAGGATGAAGGCGCGCTGGGCAAGTCCCTTGAGCGCTCTCAGCAGTTCCTGCTGCTCTCTGCCCTGCTGACGCTGCTGCTGGCCGTGGCCGCGATAGCCGTGGCGATGAGCCATTACTGCCGCAGCCGCTATGACCTGGTGGCTATCCTGAAAACGCTGGGGGCGGGCAGGGCGGCGCTGCGCAAGCTGATTATCGGCCAGTGGCTGATGGTGCTGTTGCTGTCGGCGATTACCGGAGGCGCCGTCGGGCTGCTGTTTGAGGCCGCGCTGATGCAGCTGCTCAAGCCGGTGCTGCCCGCTGCGCTGCCGCCTGCGAGCCTGTGGCCGTGGGTATGGGCCATCGGGGCGATGGTGACGATCTCCGCGCTGGTGGGGCTGCGACCGTACCGGCTGCTGCTGGCTACTCAGCCGCTGCGCGTACTGCGTCGTGACGCCGTAGCCAACGTCTGGCCGCTGAAAATCTATCTGCCGGTGATTAGCGTCGTTGTTGTTGTGCTGCTGGCGTTGCTGATGGGCGGAAGTCCGCTGCTGTGGGCTGTTCTCGCGGGCACGCTGGTGCTGGCGGCGCTGTGCGGCCTTGTCGGCTGGGGCGTCCTGAAGCTGCTGAAAAAGCTGACGCTGAAAAATCTGGCCCTGCGCCTGGCGGTTAACCGTCTGCTGCGCCAGCCGTGGGCGACGCTCAGCCAGCTGGCGGCGTTCTCGCTGTCCTTTATGCTGCTGGCGCTGCTGTTAGTGCTGCGGGGCGATTTGCTGGACAGATGGCAGCAGCAGCTGCCGCCGGAAAGCCCGAACTACTTCCTGGTGAACATTGCGCCGGAGCAGGTTCAGCCGGTGAAAACCTTCCTCGCCGACCATCAGGTGATCCCGGATTCGTTCTACCCCATCGTGCGGGCGCGCATGACGGCGATTAACGGCCAGTCTACCGAGGGTAACCCGGATGAGGCGCTGAACCGCGAGCTTAATCTTACCTGGCAGAGCCAGAGGCCGGATCATAACCCGATCCTCGCGGGAAGCTGGCCGCCGAAGGCCGGGGAAGTGTCGATGGACGACGGCGTGGCGAAACGGCTGAATATCAGGCTCGGCGACAGCGTGACTTTTATGGGGGATACCCAGGACTTCACCGCGAAGGTGACCAGCCTGCGCAAAGTGGACTGGGAAAGCCTGCGGCCAAACTTCTACTTTATCTTCCCGCCGGGCGCGCTGGACGGCCAGCCGCAGAGCTGGCTCACCAGCTTCCGCTGGGAGGGAAATAACGGCCTGCTGACCCAGCTTAACCGTGAATTCCCGACCGTCAGCCTGCTGGATATCGGGGCGATCCTTAAACAAATCGGCCAGGTGCTGGAGCAGGTCAGCCGGGCGCTTGAGGTGATGGTGGTGCTGGTGACCGCCTGCGGTCTGCTGCTGTTGCTGGCGCAGGTCCAGGTTGGCATGCGTCAGCGGCATCAGGAACTGGTGGTTTACCGCACGCTGGGCGCAGGTAAAAAGCTGCTCAGAACCACCTTATGGTGCGAGTTCGCCGTGCTGGGGCTGGTGTCCGGCCTGGTGGCGGCCATCGGCGCCGAAACGGCGCTTGGCGTGCTGCAAACCAAGGTTTTCGACTTCCCGTGGGAGCCCGATCTGCGCCTGTGGATCGTGCTGCCGGTCACCGGGGCGGTTTTGCTGTCGCTTTGCGGCGGCTGGCTGGGCGTTCGCCTGCTGAGAGGCAAGGCGCTTTTCCGCCAGTTTGTCGTCTGATCGCGCCGGGCAGGGATGCCCGGCAATCGCTATAAATTTAGTTATATTTCGCAGTTCATTGTCTCAGCACATATTTTCCGCGGCTTTTGATGTTTTTTTAATATTTATTAAGAAAAAAGCGCGGGGAAATAGCACGATTTAATAAAAATCCTTCAGAAATTGTATTGAATAAGCGTTAATATGCCCGAGCTTATAATAAATATGGTTACTAAGGATTACACATGAAAGCAAATTTGCGCGCTTTACCACTGCTGATTGGGGCCGGCCTGCTTACGGGTATGGCGTCATTCGCTGCTAACGCAGAAATCACCGTTCTGAAGCAAGATCCGCAGGCCGGTGACCCGCTTAGCCGCCTCAACTTCACCGTGGGCGGCAGTATTCGTCCACAGTTCAACATGATGTCCGGCGACGGAGACAAAGGCTCCTACAAGCGTAACGGCTTTGACGGCGGCACGCGTTTCCGCTTTGCAGCCGATTACTACCTGTTCGATGATATTAGCTGGATCAGCTTCTACGAGCTGGGCGTGAATATTCCTGCGGTATTTGAGTGGGATAACCACTATGCAGACGGCGCGAACAATACCACTCGCCGTATGCTCTACACCGGCCTGAAAAGCAAAACCTGGGGTCAGCTGACCTACGGCCAGCAAAACAGCATCTACTATGATGTGGTTGGCGCGAAAACCGATATCTGGGACTACGACATGATCGGCCAGGCTCCGGGTAACGGCATCAACGGCGACTACGACGGCTCTTACCGTTCCCGTAACATGCTGAAGTACAAAAACACCTTCGGCGATGCGGACGTTTACGCTTCTTACCTGTTTGAAGATCACGACATCCGCGCGACTAACGGCCAGCGCTACAAGCGTAAAGGCGGCGGCTCTCTGGGCGTGGATTACCACATCACCAAAGACCTGACCTGGGGTACTGCATGGAACTACACCCGTGCCGATGTGCGTAACCCGAACGACGGCGATACCAAGTCTTACAACCAGAACATCTACGGTACAGCGCTGAGCTGGAAACCGGACAACTGGACGTTCAGCTTCGGCGGCGGCTGGTACCAGAACTTCCTGACCACCAAGCTGAAAGATGTAAATAACTACTTCTCCGGCGACGCGTGGGGCATCGAGTACTTTGCGGGTTACACCATCCCGGTTGGCCAGTACGCAGTTAAATCCGTACAGCCATACTTCATGGGCGACCGTCTGCAGTACGTCACCGGCCGCAACTACCAGCGCATCGACAACGGTGTGGGCGTGAGCTTCAAGCTGGATTACGGCTTCCAGGTGGACTACGAGCACGTCTTCACCTCCAGCACCGACAACCTGGGCGACATGAACCTGGTTCGTCTGCGCTACGATTTCTAATCGTGCCTCTGGCGGGTGGCAGCGCTGCTGCCCGCCTGATTTAGCGTTTCCTGCCTTATTTTTACCTATTCAGAAACAGGTATGCATGTTCGGGCCTTGAAGGCCTTGCGCCACTGCGTGGGCGTGGTTTTAAACCGCAGCCGGAAGTGATGCCGGAGCGTTTCCGCTGAGCCGAACCCAGACTGCTCTGCCACCTGATCGATGCTAATTTTCTCGCTTTCCAGTAGCGCACAAGCCTTTTCCAGACGAAGGCCGAGCATCCACTCGCCCGGCGTGGTGCCGGTAGCATCTTTGAACCTGCGGATAAAGGTCCGGCGGCTCATGCCTGCCTGGCTGGCTAGCTGCTCGATCGCCATGGGCGCATTGAGATGATGACGCAGATCGTCCAGCAAGGGCGCCAGGCTTTTGGTGCGGCGTTTAGGGACGGGCTGCTGGACCCATTGCGCCTGGCTGCCTTCCCGTAGCGGGGGCGTAATCATGCGGCGTGCCGTCCGGTTGGCGATTTCAATCCCGTAATCACGACGAATAAGATGCAGGCACAGATCGACCCCGGCGGCGCCGCCCGCGGAGGTGATCAGGCTGCCCTCATCGACATAGATCATACTGTGTTCCACCTGCACCGCAGGAAATCTGCTCGCTAGGATCTCGGTGCTGTTCCAGTGGGCGGTGGCTCGCTTGCCGTTCAGTAAGCCTGTTTCGCAGAGAATAAAACTGCCGGCGCAAATCGACACTATCCGGGACCCGTTCTGGTGGGCGCTTTGTAGGGCGGCAATCAGCGGCTCCGGGGCCGGTTCAAAAACATTTCGCCAGCCGGGGATGACAATCGTCCCGGCATCAGCCAGCAGCTCCAGCCCTCCATCCACCACCAAACGCACGCCGCCCTGAGCGTCAAAAACCCCCTTTTCTAACGACGCGACGCGCAAATCATAGAGAGGCTGGCCGATCACTTCATCCACGCGGCCAAAAGCTTCGACGGCAATCCCGAACTCAAAAGTGCAGAGACACTGATAGGCCAGCACAACCAGCCGTCGATTTTTCGCTCTAAAAGCGCGGTCTTTATCTGGATAGATGACTGGCATGGTCGTCCTGTCGCTGAAAATGGCACGATCTTGACGATAACTGACCTGGGCGTCGATTTCTACTCCACCCCGAATCTTTCATGCTGGCATCTTCTTAACGTTTTGCAGGAAATCAGTATGAAAAATAGTTTAGCGCTGATGGCAGTCTGTCTGGCCGCGTTGATGTCGGGCCTGGAGATATCGAGCGTCCCGGTTATTTTGCCGGTGCTGGAAAAGCAGATGCAGGCCAATTTTCGCGAACTGCAGTGGATAATGAACGCTTATACCCTGTCCTGTACGGCGGTATTAATGGCCACGGGAACACTGGCGGATAAATATGGCCGCAAGCGTATTTTTATTATCAGCATTATTGGCTTTGGCCTGACGTCGATCCTCTGTGGCCTGGCCCGAACGCCGGAATGGCTTATTGTCGGGCGTTTTTTACAGGGACTGAGCGGCGGGGCGATGTTAACCAGCCTGATTGCCATCCTGTCGGTTCAGTTCCCGGCGGGCAAAGCGCGCAGCCGGGCGTTTTCCGCCTGGGGGATCACATTTGGCTTTGGGCTGGGCTTTGGCCCCGTCATCGGCGGCCTGCTGGAGGCGTGGTTTAGCTGGCAATGGGTATTTCTGATCCACGGCGTTATTGCGCTGCTCACCCTGGCGCTGACGCTGAAAAATGTTATCGAGTCGCGGGAAAACACCACGAAACCGCTGGATGTTGCTGGCCTGATGACGTTGAGCCTGGGAGTGGTGGGGGCGACCTGGCTCATCACCCAGGGCGGGAACATCGGGTGGAGCAGTCGTGAAGCCCTGTTAATCTTGCTGGGCACTTTTATCAGCCTGGGGCTGTTCGTCATCATTGAGCTACGCCACCCGCATCCGATGTTTGATTTCTCCGTCTTTCGGAACAGACCTTTCTCCGGTGCGCTGATGGGGTCCGTGGGGATGAATTTCAGCTTCTGGCCGCTGATGATTTATCTGCCGGTTTATTACCAGATAGGGAAGGGCTACAGCATTATGGAGACCGGTATGGCGCTGCTGGCCTACACCTTGCCCACGTTATTAATGCCGCCCGTCGGTGAGCGGCTGGTGCTGCGCTTTGGGGCCGCGCGCCTCATCCCGCTGGGGCTGCTGACTATCGGCCTGGGATTTGTCCTGATGAGGCTGGCCGTCATCTATCAGGTCAGTTTGCTACCCGGCGCAATACTTTCGGGCATGGCGCTGGGGCTAATCAATACCCCGGTCACCAACACCACCACGGGCTCCGTGGCCGCTAACCGCGTGGGCATGGCTTCCGGGATTGATATCAGTTCGCGCTTGATTACCCTCGCCATCAATATTGCGCTAATGGGGAGTCTGCTGGTGGCGGGGATAGCCGAAAGTTTGCAGAGCCAGATCGACAGCGTCAGCGAAAGGTACGCCCTGGCAGAGCAAATAGCCGGCGGCACCAGAGGCACGCTCAACAGCGAGCTCATTATTCAGGCGCTGAATGACGGTTTTTCTGGCGTGCTGGCCTACGGCGCTGCGGGCGTGGGCTGTTTGTCTCTGGCGAGTTATTTGCTGTTCAACTACAAAACAAACGTTAAGCGCAAACGGTCGGCATCATGCCCTGATTAAGCCCATCCCTGAGCAAAGCGAGTTTCCCGCTTTGCTTTTTTGTTATTCGCAAAAGCCCTGCCCATGCCCGCCGCGCCTTCTCCTGCGCGCAAGATGAAATATTTTCATTTACCCCTGTTAACGGAATGTGCCATCTTACTCTGTCCAGTTGGATCAACGACTTAGTAAGCGGCCCGTGAAAGAGGCTCGCCTAAGGACACCACACATCATTCTGTAAGGGAGAATACCGATGGGAAATCGTCTCGGCTGGCGCGTTGCGACCGGCGCTTTACTTCTGGCCAGCGGCCTGCAGTTTGCTCAGGCAAACAGCGACCCACACACTATCGTCTTCGGCGTGGCGCCGGGGCCTTACGGCGACATGGTCAAACAGGCCATCGCCCCGTCGTTAAAAGAGAAAGGCTATAAAGTCGTGGTGCGCGAGTTCAGCGACTACGTTCAGCCGAACATGGCGCTGGCGAACGGCAGCATCGACGCCAACCTGTTCCAGCACTCGCTGTACTTCGACAAATTCACCGCCGACAAAAACCTCAAGCTGGCGAAGCTGATCACCGTGCCAACCGCCGGGATGGGCATCTATTCCCATAAGGTCAAAAGCCTGGACGAGCTGAAGAAGGGCGACATTGTTACCCTCTCTAACGACCCGACTAACCTGGCCCGTGGGCTGCGCTTCCTGCAGTCGATGGAGCTTATCACCATCAAAGAGAACATCGACCCGACCAAAGCCTCCGAGCGCGATATCGCCACCAACCCGAAGGGCCTGGTGTTTAAATCGCTGGAGGCCGCACAGCTGCCGCGCACCCTGGACAGCGCCAGCGCCGCGCTGGTCAACGGTAACTTTGCCATTGCTGCCGGGCTAAAACTCTCCTCTGCGCTGAAACAGGAACAGCTGGATGAGAACCTCAAAAACATCATCGCCGTGCGTGCCGAAGATGCGGATAAACCGTTCGCCAAAGATATCGTGGAGACCGTGAAGTCCCCGGCCTACGAAAAAGCGATCGACGATCCGCAGAATATTTTCATCGCCTTCCAGAAACCAGACTGGATGGTTGCCGCCGATAAAAAGTAACCAGAGCAAAGCGGGCAGGCGGGATGCCTGCCTTTTGTCGCTGATTTGAGGTTGTCATGATTGAGATTGAAAAGGTCTGCGTGGACTTCCCCGCAGGCCGAAACCGCACCAGCCGGGCGGTGAACGATGTCTCGCTGCATATTGCGGCGGGCGAAGTTTTTGGCATCGTCGGCACCAGCGGAGCCGGAAAAAGTACCTTATTGCGCACCCTGAATGCGCTCCAGCGCCCAAGTGCGGGCAGCGTAAAGATCGGTGGAACCGAGGTAACCGCGCTGCAGGGGGCCGAACTGCGCAAAGCTCGCCAGCGTATCGGCATGATTTTCCAGCACTTTAATCTGATGCACACCCGGACGGTCAGGCAGAATGTGGCTTTCAGCCTCAAAGCTGCGGGCTGGGAGCGCAGTAAAATCGGCCCGCGCGTGACCGAAATTCTTGAGCTGGTGGGCCTGGGCGACAAAGCGAACCGCTATCCGGTGCAGCTGAGCGGCGGGCAGAAGCAGCGCGTGGGCATTGCGCGAGCCATCGCTAATCACCCGGATGTTTTGCTCTGCGATGAGCCGACTTCCGCGCTGGATCTCGAAACCTCAGCCACCATTCTGGCGCTGCTGAAAAAGATCAACCAGCAGCTGGGGATCACCATCGTGCTGATCACCCACGAGATGAACGTGATCAAATCCATCTGCGACCGCGTGGCGGTCATGTCCGGCGGGGAAGTGGTGGAGTCCGGCGAAGTGTTCGACATCTTCGCCCATCCGCAGCACGAATTTACCCGCCAGCTGGTTTCCCACACGCTGAACCTGGCGCTGCCGGTGCGCCTGCTGGACAACATGCGCGGCGCGCTGCTGAAAATCATGTTCGTTGGCGACTCTGCCGAGCAGCCGGTGCTCTCCTTCGCGGCGGTGAAATACGGGGTAGGGGTGAACATTCTGCACGGCAAAATCGAGTACATCAGCGATCGTGCGCTGGGCATTCTGGTGGTGGCGATCACCGCGCCCGGCAACCCGGCGGCGGTGGGCGATGCCATCGACCATATTCGGAAACATACGGCCTGCGTGGAGGTGCTGAATGGATGATTTAGTCGCGGACCTGACGGTTGCCTTCGGCGAAACCTTCCAGATGCTGGGCATTTCCACGCTGCTGGCGATTATCGGCGGCCTGCCGCTGGGCTTTTTGATCTTCGTGACCGACCGCAACCTGTTCTGGCAGAACCGCTCGCTGAACATCTTCAGCTCGGTGGTGGTGAATATCGTGCGCTCGGTGCCGTTCGTCATTCTGCTGGTGCTGCTGTTGCCGCTGACGCAGTTCCTGCTCGGCAACACCATCGGGCCGATTGCAGCTTCTGTACCGTTATCTGTGGCGGCGATTGCGTTTTATGCCCGCCTGGTGGACGGCGCGCTGCGGGAGGTGGATAAAGGCATTATTGAAGCCGCTGAGGCCTTTGGCGCCAGCCCGATGCGCATTATCTGCACCGTGCTGCTGCCGGAAGCCAGCGCCGGTTTGCTGCGTGGGTTAACCATAACCCTGGTCAGCCTGATCGGTTACTCGGCGATGGCGGGGATTGTCGGCGGCGGCGGCGTGGGCGACCTTGCGATCCGCTTCGGCTATTACCGCTACGAAACCCAGGTCATGGTGGTCACGGTGGTGGCGCTGATTGTGCTGGTGCAGATCGTGCAAATGATTGGCGACTACCTCGCAAAACGCGCGGACAAGCGCGACAGGCATTAACCTTCTTTCTGGCCGGACGTTGGTTCGGCCCGTTTTCTTCCTGATAAGCCCCAAAACTGCAATTCCCCAAAGCGTTTCATATTCCTGCGAGCCGCCTCGAAGTTTGCCAATCTGCCCAAATTTTAAGCTATGCCACTGTGCAGCCATCCAGTATGCTCGGAGGGATGATCAAGAGATAAGTCCGGTGAAGGCCGGAAAAAGAAGCGCCCTCGAAAGGTGGTGGAACACCAGACGAGGGCTGACCACAACCGTTAACAGGAGTAACAGCTATGGCTAACGCTGATAGTAACACACAGACTCACCCTGAAATCACCCCACACGACCCGGCATTTGCGGGCAGCATCGCAACCCTGCTAGAAAAGCCGCAGGGCGCAGCAATGGATCTCTTCCAGGTGCTCGATATCTGCGAGCAGTACGCCGGGCATTTACTTGAAAACCAGAATCAAACGGAACGCATGGCGCTCTGCGGCCGCCTGCTCGCCGGGCTGGAAGTCTTAAAAAGTGCGCTCAAAGCCCCGCTGCCGGACCACCTGATAGAGAAGCTGACGCTCAAAGAGAGCGAAGCCAGCATCCGTTACAACCCGATAGCCACCGACTCAGAAATGCTCCGCGAGTACTGCGCGGCATTAACCATCGTCCTGCTGAATCAGCAAGAATCCCCCGAGCAAAGGCAGCAGATGACCGGGATCCTGTATGAGCTGATTACAGTGCTGGCAGAGGATTTAACAGCCCCGAGGTTTGTTCGCTCGTTGGATGGTGGGTTGAATATGATCCAGGGCGGGGCTTTGAATTTGGTTCATTGATTTTTTAGGTTTAATGGCCGCCTTCTCCCTGGTGGGGGAGGGCGGGATGTTGGGGAAGGTCTGCTATGAGCGAACAGCGGAAGTTGGCGCTAAAAAGATGACTACCAATGCCGTGTCGATTCAGTTTCCAACATCTGTATGCATTAATCTTTCGAGATGAGCTCTAACTGCATAGCCATGCAGACGCGCTGAAATCATTAGGAACGTTTTTCGGGATTTGTGCCGGGGAGAAAGGTGCCGGAAACGGCCCGCTCGCCGCAAAACGCGCTGAGGGGCTCTGCGGGGGTGCAGGCAAGAGGTGTTATGGTAAATTTAATCGTTTCGGTGGCAGCTCAAATTATAAGTTAGTTGAGCTGCCACTATATTACTGATTAGCTTTTGAGTTTCTGTGTCGTTACCACACCGCCTACAGATACCCCTCCTGCAAGCACGCCCCCTCCTGCTGCAACTACGCAGGTTCCGCCAGCCATACCGGCCCCTCCCGCTGCGATAGAACCTCCACCTAAGGCAGCAAGAGACGCGCTTGATAAGGCTGCTCCTTCAAGCCCAGCAATTATCGTACCTCCTGCAGTGGTGCCAAGCGCCCCTGTTGTGCCTATGGCTGCTGCTATAGCTGGCGCAGCTACACCTGCGGTCGCTATACCAGCAATAACACCAATTGCTATTGAGGTTTTTGGGTTCTCGTCAATGAAGTCTGTTACGGTGTCGATACCATCACTAACAACATCACTAACGACATCAAAACCGTCGCTCACAGCTTCTGTTACAGAATTACAAGCGTCTTCTAAGAACCATTTCACATCTAGCCAGCTCATTTTTTTTCCTTGTTTTTTCGGTAAAAAATAAGTATCGGCAGGCTTACTGATCGCTTTAGATGCGCTTTTATCTTGGCACTTAATGCTTTGATGTGTAAACGGTGTTGTATGGTAAATTCGTATGTAGAGCTGGGTCACTTTTCATCATTCAGAGATGGTTATTAGGGGGGGGAGAAGACTGCTCAAAAGAGCAGTCTTTTTACTTTGACGTGATTATACTTCTGGAATGCTCTTTTCTTGGTCAATGCTTTTTAATTTTATCATGGCTATTGATATTGACTTCATACTATTGAAAATAACGTCAAGTTCACTTGGTATTTCCGCTTTTTTGTTTGCTGACTTTATTTCATGAATCTTCCAGATCGGGCATTTTGGTGCTGAGTATCTATCCCAATCAATTAATGGGCATGCTTCTATAGAGGTAAATATTGCAATTTTTTCTTGTGAGTTAATTATAACGATATGAATTAATATTGAATCCAATACTTTCATCTCATCCTTAGGTGTCAGCCTTATTTCTCTAACTCTACTGTTTTCTTCGTGGGCATCATCAATCATGCCTACAGGAGTAAACCCAATTATAGATGGGGGTGACCTGCTCCCCGTAAACCAATACAAACTGATGTTAGCAACGTCCGCTTTTGGCACTTAGCTGACATAAGACGGTTAAGCAACTCACCGGACATTTCTGTTTCGCAATGAAGGTGCCTTTTCTGCATTGCGTCGACAGATACGCCAGTGCCTGGTTTCTTACAGCCAGGCACTCAAGCGTAGTGTTACTCAACAAGGCCGTAACGCTACCCCGCTTTTAGCATTCGCCGAAGCTCGTGATCCAAATATTCATCTACGGCACCGGCATCAATTCCGCCAGCTTTGTACCATACATGAAGTTCTTTAATCGCCAGAGTTCCAAACCTTACCCAGCCGATAAGGTTTGTTCTCAGCAGAAACTGAATCATATCCCCTCCTGAACGAAGTGCCGCATCTCCTGCATCCATCAGGCACAAGGTTCCATGTGCAACCAGGAGCATCCGTCGAAGTTCAGGATTATTTGCAGTAGGAATACATTCGCCCCAGGCTTTCTTATGGTAGTAACGCTGTTTAACCGTCCAGGTAATACGCACGAGCAACTCAGTGATCATGACGGGGATCGCCATCGCCAGTCCATGGCGTAAGTCGTATCCTTTTTCAAAAACCTGGACGGCGACGGTCGCGAAAGACTGGCGATGCTGGCCAAATTCACCAACGTTAATAAACTGAAGTAATGAAAAGAAAGGAATAGGTATACCGGAGCCTCTTCCTGCTGCACCGGAAGAGCCCGCCACATCAGAGAAAAGGTGGCCCAGCCAGTTTACGAAACCACTGAATACTTTAGAGACAACGTTATTCCCTTTTAGCTCAAAAGTTTTGGTGTCTACGGAAACCAGTTTTCCGTCAGCCACAAAATGTGCCGTGCTGGTAAATTGGTCCAGGATTGAGAAAAATAAACCGACTAAATCCGGGGAGTGAGCGAGACTTTTAATATGGTGATTTGTTGTGCTCATCCTGAAGAGACCGTCAACATCGCTGCTATATCGATGGTCATAATTCACCCTGAATTTATCCTCAAGAAAACCGATAGCGCTTTTTGTCGGATTTTGTGCGTTTTTACCTCCCTTCCACCCACATGCTGTGGCGAATTTCTCAACGGCACCCTCCACTGCATTATCTGCGAGCTGGGTCAGTTTTCCTTCACCAGGTGCGCCTACCAGGAAAATATCGATAAGCCCGCCAATAACGCCACAGGTGCCGGCGATCATGTAATCATATTTGTCGCAGCGGGCCGTCTTTAACGTGAAGTCTTCCTGAATGCGTTTCTCCAGGGCAATTCTCTGGGTTGGGGACATCAGGGCGCTAAACGGATCGACCGATAAATCGATATTATGCTTATGGGCATAGTGCGTGACGGACTGAGAATAGGTATCCCAGTCCATATCGCTGGTGGACGCTATTGTTTCGATCATCGACAGTTTACTGATACTGGACGATGAAGGGGTCAAACCGGATTCCAGGTAATCGCTGAATTCACTGGAAACCGTCGTGTGGATATTCTCATCAAACGTGATACCTGAGTGCTCCAGTACACCATTCATAGCCAGAATCATTTCATCTAAAGTAGCATCGGTATCAGTTTGCAAAGCGTTAAGCGCTTCCAGCGCGGCGTCAAGGTCACCCAATTGACTCTCGCTTTGTTCAAGCTGGTGCTTCTGCACCAGCAAGGCCGATACCTGAGTATCCGGTATTTTCATTATGAGAACAGCCCGGTCAGTTTACCTTTGATAACGTCCCCTGCTCTGAAATAGCCGATACCTTCAAAAATGGCAGCAAGTTTTTCTAATTGCTGAGTAGATGCTTTTTCTTTTATCTTCAGTTTTTTCACTTCAACGCTCTTACCATCGTGCTGCTCTTCAACAATACATTCTTCATAGAATGAAAGAACGATGTCATGGAATTGTTTTTTGATGGGTTCTCGGGTCAGCGAAATGAGTTTGGCCTCATCAAGATAGACCGGGCACTTAATTTTGAGCGCACTTTTTTGCATTTTATTCGATTTCTTATTCAATTCATCCGCCGCACCGGTCAATGCATTCATCATCTTCTGGAGCTTTTGAATTTTCTCTCCTTGCCGATTATGCGCATCCAGGGCGTCGTTAAACTTTCCAGAAATATAATTGAGATCATTGATTAGCGCGGACAATGTGGATTGAGTCTGCTTGATGACTTCATTAAGCATAAGTTCCCGGCGCTTGGTTTTATCAAGTTCATTGGCACCCGTAAGATGACGAATTCCTTTATAAGCACCGACCCCGATTAACACCGCGACACCGATACCTGTTGCCATACTTGAAAAACCCAGTACACCGCCAAGTCCAAGCGTAGCGAGGCCAGAAGTGATGCCCGCAGCGGACATACCGATGACAGAGCCGGAGAGATAGACAGCAGCGAGTGGCACACCTACCGCACCTGCTTTTGCCGTAAGTTCTTTCATGCTGCGTTTCAGCGCATCGTCGGAAAAATCTTCCCGTAACATCTTATAGTCTTGCTGAATAACCATCATTGCGAGCTCTATTTCTTCATCAGTTACGCCCAGCAAGGGTTGCACTTGCTGAAGAAATGGAAAGTTTTTATATTCGCCGTTATTAACACTCATGAAAATGCTAATCAGGTCTTTAACAAGAGAGATTTTTATTGACTTGTTATGGCTAGGTACGCATTCCCGGTCAATAATCGTAATTAATTCTTCAACGGGTATTAGACTGGATTCTGCACCGATATAGCTACGCAGTGTAAATCGGGATTCGGTCGTTAACTCAAGTCGGGTCATCAACAAGAGAATTTCGGCAAACTCTTTTTTATCAACTTGATCGTCATCTGAGAACGCCATGTTCACAATAATTTTGACATAAGCTACTTTGAGAGCTTCTGACATTTCGGCAAGGGTGATGAGCTGATCTTCTTCTTTGAACTCATCAAAGTCACTAATAGTATGCTCAAGAACGTCGCTCAATTTCTTGTAGTTGCACTCCATCAAACTTTTTAGCTGTTTTACCTCTCCACTTTTTAGCATGAGGGAAACAGACTCTGTTCGCTTCTCCTTGCCTTTATCATTTACAGTGACATCTTCTATATATTCTACTGCTTCAATATTGTTGTAGAACACGTCATAAGGACTTTCAAAAGTTTCTTTTATAACCAGTTTTTCACCGGTAAAAACGATGCCATCTTTTGCACTACCAAATACCGTATTGTCATAAATGGCCAGAACAGCATTCAAATTATCTGCAACATTGAATGCTTTAGCGACGTTATTCAGTTTTTTTTCAGGGATGCCAGGAGCAACAAAAACATTCTTACTTACTAAAGGTAAATTTTCCTTAAGGAAGGTATTGACGTTATTCACAACTTTCTCCTTATTCGTTGCAGTGGATCGATGAATGGTCGACCCCATTTATTTCGAAGCGTGATTATCTCCACCTGGAGTGTCACATCTTGTCATTAGTGCATGGGTATATGAGTAAAAATATAAAAAGGAGTATGCCATTTGAGCAAGTAAATTATTCACGAAATACTAAAGGATGCATGAGGCTGTTCTATCTCTTGAGTGAAATAAAATATAACCATCTATTAATTAAAGAACTTAAGTGAAATACCATAAAATCATAACGAGATGCAGCGTGCTGGAAGCTGTGACTTATGTGACGATTAACGCTTAAAAAGGAACTCAACGCAACGTCCGCTTCTGGCACTAAGCAGACAAAAAATCTATCTACAAGTAAATGCTTTTTAAGTGCCACCCTCTCAACAATAATTCCCCAAACAAAAAACTACCCCAATCCCCCACCCACCACCAGCCCCCAAATCTCACAGTTGCCCTTTCCCAGGCTATTCGCTAGTATCGCCCCAGCTTCTCGTAAGTCGTAAACGTTAACGTTATCCAACGTACATATTCTCCCCGCTATTCGGGGTAATTGTACTTGGGTAATATCATGGCACTGTTTACATCCCCTCTTATTGCGTACCGCAGGCCCCACGTTCTGGGCTTTATCCTCTATTTCATTGTCGGCCTGGTCGACGGCGCGATTGTGCCCTTTTTCCCGCTGTGGGCGCAGCAGTCTGCCGCTATCCCGGTGGAGTTTATTGGCCTGCTGTTCGGCTGCTACGCCGGGGGCGAGCTGCTGGCCGCGCCATTTATCGGCGGCATTGCCGATCGGGTGGGCAGAAGGCCCGTGTTGATCATTTCGGCGACCGGCGTCGGGGCGGGCTTTATCGCGCTGTTCTTTGCGCACGGCGTCTTTGCGGCTGCCGCAGTGCTGATCGTCATCGGCCTGTTTGAATCGGTGCTGCACCCGACCATATACACCATTGTGGCGGACGCCACGCCAGCTGCGGAGCACCGACGCCAGTTCAGCATCATGCGCGTGTGTTCCGGGGCGGGCGCTATAGCCGGGCCGCTGCTGGGTACGGTGCTGGTGCAAGAGGGGCTGGGCTACGTTTTTCTGGCCGGAGGTTCGGTAATGGTGGTCGGCGGCCTGATGCTGGCGATCTCTCTGGCGGAAACGCGTCCGCTGGCCGCTGGGGTGGACGACGAGGCCGACGATGAAGAGGGGCTCAGCGCGTTGCTGCCCGCGTTTCGGGACCGCCGCCTGGCCGGGCTGCTGATTTGGGTGCTGCTGCTGGGTGTCGCCGGGAGCTGGGTGGAGGCCGTCATGCCGCTGTACGCCAGCAATCAGATGGGGATGAGCGCCGCCAGCATCGGCTATCTGTTCGCGTTTGGCGCGGGGATTAATACGGTTGGCCAGCTGGCCTTAACGAAGCTGTTTACCCGACGATCTGCATTGTTCATCACGCTCAGCGCGGGTTTGGCGCTAATCACCGCCTTTGTTTTGCTGCTGGCACATCCACACGTCGTGACGCTGGTGATGGCGGTCTGCCTCTATTCGCTGTCCCAGATGATGACCGGCCCGCTGATCCCGACGGCGGTGAACAAGTTAGCCCCGGCGCGGTTACGCGCGACCTATATGGCTGCGCTTTCGGTGGTGAGCGATTTGCAGGGATCGGTGGGGCCAGCCACCGGCACGGCACTGTTCGCGCTTTCGTTTACGCTGCCGTGGGCGGTGGGCATTCCTCTGGTCTTGCTGGCGGTAACCGGATTGGGGCTGGCGCTCTCCGCAGGGGATAAATCGGCTAACCGTTAACGTTGCGCAGCCAGGCTTCGACCTGCTGGTAATCTCCCCGGAAGACTATCTGGTCGGCCTTCTGGCTGAGCTGATAGCGGTACATCGGGTCGTAGTACTCTTTCAGCAGCGGCGACAGCCAGGCCAGATGGCCTTCGCAGGAGCCGGTTTTCCGCTGGGTTATCAACGCCTCGTCCAGCCTGGCGGTGAACTGCTGGAAGCGTTCCATGCCCAGGCGGCGGCGGATGGCGAACAGCCCGTGGTGCAGATACTCGGCGTAATCACGCCAGGCGGTTTCTTCATCGCTGACGGATAAAAACGCCTCGCTCATCTGCTGGAAGTATTCGTTTTTGAGGCGCTCCAGCCGCAGCTCGAACGGATCGTCGATCGCCACGATGCGCGAGTGCAGCATCTGTTCTCTGAAGGCTTCGGGGATATGGCGGGAGCCAATCATCCGGCCTTCATCTTCTACAATCAGCGTTTTGGGCTCGGTTGGGCTGATTTTAAGCAGGGTGACGGCGAGGTTGTTTTCGAAGCTTGCCTGAGAAGGTTGGGCGACAATCGTGCGGCCAAACGACGAGCCGCGATGGTGCGCCAGGCCTTCAAGGTCAACGCCCGTCGGCTGCGAGCGGATCAGAATAGTTTTGCCGCAGCCGGTGTTGCCGCTGACGATAATCATCGGCCACTGAGAACGGGTGTCGATTACCTGCATGGCACGCTGGCGCAGGGCTTTGTAGCCGCCGGTGACCAGTGGATATTCGATGCCATTTTCCCGCAGCCACTGCTGTACGATGTGACTGCGCATCCCGCCCCGGGCGCAGCATAAATAGCCTTCCGGCTGCTGTCGGCAGCTCTCGAGCCAGCGTTCTACCCGGCTGGCTTTAAGCTCACCGCTGACCAGCCTATGCCCCAGTTCAACGGCGGCCTGCTGACCCTGCTGCTTATAGCATGTCCCGACCTGAGCGCGTTCATCGTCGAGCATCAGCGGTAGGTTATGGGCAGCGGGCATCGCTCCCTGAGCGAACTCTACCGGGGCGCGAACGTCAATCAGCGGAATGTCGTTGAGCAGCAGGCGGTCGTAATCCTGCGTGTTGGGGCGTTTTTCCATGGCATAACCTTAGTCTGAAGCGGCGAAACGTGGGGATTGTGCGCTTCTGGTCGCGCAAAGGAAAGGGGCAGGGCTAACCGGGGCGACAGTTACCGGCCTTATGTCGTCCAACCATTCATCAAAACGGCCAGTCTGTGCCTCACTGACGGGGTTAATTTGCAGATGTGAGCCCTGTATGGAGAGTATGAATTGCAGAGGCACGTATAATTTTTAGTTTCCAAATTGTCAACCCGGCAGTAGTGCGATATTATGTTTCCAGAATGGAAACACAAGGAGAGCGAAGGATGCACGTTGTATCGAGAGCACCTTTCGATACAGCCACCAGGCAATTCCCTAATCATGCAGCGGCACTGGACGACGTATACCGGACTTTGAAGGCAGAGAACTACACTTCACCGGACGAAATGAAGAAACGATTTGCCTCGCTGGACAGAATGAAATATCGGGAGAAGTGGTGGGTGATCAATGTTGGCGGTGGGAATTTAAGGGTGATGTTTTTTGCTGATTTTGAACGTGGGAAAATCTTTATAAAGCACATAACCGCACACGACGAATACGACAAACTGACAGATTTTTACCGGAGAACAAAAGAATGATGTACACCGATGCTATCCAGGCGGCAAACAGCCTGGTTAGCATTGTCCCCCTCCTGGGGGGCAATGCCTCTCGCAAGGACTATGAAGACGCGCTGACGCTGGTTGAATACCTGATTGAACACGAGCCAGATCATCCGCTGGTGGAGATGCTGGTTGCGAAAATTGCCCAGTATGAAGATGAGGCGGAAGAGTTCGCAGAGTTTAACGACCGTATTGCAGCGTTACCGGGCGGCGTGGCCCTGCTGCGTGTCCTGATGGACCAGCACAAACTGACTCAGAGTGATTTTGAGGAAGAGATTGGCAAGAAATCGCTGGTGAGCCGTATCCTTAACGGGACTCGCTCATTAACGCTGGAGCACATGAAAGCACTTGCGCGGCGCTTCAACATTCCGCCCAGCTCATTCCTGGACGCGTAAAACAGTCCCCTGATCGAAAGATTGGGGGTTTTTGCATTAACCCCTGCCTTTGCCCGCTGTTTTGCGTCATTTAGCCGTCTGTCACTGAAGGAAATAGGTCTGACCCTCTAAAGTCAAAAAGAGGGTCAGACGAGGTGCGGTTTTACTTCACCAACTTGCTCTGCGCCCAGGCAATGCCGCTGGCGTATTCCGTCGGCAGCAGGGGAACCAGGGCTTCCAGCGAGGCGCTCAGGCGATCGGTATCGCTGTCGTTCAGGTTGAGGTGACCGACTTTGCGGCCCGGACGAACTTCTTTGTCGTACCAGTGCAGGTGCACCAGCGGCAGCTTCAGCCAGTTGTAGTTCAGGTCGGTGCCGATCAGGTTCACCATCACCGACGGGGCATTAACGACAGGCTGCGGCAGCGGCAAATCAACGATGGCGCGCAGGTGCAGTTCGAACTGGCTGATGGAGGCGCCGTTCTGCGTCCAGTGGCCGCTGTTATGTACGCGCGGAGCCAGCTCGTTGATCAGCAGGCCGGCTGGCGTGACGAAGCACTCCATCGCCATCACGCCGACGTAGCCCAGCTCGTGCATGATGGCGGTAAGCATGGTTTCGGCCTGGCGCTGCTGTTCGGCATTGGCCTGCGGGAAGGCAACGCTGGTGCGCAGAATGCCGTCCTGGTGCAGGTTGTGGGTCAGCGGATAGAAGACCGTGCTGCCGTCGTGGCCGCGCGCGCCGACCAGAGAAACCTCACCGGAGAAGTTAATGCCCTGCTCGACGATGCATTCGCCGTAGCACTCTTCCGGCAGCTGGTCGGTTTCATCGGCACGTAAGCGCCACTGGCCGCGGCCGTCGTAGCCGCCGACGCGGCGCTTCACAATCGCCAGAGAGCCAAGCTTGCTGAACACGTCCTGCCATTCGTGGCTGCCGGCAAGCAGCTGCCACGGCGCGGTGGCCAGACCGAGCTTATCGAACAGCTGTTTTTGCGTCAGGCGGTCGGCGATGATCGGGAAGATATCGCGGTTCACGAACGCGTTATGGCGCGCCAGCTCGAGGGTGAGGGCGGTTTCCGGCCAGCGCTCAATCTCGGCGGTGATCACGCTCTGGGCGAACGGCACGGCTTCCGGCTCGGCGTCCAGCCCGACAGGGTAAACGGCGATGCCCAGCGGCTCACCGGCCTGGCGGAGCATGCGCACCAGCTGGCCGTTACCTAAGACACAGACGCGCTTCATGCTTCACTCCGTGGGTCCGGATTGTCCAGCACTTCATCGGTCTGGGTCTGACGCCAGGTGGCCAGGCGCTGGCTCAGGTCGGCGTCATGCAGGGCCAGGATCTGCGCGGCCAGCAGGGCGGCGTTGGCGGCCCCGGCTTTACCGATGGCCAGCGTGCCGACCGGAATGCCGCGCGGCATCTGGACGATAGAATAAAGGCTGTCCACGCCGCTCAGAGCAGCGCTTTGGACTGGCACACCCAGCACCGGGACCAGGGTTTTTGCGGCCAGCATACCCGGCAGGTGCGCTGCGCCCCCGGCTCCGGCGATGATCACCTGGTAGCCATTGGCTTCGGCCTGCTCGGCAAAGCTGAAAAGCTTATCCGGCGTACGGTGGGCGGAGACGACTTCGACATGGTGAGGGACATTCAGGGCGGTAAGGATTTCAGCGGCGAACTGCATGGTGGCCCAGTCACTTTTGGAACCCATAACAATGGCGATACGCGCCGGGGTGTGCTCAGAAGACATGCGTCTCAAAACTCCTGTGGGTGTGCAGACATCATCGGGCGTCGGGCGCCCGCTCAGAAGGGCTCAGAGAATAGCACGAACTTCCGGCAAGGAAAACGGTTGCGTGGTTAGCTAACCGGCAAAAAGCGGGCTTAGTTATCAGAAAGGAAAGTGTATCAGCTCGACGTTTTCCGCGGTCACTTTGATCATCGACCCTTCTTCGTGCCATGCGCCAAGCACGCAGCGGAAAGCGGGTTGCCCGTTGGCGGTAAGCTCGTGGATTGCCGGGCGGTGAGTGTGCCCGTGAATCAGCCATTGAACATTGTGGCGGGTGAGGGTGTCGACCACGGCCTGCGGATTAACGTCCATAATGGCCATAGATTTGCTGCTATTTGCGGCCTTGCTGCCGGCGCGCATCCGGGCGGCAATGCGTTTGCGTATAAACAGAGGGAAGGCAAGAAACAGCGCCTGAAGCCACGGCTGGTGAACCTTGCGGCGAAACGCCTGATAGCCTTCGTCGTCGGTACATAGCGTGTCGCCGTGCATAATAAGCACTTTGCGGCCATAGAGGTCGAGCAGCTTCTCTTCCGGCAGCAGCGTCATGCCGCTGGCTTTGGCGAAGCGTTTGCCGAGCAGGAAGTCGCGGTTGCCGTGGATGAAGTAGCAGGGCACGCCTGAATCAGCCAGCGCTTTGATCGCGGCGGCGATTTGCTGGTGCAGCGGTTCCGGGTCGTCATCGCCAATCCAGGCTTCGAACAGGTCGCCGAGGATGTAAAGTGCATCTGCCTTACGAGCTTCACCGGCCAAAAAACGCAGAAAACCGGCGGTGATCGCCGGTTCTTCTGAGCAGAGGTGTAAATCTGCAATAAACAGCGTCGACATTATTCGTTTACGGTTACGCTTTCGATAATAACGTCTTCTTTCGGTACATCCTGGTGCATACCGCTGCGGCCGGTGGAAACGCCTTTGATTTTCTCAACCACGTCCATCCCTTCAACCACTTCTGCAAATACGCAGTAGCCCCAACCCTGCAGGCTTTCGCCGCTGAAGTTCAGGAAGTCGTTGTCGGCAACGTTGATGAAGAACTGTGCGGTAGCAGAGTGCGGAGCCTGGGTACGAGCCATTGCCAGCGTACCGCGGGTGTTTTTCAGGCCGTTATTCGCTTCGTTCTGAATGGTGTCTTTAGTCGCTTTCTGCTTCATACCCGGTTCGAAACCGCCGCCCTGGATCATAAAGCCGTTGATCACACGGTGGAAAATGGTGTTGTTGTAGAAGCCTTCGCGGCAGTAGTCCAGGAAGTTTTTAACGGTAACAGGCGCTTTATCATCAAAAGTTTTGATGACGATGTCGCCGTGATTAGTGTGAAAAGTAACCATGCTTGCATCCTATGAGTGTCAGAGAGTACGACAGCAAACGGTGCCGTCGTACCAGCACGCTGTTATAGCATAACGCTACATCATAGTCAGTAATGCAAAGCAGGCTGACGTTGGGGAAAATAATCGGGTAAGATAACCCGGAGTATTCTTCCACACGCTTACATGGAATCCCCTGATGTTAAAAATATTTAATACACTGACTCGCCAAAAAGAGGAATTCAAACCTATTCATGCCGGAAGGGTAGGCATGTACGTGTGTGGTATCACCGTTTACGATCTGTGTCACATCGGCCATGGCCGTACTTTTGTTGCCTTTGACGTCGTGGCCCGCTACCTGCGTTTCCTGGGGTATGACCTGAACTATGTGCGTAACATCACCGATATCGACGATAAAATCATCAAGCGCGCCCATGAAAATGGCGAAGGCTTTGTTGAGCTGGTGGACCGCATGGTGGTGGAAATGCACAAAGATTTCGACGCGCTGAACATTTCACGCCCGAACAGCGAGCCGCGTGCGACCCAGCATATCCCGGAAATCATCGAAATTGTTGAACAGCTGCTGGCGCGCGATCACGCCTATGTGGCTGAGAACGGCGACGTGATGTTCTCGGTGCTGACCGATCCGAATTACGGCCTGCTGTCTCGCCAGGATCTGGACCAGCTCCAGGCCGGCGCGCGCGTTGACGTGGTTGACGTGAAGCGTAACCCAATGGACTTCGTGCTGTGGAAAATGTCCAAGCCGGGCGAGCCTGCGTGGACTTCTCCGTGGGGCGAAGGCCGTCCGGGCTGGCATATCGAATGTTCCGCCATGAACTGCAAAGAGCTGGGTAACCACTTTGATATTCACGGTGGCGGCTCTGACCTGATGTTCCCGCACCACGAGAACGAAATCGCGCAGTCTACCTGTGCCCACGACGGCGAGTACGTCAACACCTGGATGCACTCTGGGATGGTGATGGTTGACCGCGAGAAGATGTCCAAATCGCTGGGCAACTTCTTCACCGTGCGTGACGTGCTGAAGTATTACGACGCGGAAACCGTGCGTTACTTCCTGATGTCCGGCCACTACCGCAGCCAGCTGAACTACAGCGAAGAGAACCTGAAACAGGCTCGCTCGGCGCTGGAGCGTCTTTACACCGCGCTGCGCGGGACAGACAGCAGCGTTGCTCCTGCTGGCGGCGAAGCCTTTGAAGCCCGCTTCCGCGAAGCGATGGACGACGACTTCAACACCCCGGAAGCCTACTCCGTGCTGTTTGATATGGCTCGTGAAGTGAACCGCCTGAAAGCGGAAGATCCTGCGGCGGCCAACGGCCTGGCGGCGGAGCTGCGTAAGCTCTCCGCGATTCTGGGCCTGCTGGAGCAGGATCCGGAGCAGTTCCTGCAGGGCGGCGCGCAGGCGGACGACGGCGAAGTGGCGGAGATCGAAGCGCTGATCAAGCAGCGTAACGATGCGCGTAAGTCAAAAGACTGGGCGCTGGCGGACCAGGCGCGTGACCGTCTGAACGAGATGGGCATCGTGCTGGAAGATGGCGCGGGCGGCACGACCTGGCGTCGTAAGTAACTTTATTTCATATATGAAAAAGCGGCTCAATGAGCCGCTTTTTTTATGGCTGGCCGCTGTAGCGCGGCCTTATTGGCAGGTGCTTTATTCAGGTGCTGAAGTGCGAATCAGGTAATCAAACGCGCTCAGGGAAGCTTTAGCGCCTTCGCCGGTCGCGATGATGATCTGTTTGTAAGGCACGGTGGTGCAGTCGCCCGCGGCGAATACGCCCTTCACGGTGGTCTCACATTTCGCATCGATGATGATTTCACCCATGCGGTTGCGCTCCACGCTGCCTTCCAGCCAGTTAGTGTTCGGCAGCAGGCCGATTTGCACGAAGATGCCGGACAGGGCAACGTCATGCACGCTCTCGGTAACGCGATCTTTGTACTGCAGGCCGGTCACTTTGCTGCCGTCGCCTTTCACTTCCAGCGTCTGGGCGTTAAGCACGATATCGACGTTTTTCAGGCTGCGAACTTTGTTCTGCAGCACCTGGTCGGCCTTCATTTCCGGGGCAAATTCCAGCAGGGTCACGTGCTCGACGATGCCCGCCAGGTCAATAGCCGCTTCCACGCCGGAGTTACCGCCGCCGATCACCGCCACGCGCTTGCCTTTAAACAGCGGGCCGTCGCAGTGCGGACAGTAGGTCACGCCTTTGGTGCGGTACTGGTCTTCGCCAGGCACGTTCATGTTGCGCCATTTTGCGCCGGTGGCCACGATAATGCTGCGGGCTTTGAGCGTTGCGCCGGACGCCGTTTGGATCTGGTGCAGGCCGCCTTCGCTTTTCGCCGGGATCAGCTTGCTGGCGCTTTGGGTATCGATAACGTCCACGTCGTAATCGTCAACGTGGGCTTTCAGCGCCCCCGCCAGCTTCTGGCCTTCGGTTTTTGGCACGGAAATGTAGTTCTCGATATCCACGGTATCCAGCACCTGGCCGCCGAAGCGCTCGCCCATCAGGCCGGTGCGGATGCCTTTACGCGCCGCATAAACCGCCGCCGCCGCGCCCGCAGGGCCGCTGCCGACGATCAGCACGTCGTAAGCTTCACGCTGGTTCAGCGCTTCCGCCGCGCGTTTTTCCGCGCCGGTATCAATTTTGCCGACGATTTCGGCAAGGGTCATGCGGCCCTGGCCAAACTCTTTGCCGTTCAGGTAGACGGCTGGCACGCCCATCACGTTGCGTTCCTGAATTTCATTCTGGTAAACGCCGCCGTCGATAGCGGTATGGGTGATGCGCGGGTTCAGCACGCTCATCAGGTTCAGCGCCTGCACAACGTCCGGGCAGTTGTGGCAGGAGAGGGAGTAATAGGTTTCAAAGTGGAAGTCGCCGTCGATCTCACGGATTTGCGCCAGCAGATCCTGAGACTCTTTGGACGGATGACCGCCGACCTGGAGCAATGCCAGCACCAGGGAAGTGAATTCGTGACCCAGCGGAGAGCCGGCAAAGCGCGGGCCCTGGCTTGAGCCTGGGTTAGTGATTAAAAACGACGGCTTGCGCACCGGCAGGTCGTTATTAACGGTGAAAGAAACTTTGTCAGATAACTCAGCGATCTCCGCCAGCAGTTCTTTTACTTCAGATGATTTCGCGCCGTCGTCCAGCGTGGCAATCAACTCAACAGGTTTCGTTAGTCTCTCAAGATAGGCTTTGAGCTGGGTTTTCATTGTTGTGTCGAGCATGGTCAGTCTCCCTGGTGGCGAGAAAAAACGGCTACCTAAGTAGCCGTAAAATAAAAGAGGGTAACGCGGGTAAAACTTAGATTTTGCCGACCAGGTCCAGAGATGGAGCCAGAGTCGCTTCGCCTTCTTTCCATTTAGCCGGGCACACTTCGCCTGGGTGAGAAGCTACGTACTGAGCAGCTTTCACTTTACGCAGCAGGTCAGAAGCGTCACGGCCGATGCCTTCGGCGGTCACTTCGATAGCCTGGATGATGCCCTGTGGGTCAACAACGAAGGTTGCGCGGTCTGCCAGACCTTCGTCTTCACGCATGTTTTCGAAGTTACGGGTCAGCGCGCCGGTTGGGTCGCCGATCATCGCGTATTTGATTTTAGCGATGGTTTCAGAGCTGCCGTGCCACGCTTTGTGGGTGAAGTGGGTGTCGGTAGAGACGGAGTAAACGTCTACGCCCAGCTTCTGCAGTTCTTCGTAATGGTCAGCCACGTCGCCCAGTTCAGTTGGGCAAACGAAAGTGAAGTCAGCCGGGTAGAAGAAGAAAACGCTCCAGCGGCCTTCGGTATCTTTTTCCGTAACTTCAACGAATTCGCCGTTTTTAAAAGCCTGGTTTTTGAATGGTTTGATTTTGGTATTAATTAAAGACATTTAAACTTCCTCCGTTTTGCGATGGGAGAAAGGTACCGAACTTTGAGCTGGGTCACTAATGGGTAGGCTTTATTGAATCAAGAGGTATTTCCTAACAGCCTTTTCTGCGGGCATAAAAAAGGCCACCCGTTGCGAGGGTGGCCGGTGTTGCGCGTTACAATTCCACTTTAAAAAATTATAACAGCGGCGAAATTACAGCATCTAAGCGGTAAAAAGGTCAATTCCCCGGTTCGTTGTAGTAGCGATGGTTGTAATAGCCGGAAGCTATTAAAAGTCCTCAGCCCTCACCTACGGTGCAAAATCTGAAAAGTCGATGCCATGCGCAAAGTAATGTCAGGTGAATTGCAGCAATATGACGGTGAGGTTAAATTACCGGCTGTTATTTTTCTGCATGAAAAATCGCGCCAGGCTGCGCGATGGCTGAGGTACTGGTGTTGTCCGAATTGCTCTCTTTAGTGCTGTTTTTGGCGGCTATTGCCGTATATGCGGTAAAAGCCGGTCGAAATATCTGGTGGCTGACGATCATCCTGCTGCTGCTCGGCCTGTTTATCGTGCTTAACGTCACGTTGCTGGCCAGTAATTATTTTACCGGCGAAGGGATTAACGACGCGGTGCTCTATACGCTCACCAGCAGCATGACCGGCGCGGGCGTCGGCAAATACATTCTGCCGGGGCTGGGCCTCGCCGTCGGGCTGATTGCCATTTTTGGCGGTCTGACCTGGATTTTACGCCGTAAGAACCATCCGCACCATTTGGGCTACAGCGCCCTGGCGCTGTTCCTGGCGCTGTTTTCGATAAAAACAACGCCCGCCTACCAGCAGGTGGTGTCGCTGATTAAATCCCAGACCCGCACCGGCACGTCTGACTTTGCCGACTGGTATAAAGTCCCGGAAGGCACCATTAAGCAGCCAAAGCTCAATCTGGTTTATATCTACGGCGAAAGTCTGGAACGCACCTATTTTGATGAGCAGGCGTTTCCCGGCCTGGCCCCCGAGCTGAATGCCCTGAAGAGCCAGGCGATAGATTTCAGCCATACCGCACAGATGGCGGGCATGGACTACACCATTGCGGGCATTGTGGCCTCGCAGTGCGGGATCCCGCTGTTTGCGCCGTTTGAGGGAAACTCTTCGGCGTCGATGTCGAGCTTTTTCCCGAAGAATATCTGCCTCGGCGATATTCTTAAGGCATCCGGCTATCAAAACTACTTTATTCAGGGCGCTGACCTGCGCTTTGCCGGCAAAGATATCTTCCTGCAGTCCCACGGCTTCGAGCATATGTACGGCGCGCAGGAGCTGAAGGGGATGGTGGCCGACCCGAATTACAAGAATAACTGGGGCTTTTACGACGATACGGTGCTGGACGAAGCTTATGACAAGTTTATCGAGCTTTCTAAAGCCGGGAAGCGCTTCTCGCTGTTTGCGCTGACGGTCGACACCCATCACCCGGACGGCTTTATCTCGCGCACCTGTAACCGCCGCAGCTACAGCTATGAGGGCAAAGAAAACCGCTCTTTCAGCGCCGTTTCCTGCAGCCAGGAGCACATTGCGGCGCTGATCGAAAAAATCAAAGCCTCGCCTTATTTCCGCAACACGGTGATCGTGGTCTCTTCCGACCACCTGGCGATGAACAACACGGCGTATAAGTATCTGACGAAGCAGGACAGGCAGAACCTGTTCTTTGTGATTCGCGGCGATAAACCGCAGGCAGAATTGAAGCCGGTGAAACGTAATACGATGGATAACGGCGCCACGGTGCTGGATATCCTCGGCGGCGGGAACTACATCGGCCTGGGGCGCAGCAGCCTGTCCGGCGAGTCGCTGTCGATGGTCTTTACCAACCTGAAGGATAAGGTCACCGAGTGGAAGCCGGACGTTATCGACCTGTGGAACTTCCCGAAAACCATCAGCCGCTACAGCATCGATCGGAGGAAGAACACGTTCAGCTATTCCGGCGCGCACTTCAAGCTGCCGCTGCTGCTGAAAATTGGCAAAGGTAAAATTGAGCCGCTGCCGGAAAGTGAATATTCCGCGCCGCTGCGTTATCAGCTGGCCGATTTTAAAAGTGACGATCGGTTTATCTGGGCCGACCGCTGCTACAAAATGGCGCGTCTGTGGGAGCCGCAGCTCGCGCTTTCTACCGGGCTGTGCGTGGCGCAGGGGCAGCTTGGCGGGGAACCAACGGTGCGGCTGGTGGACAAACCGCTGGACGAATACAACGTCCAGTTTGACGAGCAAACGCTGAGCAATGCGCGCTTCAAAAATAATGTTGCCCTGCTGAAGGCGGATGAAAACAGCATTCGTTACCAGGCGGACAGCTTTATCTTCAACGTGGCGGGTGCGCCGCAGAGCGTGAAGCAGTTCAGCGGCATTTCGCGTCCGGAAGCCTGGGGCCGCTGGTCAAACGCCAACATGGCACCGGTGGTGACCATTGAGTATCAGGATCCGCTGCCGACAACGTTCGATCTGGTGCTGGTGGCGAAAGCCTTTGGCCCGAACGTCGGCGAGCCGGTTTCGGTGAAGGTTGGCGAGGAAGAGCAGACCATCACCTTTGGCGACCAGCTCTCCACCGTTACGCTGCGCTTTGCTAACCCTGAAGGCAGCAAGGTGCTGACCATTGAGCCACCGAAGCCGCAGCTGTCCAACGAGGGCAATATTCTGGGGCACGATCCACGTAAGCTGGGCGTAGGGTTAGCCGAGCTGAAAATTGTGCCGGTGAGCGGCTAACCCGTTCCCGGGAGGGGAACGGGCGGGCAGGTTAGAGGATCTCGAGCACCTGCTCAGGTGGGCGGCCAATACGGGCTTTCCCGTTGGCGAGAACGATAGGGCGCTCGATAAGCTTCGGGTGCTCAATCATCGCTTCGATCAGCGCCTCTTCGCTAAGGCTGGCGTCATCCAGCTTTAGCTCTTTGTAGAGGTCCTCTTTGCGGCGCATCAGTTCACGTGCGCTGGTGAAGCCCAGCTTCTTCAGCAGCGACTTAATAGTTACTGCGTCCGGAGGCGTCTCCAGATAGAGCACGACTTCCGGCTCTACGCCGTTTTCCTTTAGCAGGTTCAGCGTTTCACGGCTCTTGGAGCAGCGTGGGTTGTGGTAAATTTCGACCTTCGTGGACATACGGACTCCTGTTACATCTTCATATAAGGTTTAAAGCGCTGCTGTAGCTGGCGCAGCTGATCGATACGGGCGTCGTATCTGGCCTGTTGCAGGCTGCCGAGCTTCACCTGAGAGCTGGCGCTGCCGAGCAGCGAAATAGCCTGATCCAGACGGCCATTTAGCGCCATCACTTCGGCGCGCGCGGCTAGCTCCTGATCGCGGTTGCCTAATTTCCCCTGCGCCTGAGCCAGCAGATCCCAGCCGTTGCTATCGTCGGGGTGGGCGAACGTGTAGCGGTTAAGCAGCGTTACTGTTTCTGCGGGCTGCCCGCCTTCAAGCCAGGCGTTGGCGAGGTTAAGCTGCAGGACCGGGTTGTTCTTCAGGTCCGGGGCGTTTTTCAGCCGGGCGATCGCCTCGTTGGCTTTGTGCTGGCCGAGATCGATATCCGTCGCCAGGTCGAGATACCAGGGGTTTGCCGGCTGGGCGGTAAGCAGCGGCTGAAGCGTTTTTCTGGCCTCGTCATATTTACTGGCCTGCAAAGCCTGAATCGCTCGTCCGTACTGAGCTGCGTTTTGCTCACGCACGTTACCTTTTGCCCAGTTATCCAGCAGATCCTGGGTAAGCTGGTTACGCCCGGAGTTATACATTCCCAGGGTGCGGACCTTCGCCATATAGAAACTTTCTGAGGACTGCACCACCACCGGACGCATCTGGTTTGCACGGTTGCGGGCATCCGCGAGGCGGCTTTCCGGCAGCGGGTGAGTCAGCAGGATTTCCGGCGGGCGCGAAGAGTAGCGCGCCTGATCGAGCAGTTTTTCCAGGAAGCCCGGCATCGCCTGCGGATCAAAGCCTGAACGCTGCAGCACCTGAATGCCAATGCGGTCTGCCTCCTGCTCGTTCTGCTGGGTAAAGCTGATAATGCCCTGCTGGGTCCCGGCTAACGTACCGGACAGCGCGGCCATCCCGGCCTGCGGGCTGGCCATTGCCAGCAGAATTGATCCCAGCGCGCCCACCCAGGTCAGCGGCGCATTTTTCTTTTGGTCTTCCATCGCACGGGCCAGGTGGCGCTGGGTCACGTGGGATATTTCGTGAGCCATCACCGAGGCCAGCTGGCTTTCTGAATCAGCATAGCGGAACAGCGCCGAATGCAGCACCACGTTGCCGCCAAAGAAGGCGAAGGCGTTAATTTCGTCGTTATTGATTAAGAAGAAGTGGAAAGGCGTTTTCACCGAGCTGGCGTGGCTGACCAGCCGCATACCCAGAGAATTGATGTATTGCGTCAGTAACGGATCGTTAATCAGCGGCGCGCTGCCGCGCAGCTGACGGACGTAGAAGTCGCCCATCTGCATCTCCTGGGCGATAGACAGCGTGCTGCCTGCGGATGTCCCCATATCGGGGAGCTGGTCAGCCACGTCCGCGCGTACGGGAAGGGTACTTCCCGCCAGCAGTGCGGCCGTAAGTGTTGCAATCAGGGTCTTTTTCAACTGCCTAACCATAATTACTGTCCCGTTGAGTCGCTGTCAGATTTTGACACGATGAGTACAAGTTTATTCGCTTAAAGAAGTGTACTGTAGGGCGTTGAAGCTGCGAAGATTTTATTTGCTGGATTCTCCCTTTGTAATCCGCCGTAAAAAGCAAAGTCTTTGCGGTGGCATTTCGCTACAATTCGGCATCAAAAAAAACTTCACGGAAGGGATGTATGCTCGACATGTTGTTGCAGTGGTATCGCCGTCGTTTCAGCGATCCGGAGGCGATTGCGCTGCTGGTGATTCTTGTGGCGGGCTTTTGCATTCTGTTCTTCCTTCACGGCCTGCTGGCGCCGCTGCTGGTCGCCATTGTGCTGGCCTATTTGCTCGAGTGGCCCACGGCGCGTCTCGAACGCGTCGGCTGTTCCCGAACGTGGGCGGCGACCATCGTGCTGGTGCTGTTTGTCGGTATTCTGCTGCTGGTGGTGCTGGTTGTGGCGCCCGTTGCCTGGCAGCAGGGGATCAACCTGATTCGCGATATGCCGGGGATGCTCAACAAGCTCTCTGACTTTGCCGCGACGCTGCCGAAGCGCTATCCGGCGCTGGTGGACGCGGGCATTATTGACGCCATGGCCGAAAACGTCCGCGGACGCCTGTCAGGCATGGGCGACCAGGTAGTGAAATTCTCGCTGGCCTCTTTAGTTGGGTTGCTGACGCTGGCCATCTATCTGATCCTGGTGCCGCTGATGGTGTTCTTCCTGGTGAAGGATAAAGAGCAGATGCTGAACGCCGTGCGTCGCGTTCTGCCGCGCAACCGCGGCCTGGCGGGGCAGGTCTGGCTGGAGATGAACCAGCAAATCACCAACTATATTCGCGGTAAAGTGCTGGAGATGATCGTCGTGGGCGTGGCGACCTATATCGGCTTTATCGTCTTCGGGCTGAACTATTCGCTGCTGCTGGCGGTGCTGGTGGGCTTCTCGGTGCTTATTCCGTACATCGGCGCGTTTGTCGTCACCATCCCGGTGATTTGCGTGGCGCTGTTCCAGTTTGGCCTGGGCACCGAGTTCTGGACCCTGTTTGGCGTCTACCTGATTATTCAGGCGCTGGACGGCAACCTGCTGGTGCCGGTGCTGTTCTCGGAGGCGGTGAACCTGCATCCGCTGGTGATTATTCTGTCGGTGGTGATTTTCGGCGGGCTGTGGGGGTTCTGGGGCGTGTTCTTCGCTATCCCGCTGGCAACGCTGATTAAAGCCGTGGTGCATGCCTGGCCGGATGCTTCGCTGGTGGATGACGCCGTCACCCGGGAATAACAGCAAGAAAAAAGCCGACATTTCCGTCGGCTTTTTGTTTGTTCTCAGGCGTTTTCAGTCAGCCAGTTCACAACGATATCGTGGTGGTTGCTGGTTTTGAAATCGTCAAACACCTTTTCCACTTTACCGTCGCCGTCCAGCAGGAAGCTGATACGGTGAATGCCGTCATAGGTTTTGCCCATAAATGTTTTCTCGCCCCACACGCCAAACTGACTGCAAACCTGGTGGTCTTCATCAGAAAGCAGGGTGAAGTTCAGCAGCTCTTTCTCGGCAAAACGGGAAAGTTTTTCCGGCTTGTCGGTGCTGATGCCCAGCACTTCCACGCCACGCTTTTTTAACTCGTCCATGTTGTCGCGCAAACCACATGCCTGCACGGTGCAGCCTGGTGTCATCGCTTTAGGATAGAAATAAACCAGAACTCTCTGTCCCTGGAAGTCGGTTAAATTTACTTGTTCGCCGTCCTGATCGGGCAAGCTAAATTTCGGTGCACTATCACCGGCTTTCAGTGGGCTCATCACTACTCTCCGTCTTTAATCATCTTGCTGTGGGTTAACCACGTTAATAGTGCCTTCTGCATTCAGTTCTGTACATAGGGCTTTAAACGCTTGCTCGATAATTGTTGAATCCTGTGAACCTGGGCTGTGGGCGGTGATCTGAATATACAGGCGCGGCCCTACGCCGTTCTCGGCAGGCTGAGTGCGGGAAACCAGCTCGGCAATGTTCATCTGATGAGTATCAAACAGGTGGGTAAAGCGCTCAATCAGGTGAGGGGAGTCCGCCACTTCGACCTGCACCCACACGGTGGCGGGCGTGGCCGGTCTATCCTGCGCGACGGTGCGTTTCATCACAATTAACAGATCGAGCTCCGCGCCCTTCAGCGGCAGGGTAGATTCGATCAGGGTTATCGCGTTCCAGCTGCCGGAAAGCAGCATGATAAAGGTGAACTCTTCACCCAGCATGGCAAGACGGCTGTCTTCGATGTTGCAGCCGCAGCTGCTCACGTGGCGGGTAATCGTGTTGACGATACCAGGACGGTCCGCGCCCAGGGCTGTGATAACCAAATAATGGTGTGATGAGGGTGTCAAGCGTGTTCTTCCTGTCAATCGGTGAGATTCACATTAGGAAAGCATAAAAAAAGTAAGCTGCCAACCGCTTAGCGCCTTCTGGCAGCTTGCTTTTGTCAGGGCACAAAACGTAACATTGGGAGAACATGTTTGCACAGAGGGTGGCTAATGTTTACGGGAAGTGTTGTCGCGATAATTACGCCGATGGATGAGAAAGGTCATGTCTGCCGTTCCAGCCTGAAAAAACTGATTGATTACCATGTCGCCAGCGGAACGTCGGCGATTGTCTCGGTAGGGACTACCGGCGAATCGGCTACCTTAAGCCACGATGAACACGTCGACGTAGTGAAGCTTACCGTTGAACTGGCGGACGGGCGTATCCCGATTATTGCCGGTACCGGCGCTAACGCCACTTCCGAAGCAATTTCCCTGACCCATCACCTGCAGGACAGCGGCATTGTAGGCTGCCTGACGGTCACCCCTTATTACAACCGTCCTACTCAGGAAGGGCTGTTCCAGCACTTTAAAGCGATTGCTGAAAGCACCAGTCTGCCGCAGATGCTGTATAACGTGCCGTCTCGTACCGGCTGCGATATGCTGCCGGAGACCGTAGGCCGCCTGGCGAAAATCAAAAATATTATCGGTATCAAAGAAGCCACCGGGAACTTAAGCCGCGTAAACCAGATCAAAGAGCTGGTTGAAGATGACTTCATTCTGGTAAGCGGCGATGACGCCAGCGCGCTGGACTTTATTCAGCTTGGCGGCCACGGCGTGATTTCCGTGACCGCAAACGTAGCCGCGCGTGAGATGGCGGAAATGTGTAAACTGGCCACCTCAGGGCAATTTGCACAGGCTCGCGAAATTAATCAGCGTCTGATGCCGCTGCACCATAAATTGTTTGTTGAACCCAACCCTATCCCGGTGAAATGGGCCGCCAGGGAGTTGGGTCTTGTGGCAACCGATACCTTACGCCTGCCAATGACGCCGCTGACCGACGCCAGTCGCCCGGTGATTATTAGCGCGCTTAAGCATGCCGGTCTGCTGTAAAGCTTAGGGAGATTTGATGGCTTACTCAGTACAGAAGTCGACGGTGGCAAAAGTTGCTGTTGTTTCGCTCGCCATGCTGTTAGCGGCGTGCAGTTCCGATCAGCGTTACAAGCGTCAGGTGAGCGGCGATGAGTCCTACCTGGACGCAACCCCCCTTGCGGAAATCCACTCTCCGGCGGGGATGATCCTGCCGATTCAGAATGGCGACTACAACATTCCGGTCACTAACGGCAGCGGCGCAGTAGGCAAGCAGCTGGATATTCGCCCACCGGCGCAGGCGCTGGCATTGGTAAACGGGGCTCGCACCCAGTTTACCGGTGATACCGCCACGCTGCAGGTTGAAGGCAGTAAGGCGAGCGGCCTGTGGTCTCAGGTGGTGAGCGTTCTGCAATCCGGCAACTACACGATTGCCCAACGCAACGATGCCGGCCAAACCCTGACCACCGACTGGGTACAGTGGAACCGTGCTGACGAAGACGTACAGTATCGTGGACGCTACCAGATTACCGTGCAGCCGCAGGGCTATCAGCAGTCCGTTGTTGTCAAACTGCTGAACCTTGAGCAGGGCGGCAAGCCGGTAGCCGACGCTTCCTCTCTGCAGCGCTACAGCGCGCAGATGCTGAACGTCATCAGTGCGGGTCTCGACAAGTCTGAAACCTCGCGTCAGAACGCGCAGGATAACCGCAGTTCGAGCCAGCTTGATGTGCAGAGCGCTGCGGATGACACCGGCCTGCCGATGCTTGTCGTGCGTGCGCCATTTAACGTCGTCTGGACCCGCCTGCCGGCCGCGCTTGAAAAAGCGGGCATGAAGGTGACCGATACGACACGCTCTCAGGGCAATATCGCGGTGACCTACAAGTCGCTGTCTGACAGCAGCTGGAGCGACCTCGGAGCGAAAGATCCGGGTCTCGTGAACGGTGACTATAAGCTGCAGGTTGGCGACCTCGATAACCGCAGCAGCCTGCAGTTCATCGACCCGAAAGGGCATCCGCTGACGCAGGCTCAGAACGATGCGCTGGTCGCTGTCTTCCAGGCGGCATTCAGCAAGTAACACAGGAGGGCCGGTTAATTCCGGCCCTTCTTATTTAGGCCTTATGTATTAAACCCCTCCGATTGCGCAAGCGATCGCTATACCTGGAGTAAGAAAGATGCAAAAGCAAGCTGAGTTGTATCGCGGCAAAGCGAAGACCGTTTACAGTACGGAAAACCCGGATCTGTTGGTGCTCGAATTCCGTAACGATACGTCAGCAGGTGACGGTGCACGCATCGAGCAGTTCGACCGTAAGGGCATGGTAAACAACAAGTTTAACCATTTCATTATGGCCAAGCTGGAAGAGGCGGGGATTCCGACCCAGATGGAAGCGCTGCTTTCTGACAACGAAGTGCTGGTGAAGAAGCTCGACATGGTGCCGGTGGAGTGCGTGATTCGTAACCGCGCCGCGGGTTCTCTGGTCAAGCGCCTCGGCATCGAAGAAGGTATCGAGCTGAACCCACCGCTGTTCGACCTGTTCCTGAAGAACGACGCCATGCACGACCCGATGGTCAATGAATCTTACTGCGAAACCTTTGGCTGGGTGAGCAAAGAGAATCTGGCCCGCATGCGCGAGCTGAGCTACAAAGCTAACGACGTGCTGAGCAAGCTGTTTGATGACGCTGGCCTGATCCTCGTGGACTTCAAGCTGGAGTTTGGCCTGTTCAAAGGCGAAGTGGTGCTGGGCGATGAGTTTTCACCGGACGGTAGCCGCCTGTGGGACAAACAAACGCTTGATAAGATGGACAAAGACCGTTTCCGCCAGAGCCTGGGTGGCCTGATTGAAGCGTACGAGGAAGTTGCTCACCGTCTCGGCGTAAAATTAGACTAACCACGCAATCGTTTACGTTGCGCAATGGGGTGCGTTTTTGCGCACCCTGTTTTTTCGCTGTCTGTTCTTATGGTAATCCTGCCGGTAACCACCTACGATCTATCCATTACATGTTGTGATTGTTAATGAGGATGAGCGTATGCGTTGGCAAGGACGTCGCGAGAGCGACAACGTAGAGGACAGGCGCAATGATGCCTCCGGCCCTGGCATGAGCATGGGCGGCGGCGGTTTCCGCATCCCTCGGGGAAAAGGTGGCCTGGTGCTGCTTGTCGTGGTCATCGTGGCAAGCTATTACGGCGTCGATCTTACCTCCTTCTTGTCCGGTGAGCCGCCGGTTTCTCAGCACTCTTCGCAGCAGCGCTCTGTTAGTCCGAAAGACGACGAGGCCGCTAAATTTACCTCGGTCATTCTGGCAACAACGGAAGATACCTGGGGTGAAATTTTCCAGAAAATGGGGCGCACCTATCAGCAGCCTAAACTGGTGATGTATCGCGGGGCGACGCGTACCGGCTGCGGCACCGGGCAGTCCGTGATGGGGCCGTTCTATTGCCCGGCGGACAGCACCGTCTATATCGACCTCTCTTTCTACGACGATATGCGCAATAAGCTCGGCGCAGGCGGCGACTTTGCTCAGGGCTACGTCATTGCCCATGAAGTGGGTCACCATGTACAGAAGCTGTTGGGCATTGAGCCGAAAGTACGCCAGCTGCAGCAGAATGCTTCTCAGGCCGAAGGCAATCGCCTGTCGGTGAAGATGGAGCTTCAGGCCGACTGCTTCGCCGGCGTCTGGGGTAACAGCATGCAGAAACAGCAGGTACTGGATGCGGGCGACCTGCAGCAAGCGCTCAACGCTGCCGAAGCTATCGGTGACGATCGTCTGCAGCAGCAGAGCCAGGGGCGCGTGGTGCCGGACAGCTTTACCCACGGCACTTCCGAGCAGCGCTACACCTGGTTTAAACGTGGCTTCGACAGCGGCGATCCGTCCCAGTGCAACACCTTTGGCAATGCGCTCCGTTAATCTATGACCGCAGGGACGACAGAGCAGCTGCAGCAGGCGACGGCGCAGATGCAGCAAACGGGCATTCGCCGGCTGATGGTGCTGGCCGGCGAAAGTGAATGGAGCAGTCAGCAGGTTCAAATGCTGTCTACTCATTTGCCCGGAGACTGGCTGTGGGTTGGCGCTTCGCCCGAGCTGCCCTTTCACTGTGCGCCCTCGGCGGTGCGCAGCATGCTGGGGCGCGAGTTTCAGCACGCGGTATTCGATGCCCGGTCAGGGCTCGATGCTGCCGCGCTTGCGGCGCTCTCCGGCATGCTTAAAGCGGGCAGCTGGCTTCTGCTGTTGACGCCGGACTGGCCGCGCTGGCCTGCGCTCCCCGATGAAGATTCCAGCCGCTGGAGTGATGCCCCGCAGGCTATCCCCACGCCTCACTTTGTTTCCCATCTACAGCGCTGCATACGGCAGGACCCTGAATCCATGCTATGGCAGCAGCATAAGCCCTTCACCCTGAATCCTTTTGCTTTTCGTCCTGGCTGGCAGCCAGCCAGCGGTGCACCAGAGCAGGAGCAGGCCGCCATTCTGGCCGAGCTGGCGGATATGCAGCAGGGCGTTGCGGTGGTGACGGCGGCAAGAGGCCGGGGCAAGTCCGCGCTGGCCGGGATGTTAGCCAATAGGATCTCCGGCTCCTGTCTGGTCACCGCCCCGGCAAAGGCCGCAACCGATGTACTGGCAGGCTATGCCGGTGAAGCCTTCCAGTTTATGGCTCCGGACGCGCTGGCCGCAGAGCGTGAATTGCCCGCATATGACTGGCTGATTGTTGACGAGGCGGCGGCTATTCCGGCCCCGTTGCTACGCCAGCTGACAGAACGCTTTCCATGCGTTTTGCTGACCACAACGGTGCAGGGCTATGAGGGAACGGGACGTGGTTTTTTACTGAAGTTTTGCGCAGCGTTACCGTCCCTCAGGCGTTTCACGCTCAATACGCCGATCCGCTGGGCGCAAAACGATCCGCTGGAGCAGGTTGTTGACCGGATCCTGCTGTTCGATGAGCCGGATCTTGAGTCATTCCCGCAAGGCGATCCCGAGTTGCAGGTTGTTGAGCAGGCGGACTGGTCGCGAAAACCTGGCCAGCTGCAGCAGATGTACCGGCTGCTCTCCGGCGCACATTACCGTACTTCGCCGCTCGACTGGAGGCGAATGCTTGACGCTCCCGGTCAGCATTTTATCGCGGCCAGCACGGAAGGGCAGTGCGCAGGCGCATTGTGGATGGTTGAGGAGGGGGGGCTCGATGAAAGCCTGAGCCGTAACGTGTGGGCCGGGTTTCGTCGTCCCAGAGGCAATCTGGTTGCGCAGTCGCTGGCGGCGCACGGAGGAAGCCCGCTTGCCGCTACGCTGCGCGGGCTGCGCATCAGCCGCATTGCCGTTCATCCGCAACGGCAGCGTGAACATATTGGCGCCAGCATGATAAAGCAAGCTCAGCAGGCTGCGGAGCATCGCTATGACTATCTCTCAGTCAGCTTTGGCTATACCGAAGAGCTGTGGCGCTTCTGGCAGCGCTGCGGGTTTAAGCTGGTGCGAATCGGCAGCCATAAAGAAGCCAGCAGCGGCTGCTACAGCGCTATGGCGCTTTTGCCGCTGACGCCGGAAGGACATGCGCTGACAAACAATGAGCAGCAGCGGCTACGGCGGGACTGGCCATGGCAGAGAGCCTGGCTGGAATTGTCCTTGCCTCTGACCGGGGATTGCCCACAAAAACTCTTGCCGGAAGACTGGCAGGAGCTGTCCGGTTTTGCCTTTGCGCATCGCCCGCTTGAAGCGTGCCTCGGGGCGTTGAATCGACTTCTGCTGGCGAGCGGTTTACCGCTTCAGGCCCTGCGGGGCCGCCTTGAGCGGCGTGAAAGCAGTGAGGGACTTAGCCAGCGGCTGGGGCTTTCAGGCAAAAAAGCGTTGCTTGCGCTGATGCGTGAGGAAGCTCGAAGCGCGCTGGAACACCTTGATAAGGCAAGGGCAGAGGTGCTGCACAACGGCATTTTGCAATTGCAAAAATTCCACTAACTTGTTCAATGAAACGGCATGGTCATCTCCATGCAGCGGCGTATAGTTGTCTCCATCAACCCAGGAGAAAACCATGAAACATGACCATTTTGTTGTCCAGAGTCCCGTCGCGCCAGCCAGTCAGCTGATTCTGCTGTTCCACGGCGTGGGCGACACGGCGAAAGCAATGGGCGAGATAGGTAGCTGGTTTGCTCCTGAGTTTCCCGACGCACTCGTGGTGAGCCTGAGCGGCCCGGCCCAAAGCGGCGCTGGCCGTGAATGGTTTTCCGTTGCGGGAATAACGGAAGAAAATCGCCAGCAGCGGGTGGATGCCGTAATGCCAGCCTTTATTGAAGCTGTGCGCCACTGGCAGCAGCAAAGCGGCGTGCCGCCAACGGCAACGGCGCTTGTCGGCTTTTCGCAGGGGGCTATCATGGCGCTGGAAAGTATTAAAGCTCAGCCAGGCCTTGCGGCGCGGGTAATCGCTTTTAGCGGACGTTATGCGGAGCTGCCGCAGCAGGCGTCCACCAGCACCACGATTCACCTGATCCATGGCGATAACGACAAAGTGATCCACGCGACGCATTCCGTGGATGCCGCGGAGAAATTACTCAGCCTGGGCGGAGACGTTACGCTGGATCTGATTGACGATCTGGGCCACGCGATTGACGACCGCAGCATGAAGGCGGCACTGGATCATCTGCGTTATACCGTGCCGAAGCACTATTTTGATGAGGCTTTGAGCGGCGGCGCGGCACCGAAAGATGATGACCTGATAGAGCTGCTGTAAATATTCGCCTCACTCCGGCATCGCCCGGAGTGAGGCATAGTGCTATTTCTTCTTCGGCCAGTCGTCCTCGTCATCCCACTTATCGTTAAAATCACGATGCGGTGGAAGTTCAGGTTTGTCCGCCATGTACTTCTTCGGATCTATCCGGCTCAGGTCTTTAATGACGTTAATAAAAATCCCCAGCAATAACACCAGGACGATAATCCACCAGTAATGCGATAGCCATTCCATGCTGATACCTCGTTCAGTTGACTGCCCGTCAGGCGACAAGCTGTTCCATAATGCGCTGATACATCCGGGCCAGCAGCTGCAGGTCGGCGGCGTTGACGCATTCATTGATTTTATGAATGGTGGCATTCACCGGCCCCAGCTCAACAACCTGAGCCCCCATGCGCGCGATAAAGCGCCCGTCAGATGTACCGCCCGTGGTTAACAGCTGCGGTTTGATCTCATTATAGTGCTCAACGGCATTCACTACCGCATCCACCAGCTTACCGCGAGACGTCAGGAACGGCTGGCCGGAGAGCCACCACTCGACGGTATAGCGCAGATCGTGTTTCTCCAGCAGGGCGACAACACGCTGCTTAATATCTTCATCAGTCAGCTCGGTACTGAAGCGGAAGTTAAACTGCACGAACATGTCGCCAGGGATAACGTTGTTGCTGCCGGTACCGGCCTTCACGTTGGCGATCTGCATGCTGGTAGCGGGGAAGAACTCGTTACCTTTATCCCATTCAATGTTCACCAGTTCGGCGATCATTGGCGCTGCGCGGTGAACCGGGTTGTCCGCCAGATGCGGGTAGGCAACGTGGCCCTGGACACCGTGAAGGGTCAGGTTGCAGGTCAGGGAGCCACGACGGCCATTTTTCACCACGTCGCCGACGACTTCGGTGCTGGACGGCTCGCCCACCAGGCAGTAGTCCAGGCGCTCGTGGCGCGCCATCAGCGCTTCAACGACCTTAACGGTGCCATTGGTCGCGCTGGCTTCTTCATCGGAAGTGATCAGAAACGCCAGACGGCCTTTATGGTCAGGATGCTGGGCGACAAAACGCTCGGCGGCCACCACCATCGCGGCCAGTGAACCTTTCATGTCTGCCGCGCCGCGGCCAAACAGCATGCCGTCGCGAATGGTGGGTTCAAACGGCGGGTTGATCCAGCGGTCGGCATCGCCCGACGGCACAACGTCGGTATGCCCGGCAAACGCCAGCGTTTCGCCCTGCCCACGCCAGGCCCAGAAGTTCTGGGTATCGCCAAAATCCATATGTTCAACGGTAAAACCAATGGCGCGCAGGCGTTCAATCAGCAGCGCCTGACAACCGGCATCATCCGGGCTCAGGGAAGGACGACGAATAAGCTGTTGCGTCAGCTCAATAACCGGGCAGGACATAAGACTATACCTCGTTGATAAACTGCTGATAGTGAGTTTCGTTGAAACCCAGCAGCATAGGCTGACCGGGCGCGCAGAGCAATGGGCGTTTGATGATTGCCGGCATCTCCAGCATCAGCGCCGCCGCGCTTTGTGCGTTATTGATGGATGCGCGATGCGCTTCGTCCAGCTTGCGCCAGGTGGTTCCACGCGTATTCAGCAGCGCTTCCCAGCCGAGCTCTGCGATAAAGCTGTTAAGCAGCGCGGCGTCCAGGCCATCAGCGCGGTAGTCGTGAAACTGGTAGTCAACGCCCTGAGCTTCCAGAAAGCGGCGCGCCTTTTTGATGGTGTCGCAGTTTTTAATGCCGTACATGGTGATCATGGTGGCGGTCGGTCCCGTTTTACTTTTTTCTGAGTGAGACCATTTTGCCGCAGGTGAGGGGAATTATCGACCATGATTCCGCGCTAAATCGTTATTCTGCTAACAATATATTTGTGAAGATGCTCAACACTTGGTCGCTCAAAAAGGGTTCAATCGGAGGATATATCTGCGTATAATTGCGCCAACTTCAAGAGAGGCGGTTATGATCGAGCACGAATTAGGGCAGTGGAAAGACTTCATCGAAGATATGTTGCGCAAATAAGCGTTCCGGCATAAAAAGCAACGGCGCGATATTCTGGTACTGAATACTCAGCGAACATCCAATAAAAAAGCGACCTTTAAAGGTCGCTTTTTTTGTGGCTGAAGCAGAGAGAAGCTTAGTCGTGTGGCTCTTTCAGCGGGAAGCGCCTGCGCACCAGCATAAAGAACAGCGGCACAAAGAAGATGGCCAGCACGGTGGCGGAGATCATCCCGCCCATGACGCCGGTGCCTACCGCATGCTGGCTGCCGGAACCTGCCCCGGTGCTGGTGGCCATCGGCAATACGCCGAAAATAAACGCCAGGGAAGTCATCAGGATTGGGCGCAGGCGCTGGCGACAGGCCTCAAGCGTAGCGGCCACCAGCTCCTTGCCTTTTGCATTCAGATCGTTGGCAAATTCGACGATCAGAATGGCGTTCTTCGCCGAAAGCCCAATGACCGTCAGCAGACCAACCTGGAAGTAAACGTCGTTCTCCAGGCCGCGCATCCAGGTGGCGAACAGCGCACCTATCACCCCAAGCGGCACGACGAGCATAACGGAGAACGGCACCGACCAGCTCTCGTACAGCGCGGCAAGGCAGAGGAAGACCACCAGCAGCGAGATGGCATAAAGCGCAGGCGCCTGCGCGCCCGACAGGCGTTCCTGATAGGACATCCCCGTCCACTCAAGGCCAAAGCCGTTTGGCAGCTTGCTGACCAGCTGTTCCATAATGTCCATTGCGGTGCCGGTACTTAATCCCGGTGCAGCTTCACCCACAATCTCCAGCGCGGAATAGCCGTTGTAGCGCTCAAGGCGCGGTGACCCTGTTTCCCAGCGGGAGGTCGCAAAGGCGGAGAACGGCACCATACCGCCGCTTTTGTTCCGCACGTACCAGCTGTTGATGTCGTCCGGCAGCATACGGTATTTGGCTTCGGCCTGGACATAAACCTTTTTCACCCGTCCGCGATCCATAAAGTCGTTCACGTAGCTTGAGCCCCAGGCGGTTTGCAGGGTGTTGTTGATATCGTCAATGGAGACACCCAGCGCCTGAGCTTTACGCTGGTCGATATCAATTTGTAGCTGCGGGCTGTCGTCGAGGCCGTTGTGGCGTACGCGGGTGAGCTGTGGATCGTTGCTGGCCATTTCCAGCAGCTGGTCACGCGCCTGCATTAGCGCATCGTGCCCGGCTCCGCCGTGATCCTGCAGTTCCATATCAAAGCCCGCCGCGTTGCCCAGGCCGTTGATCGCCGGTGGGCTGCTGGCAATAACGCGTGCCTCTTTGATTTTGTTAAACGCTTTGGTTGCGCGCTCGATAATGGCAAACGAACTGCCGTCCGCGCTGCGCTCGTCCCAGTCCTTCAGGCGGATAAACATACGCGCGACGTTTTGCCCGTTCCCGCCCGGCCCGGCGCCGATGGTGGAGAAGACCGAAACGACGTTATCTTTCTCTTTGGTCAGGTAATAGTGCTCAACCTGCTGCACCACTTTTGTTGTCTGCTGCTGCGTTGCACCGCTGGGAAGCTGCACGGAAGTGGTAAACACGCCCCGATCTTCCTGCGGCAGGAATGAGGTGGGCAGCTTGAGGAACAGGAACACCATGCCGCCGAGCAGCAGGGCGTAAATCAGCATCCAGCGCAGGCTGTGGGCAAGGATTCGGGCCACGCCATTTTCGTAGCGTTCGGCGCTGCGGTTAAAGGTGCGGTTGAACCAGCCGAAGAAGCCTTTCTGGCCGTGATGTTCGCCTTTGTGTAGCGGCTTAAGAATGGTGGCACACAGGGCCGGCGTGAGGATCATCGCCACCAGAACCGAGAGCACCATGGCGGCAACAATAGTGACCGAGAACTGGCGGTAAATCGCGCCGGTGGTGCCGCCGAAGAAGGCCATTGGCACAAACACGGCGGACAGCACCATGGCAATACCGACCAGCGCCCCCTGAATTTGGCCCATCGATTTGCGGGTGGCCTCCCGGGGAGAGAGGCCTTCCTCGCTCATAATACGCTCGACGTTTTCTACCACCACGATGGCGTCATCCACCAGCAGGCCGATGGCCAGCACGGTCGCGAACATCGTTAACGTGTTAATGCTGTAGCCGAAGACATAAAGCACGGCGAAGGTGCCGAGCAGTACTACCGGCACCGCAATGGTTGGGATCAGCGTGGCGCGGAAGTTTTGCATGAACAGGTACATCACCAGGAACACCAGCAGAATCGCTTCCAGCAGCGTTTTCACCACGTCGGTAATCGAGGCTTTCACGAACGGTGAGGTTTCGTAGGCGATTTTCGCTTCAAGGCCGTGAGGGAAGAACTGCGATAGCTCGGCAATTTTGGCGCGAGCCAGCTTGTCGGTTTCCATCTCGTTGGCGCCGGAGGCAAGCTTAATCCCCAGCCCGGAAGCGGCCTGGCCGTTATAGGTGCTCAGAAAATCGTACTTTTCCGCTCCCATCTCAACGTCAGCGACGTCGCCGAGTGTGACCAGCGAACCGTCCTGATTCACCCTCAGGGTAATGTCTTTAAACTGCTGCGGCGTTTGCAGCAGCGACTGGGCGTTGATGGTGGCGTTTAGCGCCTGTTTGTCCAGCGCCGGGGTGCCGCCAAGCTGACCGACGGCAATTTGCGCATTCTGGGATTTGATGGCGGTGACCACGTCCTGGGTCGTCATCTGATAATTAATGAGCTTGTTAGGATCCAGCCAGATGCGCATGGAGTACTGCGAGCCGTAGGCATCCACGCTGCCAACGCCGTTGACGCGGCTCATCGGGTCCTGCACGTTACTGGCAACGTAGTCGGCGATATCCTGCTTATCCATGCTGCCGTCGGTGGAGACAAAGGCCACCATCAGGATATTGGTGTCGCCGGTTTTATTCACCGTGACGCCCTGGGTCTGTACATCCTGCGGCAGCTTTCGCACCGCTGACTGCAGCTGATTTTGTACCTGCTGAACCGCCGAGTCTGGATCGGTGCCGGCCTTAAAGCTCAGGGTAATGGTTGCCTGACCGGCGCTGCTGCTCTGGGAGGACATGTACATCATGTTGTCCAGCCCGGTCATGCTTTGTTCGATCACCTGGGTGACCGTGTTCTCCAGGGTTTGCGCGGAAGCGCCAGGGTAGTTGGCGGTGATCCTCACGTTTGGCGGCGCGAGGTCGGGGTATTGCTCGACGGGAAGGGAAAAAATAGCCAATGCCCCGGTCAGGCAAAGCAAGATTGCCAATACCCAGGCAAAAATGGGGCGAGAAATGAAAAAATTCGCCATGCGGTCAGGACCTCTTTAAAAGCTTCTAATTGTTATCAATAACCGCACCACTGTAGCTTTAACCGCGTAGTCAAACGTGGAGAAATTTAGGAGATGGTGTAAATTACCTTTGTAATTGGCAGGATTTGTAACTGTACCCTCTATGGGGTAGTTTTAACTCCTTCTTTCCAGAAAAAGCACGGTTGCCGCCACGCGCGATCTGACCTGCAGCTTACGAAGCAGGTTACGGATGTGCACTTTTACCGTCTCCTCTGAAATATGCAGGCCGCTGGCGATTTGTTTGTTCGACAGGCCGCGAGCCACCTCTGACAGCACGTCAAGTTCACGCTCAGTGAGGATAGCAAAGGGATCGCCGCTCTGCCGCTCGCTGCCGCGGTGAGTCAGGTACTCGCGAACCTGTTCGCTGAACGCCTTTTCCCCCTTCAGACACTGGTGAATTTGCTGCAGCAGAACGTCCGGATCGCTGTCTTTCAGCAGGTAGCCATCTGCTCCGGCATCAATCAGCGTAAAGATATCGCTGCGGGCGTCGGAAACGGTGAGTATCACCACTCGGGCGCTGATGCCGTCCCGGCGTAGAGCGTTGAGCGTATCCAGGCCGCTAAGTCCTTTCATATTAAGGTCCAGCAGAATGAGATCCGGCGACAGCCGGTTAGCTAAACTGATGGCTTCGGCTCCACTGCTGGCTTCGCCCACGACAGAAAAAGCGCTGTCCAGCTCGAGGAGCTGGCGGATCCCACGCCTCATCAGCGGATGATCGTCGACGATTAAAACCTGGTGTACCGTTTTCTCTGACATTGCTGACTCCTGAATCAAGTTAATTATTGTTATGGTCGCCGGCATCGGCCGGGGGAGTGGAGGTGAAATGGACCTCCACAAGCGTGCCGCCCTGCGGCGGAAGAGATATTTTTAGTTCTCCGCCAAGGCGTCCTGCGCGTTCGTGCATGATATTCAGTCCGTAGTGCCCTTCAGGCTCTTCGAGGCTGGCGATACCGTCTCCGTTATCAAATACCGAGGCATAATGCTTGCCGCCCGGCGCCGAACGACAAACGATCTCAATCCTGCCCGCATTCGCGTGTTTAATGGCGTTGAGCACCGCTTCGCGGATGATTTGCAGCAGATGAATTTGCTGAGAAGCATCCAGTGCCTGAGTGGGCATGCTGCATTCCAGCGCGATCTCTGCCTGGGTTTGCTCGCGCAGCGGCGCCAGCAATTCCTGCAGCGCCGCCGGAAGATCGGCCTGCTGCAGCGTCAGGCGGAAGGTAGTGAGCAGTTCGCGGAGCTGGCGGTAGGCGTCGTTTAACGCCTGGGAAAAATCGTCGACAATGCGCTGTGCGGGCAGATTCTCTTCCGGCACCGCACGCTTAAGCAGCGTGAGCTGAATGCGCAGATAGGAGAGAACCTGAGCCAGAGAGTCGTGCAGTTCGCGGGCAATGGTGGCTCGCTCTTCCATCAGCAGCAGCTGCTGGTAGTGCTTCTGCGCCTGGCTAAAGTAGACGCCTCGCCCCAGCATGGTGGCAACGCTTTTCATTAATGGGGGGGAGGGCTCCTCGCCCGTAGACTGCCAGCGCAGCGTGCCGAAAGCGCTGTCCTGCTGAACCAGCGGCAGGGTGTTCCATCTGGCCTCCGGCAGCGGCGTCCCCTCCGTCAGGCACCAGTTTTCACCGACCTGCATTTCCAGCGCGCCAACCGCCTCGTGCTGATGAATAATGTTTAAAATCTGCGCGAAGCAGTCGCGGTTGATGGTACTGACGTTTAGCGCCTGCGAGCAGCTGTAAAGCACCTCCAGCATACGGTTGGCCTCCTGCAGGCGCAGGGTTTTTTGCTCAACCTGCTGCTCTAAAGAGCGATAGAGTTTCTGCAGCTCATCCGCCATGCGGATAAAAGCCTGCGCCAGCGAGCCCAGCTCATTGGGCAGTGAGCGATCGAGTTCCGGCGGCGTAAACTCGCCGCGTTCGATGGCTTTGCTCGCTTCGACCATCGTGTTGAGCGGCGCGACCACCTGCTGACGAATGCGGCGCAAAGTGAAGAACACTAGAGTGAAAATTGCCATAAAGCCTACGACCGAAGCCACGACAACCTGGATCATTTTTCGCTCGGCGTAGTGCTGCAGCGCCAGCACAAACAGGTCGATTTGTTGGACGTAGGCCGCGATGTTATAGCGATACCAGTCGATATCTTCGTTCAGAATATGGTTCTGCATTTGCTGCCAGGCAAGCTGCAGCGAGTGGTAGCGTGTTTTCACCTCGTCAGGCACCCAAAACCGATTGAGCTGCTGCAGGGTTGGAGAGTCCAGCGAGCGCTGGTACTGCTGCAAATGTGCCGAAATTGCTTTCGGGTTGCTCTGAAGATCGTAACCAAGACGGTAGCTCTGCATGCGCAGCGAGCCGGCAATATTGACCGCTTCCGCGTCCTTCAGGCTGCTGGCGAGCGTCAGCATCGCGATGCCGGTCGAGAGCAGCGACAGCAGGACAATCGAAAAGAAAGCGCGAGCGAGGCTGGTGGAGACCGAGCGTTTAACAGTCACTGCGCAATAACCCCTGAAAGTATATGGTGGGGCGAAACCTACCAGAATCTGCCCTGTGGGCAAACGACAGGCTGCGACTTTTTTGCCCTGGCGCTAAAAAAGCTGCCTCATTTAACCTCAGCTTTGCCACATCATAACGCTCTTCTTACATCTACCGGCGGGGCCTTATTACGCCTAACCCGTCACCCCTTTGATCCGACAACGGCATTTACCCCTTTAGGGGGATGCTTTTGTAACCCCTCGTCGAATACTTTAAGCACGGAAGAAAAACCGCAGTAAGTGCGCGGATAAAAAGAAGAACCTTTAACCCGGTAGCGACCCGATACCCGGTATTTGAAGCAAGGATTTGCCCCATGGCTAAACTGACCCGTCGCGGCCTGCTGACCGGTGGCTGGCACAGCCTTACCTCTGTCATCCGTCCTCCCTGGAGCGGCGAAGAAACGCATTTTCTGCTGGACTGCACGCGCTGCGATCTGTGCATTACCGCCTGTCAAAGTCGGGTGCTGCGGCGTGGCGCAGGCGGCTATCCTGAAGTCGACTTTAGCCGGGGCGAATGCACGTTCTGCTATGCGTGCGCGGAGGCTTGCCCTCAGCCGCTTTTTGCACCGCAATCTTCCCGGCCCTGGTCGCTCGCTTTACAGCTTGCTGATACCTGCCTTGCTCGTCATCAGGTGGAGTGCCGCAGCTGTGAAGATGCCTGCGCGCCCCGGGCGATTCGTTTTTTTACCCACTCTGCAGGACGTGTCCCGTCCACAGATCTCTTCGTCTGCCTGTCACGGCTGCGGCGCCTGCGTCGCCGGGTGCCCGACGTCTGCCATAACCCTGAGGCCACAAGATGCACACTGACTGGCACGTATGCGGCCTGGTGGTTCAGGCCAAACCTGAACACGTTGCTGCCGTACGCGGCGCGATTAACGCCCTGCCGGGCAGCGAGGTTGCGGTTGACGATGCCGACAGCGGCAAGCTGGTGGTGGTCATCGAGGCCTCCCGGAGCAGCACGCTGCTCGAACAAATTGAGCGGGCACGCAATATCTCCGGCGTGCTGGCGGTGTCGCTGGTTTATCACCAGCAGAATAAACAAGGTGAGGAAGCACCATGAAACTCAGTCGTCGTAGCTTTATGAAAGCGAATGCCGTTGCCGCAGCTGCCGCGGCGGCGGGCCTTAGCGTACCGGGCGTGGCCCGCGCGGTGGTGGGCAAGCAGGATGCCATCAAATGGGACAAAGCCCCGTGCCGCTTCTGCGGCACCGGTTGTGGCGTGCTGGTGGGCACCCAAAACGGCGTGGTAGTCGCAAGCCAGGGCGATCCGGAAGCGCCGGTCAACCGCGGCCTTAACTGCATTAAGGGCTACTTTCTGCCCAAAATCATGTACGGAAAAGATCGCCTGACCCGGCCGCTGCTGCGCATGAAGGACGGCCAGTACCATAAAGAGGGCGAATTCGAGCCGATCAGCTGGGAAAAAGCCTTCGACGTGATGGAGGAAAAATTCAAAACCAGCCTGAAAGAGAAAGGGCCGGACAGCATCGGCATGTTCGGCTCAGGTCAGTGGACGGTGTGGGAAGGCTACGCCGCCGCGAAGCTGTTTAAAGCGGGCTTCCGTACTAACAACATCGACCCCAACGCGCGCCACTGTATGGCATCTGCGGTGGTCGGTTTTATGCGTACCTTCGGCATGGACGAGCCGATGGGCTGCTATGACGACATCGAGCAGGCGGACGCCCTTGTGCTGTGGGGCTCCAATATGGCGGAGATGCACCCGATCCTCTGGTCGCGCATCACCAACCGCCGTCTGTCGGATGAGAACGTCACCGTTGCCGTACTTTCGACCTTCCAGCACCGCAGCTTTGAGCTGGCGGACAATGGCATGGTCTTCACGCCGCAAAGCGATCTGGTCATCCTGAACTACATCGCCAACTACATTATCCAGAACAACGCGATTAACGAGTCGTTCTTCAGTCAGCACGTTAACCTGCGCCGAGGTGTAACGGATATTGGCTACGGCCTGCGCCCGACGCATCCGCTGGAAAAAGCCGCGAAGAACCCGGGCTCTGATGCCTCCGAGCCAATGAGCTTCGACGAGTACAGGGCGTTTGTCGCCGAGTACACGCTGGAGAAAACCGCTGAGATGAGCGGTGTGCCAAAGGATCAGCTTGAAGCCCTGGCGAAGCTCTATGCCGATCCGAACAAGAAGGTTATCTCCTACTGGACGATGGGCTTCAACCAGCATACGCGCGGCGTCTGGGCCAACAACCTGGTGTATAACCTGCATCTGCTGACCGGGAAAATCTCCCGGCCCGGCTGCGGACCTTTCTCTCTGACCGGGCAGCCTTCCGCATGCGGCACCGCGCGTGAGGTGGGTACCTTCGCGCACCGTTTACCGGCAGATATGGTTGTCACCAACGAAAAGCACCGCGAAATCGCCGAAAAAACATGGCAGCTGCCAGCGGGGACCATTCCCTCAAAAGTTGGTTTGCACGCGGTAGCGCAGGACAGGGCGCTGAAGGACGGCAAGCTCAACGTTTACTGGGTGATGTGCAACAACAATATGCAGGCCGGGCCCAATATCAACGAAGAGCGTATGCCGGGCTGGCGCGATCCGCGCAACTTTATCATCGTCTCCGATCCGTACCCGACCGTCAGCGCGCTGACGGCCGACCTGATCCTGCCGACAGCGATGTGGGTGGAAAAGGAGGGCGCCTATGGTAACGCCGAACGTCGCACGCAGTTCTGGCGTCAGCAGGTGAGCGCGCCGGGCGAGGCGAAGTCCGATCTCTGGCAGCTGGTCACCTTCGCCAAACGCTTCAGGGTAGAAGATGTCTGGCCTGCCGACCTTCTCGAGAAGAAACCGGAATACCGGGGTAAAACGCTGTTCGACGTGCTGTTTGCCAGCGAGGCGGTCCGGAAATTCCCTGTTACCGAGCTGGCAGAGGAACAGCTAAACGACGAGTCGCGTGAGCTGGGCTTCTACCTGCAAAAAGGTCTTTTTGAAGAGTACGCCAGCTTTGGCCGCGGGCACGGGCATGACCTCGCCCCGTTTGACGACTACCACAAAGCGCGCGGTTTACGCTGGCCGGTGGTAAACGGGAAAGAGACCCAGTGGCGCTACAGCGAAGGCCACGATCCTTATGTTAAGGCCGGAGAAGGCTACAAGTTTTACGGCAAGCCGGATGGCAAAGCGGTGATCTTCGCGCTGCCGTTCGAGCCGGCGGCGGAAGCGCCGGATCAGGAGTACGACCTGTGGCTCTCTACCGGTCGAGTTCTTGAGCACTGGCACACCGGCAGCATGACGCGCCGCGTACCGGAGCTGCATCGCGCCTTCCCGGAAGCCGTGGCGTTTGTACATCCGCTGGACGCGCAAGCGCGTGGCCTGCGTCGTGGCGACAAAGTGAAGCTGATTTCTCGCCGTGGCGAAGTGATCTCGATTGTCGAAACGCGCGGCCGTAACAAGCCTCCTCGTGGCCTGGTCTACATGCCGTTCTTCGACGCCGCGCAGCTGGTGAATAATCTGACGCTGGATGCGACCGATCCGCTTTCTAAAGAGGCGGACTTCAAGAAGTGCGCCGTGAAGCTGGCGAAGGTGTAACGCGCCGTGTCCCGCGCTGATAACTCTCAACCGGCACGCCGCCGCTTTTTGCGGGATGTTGCGCGAGCGGCGGCGGGGCTGACGGCCATTGCCGTAGTGCTGGGTTTGCAGCAGCAAACGTCCAGAGCGCAGGGCGTAAGGCTACGTCCGCCGGGGGCGCTGGATGAGGCGGCGTTTTCACGGGCCTGTATTCGCTGCGGGCAGTGCGTGCAGGCCTGCCCCTACGACACGCTGAAGCTGGCAACGCTGGCGTCAGGGCTTGCCGCCGGCACGCCGTACTTTGTTGCACGGGAGGTTCCCTGCGAGATGTGCGAAGAGGTGCCGTGCGCCAAAGTCTGCCCGAGCGGCGCGCTGGACGCGGATATCGCCTCAATCGACGACGCGCAAATGGGGCTGGCGGTTCTGCTGGATCATGAAAACTGCCTGAACTATCAAGGGCTGCGCTGCGACGTCTGCTACCGCGTTTGCCCGTCCATCGACCGGGCTATCACCCTTGAGCTGGCACGCAATATGCGCACCGGCAAACATGCGTTTTTTTTACCGACGGTACACAGCGCCGCCTGCACCGGCTGCGGCAAGTGTGAGCAGGCCTGCGTGCTGGAGCAGGCGGCGATCAAAGTGCTGCCGCGCTCGCTGGCAAAAGGCGAGTCAGGGAAGCATTACCGTTTTGGCTGGCTGGAGGCTGCGGATGGCAAACCATAAACAGGATGCAGGGCGCGAGGCAGCCGCCAAAAAGGGCTGGTGGCATAGCCGTAAATGGCTGCTGATGCGCCGTCTTTCGCAGGCTGCGGTTTTAGGTGTCTTTCTCTGCGGCCCGTTTTTCGGCGTCTGGGTACTGCACGGCAATTACAGCAGCAGCCTGCTGCTGGACACCGTGCCGCTGACCGATCCCCTGATGGTGCTGCAAAGCCTGCTGAGTGGCCATCTACCTTCGGCTTTGGCGCTGAGCGGCGCAGGGCTGGTGGTCGCAGGGTATGCGCTGCTGGGTAAGCGGATTTTTTGCGGATGGGTTTGTCCGCTGAATCCTCTTACCGATCTGGCTGCCTGGCTACGGCGAAAAACGGGGTTTAACGCCTCAGCTTCACTGCCGCGTTGGCTGCGCTATCTGCTGCTGGCGACGGTGCTGGCGGGCAGCGCGCTGACCGGGGCGCTTATCTGGGAGTGGATTAACCCGGTCTCGCTGGCAGGGCGCGGGCTGGTATTTGGCTTTGGGGCAGGTGTCTGGCTTCTGGTCGCGCTGTTTCTCTTCGATTTATTGCTGGTTGAACACGGCTGGTGCGGCCATCTCTGTCCGCTTGGGGCGTTCTATGGCGTTGTCGGCAGCAAAGGCGCGCTTGAAGTCAGCGCCGGCGGGCGTGAACGCTGCACCCGCTGTATGGATTGTTTTCACGTTTGCCCGGAGCCGCAAGTCCTGCGCGCGCCGGTACTGAATAAGCATAGCCCGGCGCGGGTCACGAGCCGCGACTGCCTGAACTGCGGTCGCTGCATCGACGTCTGCCCCGAGGCTGTTTTCAAAATAACACTACGATGGAGCTCGGGAGTTAAATCATGAAAAGCCATGGCCTGATAAAGGCGTTGTTTCAGTGGGGAGCGGCATTAACTCTGGTTGTCAGCGGCGCGCTCTGGGCGGCAAACGGCGTAGATCTCACTCAATCGCCTGAAGTCTCCGGGACGCCGGAAGGGGGCGTACGGATGCCAAAGCAGCAGGAGCGTATGGCGCTGAACTACGTTAACCAGCCGCCGATGATCCCGCACAGCGTGGACGGCTATCAGGTTACGACGACCAGCAACCGTTGCCTCCAGTGCCACGGCGTTGAGAGCTACCGCGCCACGGGAGCGCCGCGTATTAGCCCAACGCACTTTTTAGACAGCGACGGTAAAGTGCTGTCGAACGTGGCGCCGCGCCGCTATTTCTGCCTGCAGTGCCATGTGCCGCAGGCGGACGCCGCGCCGATTGTCGAGAACACCTTCGTGCCATCCAAAGGGTTTGGGAAATAAGTTATGGATAAATTAACTCGTAAACCCGGCATGATTAAGCGTCTGTGGCAGTGGTGGCGCAGGCCAAGCCGGTTAGCGCTCGGCACGTTGCTGCTTATCGGCTTTGCCGCCGGGATCCTCTTCTGGGGCGGTTTTAACACCGGCATGGAAATGTCCAACCGCGAAGAGTTCTGTATTGGCTGCCATGAGATGCGCAATAACGTGTATGAAGAGTATATGGGCACGGTGCACTACAACAACCGCAGCGGCGTGCGCGCAACCTGCCCGGACTGCCATGTGCCGCATGAGTGGGTGCCGAAAATGATCCGTAAAATACAGGCCAGCAAAGAGCTGTACGCCAAAGCGTTTGGCCTGATTGATACCCCGCAAAAGTTTGACGACCACCGGCTGGCGATGGCGCAAAACGAGTGGCGGCGCATGAAGAACAACAACTCGCAGGAGTGTCGGAACTGCCATAACTTCGATTATATGGATTTCTCCGCGCAGAAAACCGTGGCGGCCAAAATGCATGATGAGGCGGTCAAAGACGGTAAAACCTGCATTGACTGCCACAAAGGGATAGCCCATAAGCTGCCGGATATGCGGGAGGTTGAGGCGGGGTTTTGATCGAGCCTGGTGGCCTGGTGAGGCTTGATTATGAAGGATTGGCTAAGGTCCCGTTCACTTCCAGTCCTGCTTTATATGCAGCTACCGCACCGGTAAACGACTCGCTTTGAATTTGCAGCCAAACGGAAACTAACAGTCGCTTCAGGTCTCACCGCTACGCCCTTGTTCCCGGCTCTCATCGCCCCCGGTTATGACCCAACTCAGGCGGGGTTGAGCTGCCGGGAGCAGCGAAAGAGAGCGATCGTCGGGAACGAACCGCGAACGACCCCGAATGTTTGGGTGATAGCCGGTGGGTTTATCGCTTCAGCGGCGATGAGCTTGCCGGGCGCCGGGGCTGTCAGGGGGATGGCGTTATCCTCCTGACACGTTCACCGTTTACGGTTGTAGCATAGATAACTGCCATTGCGGTGAACGGAAAAACTGCAGGCTAATATATTCCCACTCGGAACACCCCAAAAAACACACCTAACGTAACGCGACAACGCTCGCAGAACGGCATATGATTATCGGCTCCCTTACCGCCTTGTGGAGACCGTATGTCGTTCCGTATTGAAGTCATCAAAGATAACGTCCTGTCTGATAACTACTTCATCCTGCGCAATATTACCTATGACCTGTCTCGTGACGGGGCCGAAAGCGTGCGTCATAAACGTGAGGTTTATGACCGGGGCAACGGCGCCACCATCCTGCTTTACAGCCGTGAAAAGAAAACCGTGGTGCTGACCCGCCAGTTCCGCGTCGCAACCTGGGTTAACGGCAATGCGGATGGCATGCTGATCGAAGCCTGCGCCGGGCTGCTGGATGCCGATGAGCCGGAAGTCTGCGCCCGCAAAGAGGCAATGGAAGAAACCGGCTTTCAGGTGGGCGAGGTTGAGAAAGTCTTTGAGCTGTATATGTCGCCCGGCGGCGTGACCGAAATCGTCTATTTCTATCTGGCGGAATACAGCGATGCGCAACGCGAAGGGGCCGGTGGCGGCGTGGAGGACGAAGATATCGACGTGCTGGAAATCCCCTTCAGCCAGGCGATGGCGATGGTGCGTAACGGGGAAATTCGCGACGGTAAGACGGTGATCCTGTTGCAACAGCTACAGTTGCGCAATGTGATGGAATAAAGTGACATAAAATCAGTTTATTACGTTTTTTACTATGGTGATAAATCTATCCGACAAATCCGATTGAGCAGGCTGTCCCTGGAGCCGAAGATACCTGGCATCCTCCTGCGTTTTTCACGCTCAGTTTCTTAGGGTCAGCCTGCAATGTTCTATCGGATATTCCCCTTGCTTGTGCTCGCGCCGCTGGTGGCAACCACCGCGTTCGCGGCTCCGGCACAAAAGCAGTTTTCCGACTGGCAGGTGACCTGCAACAACCAGAACTTCTGTAGCGCGCGCAACACCGGTTTGCATCAGGGGTTTGTGATGACGCTTTCCCGCGGCGCCGGGGCGCGCAATGACGTTAATCTGCGCCTCGATCTGGGGAATCTGGAGAGTACCGACGTTAAAGTCCCGCCCATTGAGCCACGCCTCAGGCTGGATGGGGAGCCTATTCTGCTCCGGCACAATGAGTGGAAAGTCTCTCCTCATCACCTGATGACCAACAGCGTAGAGGCCATTAACGCCCTGCTGAACGAGATTGCCAACGGCGATAAAATCACGCTTGCTGACGGCGCGGGGCTGATTTCGCTCAGCGGCCTGAAAGCCTCGCTGCTGTTTATCGATAGCCAGCAAAAGCGTATTGGCAGCGAAACCGCGTGGATTAGGAAAGGTGACGGGCCCTCGCTGAGCGTTCCTCCTGTCCCGCCGCTGAAAGAGGTTACCGCACCTTCGGCCGCACCTGCGCCGCTTTCACGTGATGAGCTTAGCGATCTGCTGGATTACGGCACGTGGCGGATGAACAACAGCCAGTGTTCGCTTGATCCTCTGCGCCGGGAAGTGCGTGTTTCCTCTCTCACTGATGATAAAGCGCTGATGCTCACCAGCTGTGAGGCGGGCGCCTATAACATTGTCTATCTGGCCTGGGTGGTGTCGCGGCAGAAACCTTTTGTTGCGAGGGCGATTCGCCTGAGACTGCCCTTTATGCCGGACAGCGGCAACACCGATCTGGAGTTGATGAACGCCGGATTTGAGGATCACGCCAAAGAGTTAACCACGCTGGCAAAGGGACGCGGTGCTGGTGATTGCGGCGTTGCGACGCGCTGGCGCTATGACGGGCAGCGTTTTCGTCTGGTGCGCTATGCGGAAGAGCCCGCCTGCGACGGCTGGCATAAAGCGGATGGCTGGCCAACCCTGTGGGTCACCAAATAGATTAGTTCAATGAGGTGGAGATCCCTCTCCCCGAAAGGAGAGGGCTGGAAGGGCGGGGCTATTTTTTAGCCAGCGTTTTTTTTCGCCGTTGCCACGATATTCTCTACCGTAAAACCAAAGAACGGGAACAGCTTCCCGGCAGGCGCAGACTCACCGAAGGTGGTCATGCCGACTATGCCGCCCTTAAGGCCAACGTATTTATACCAGTAATCGGCAATACCGGCCTCCACCGCCACGCGAGCCCGAACGTCATAAGGCAGAACAGATTCCTGATACTCTTCATCCTGGGCGTCGAAAACGTCGGTGGACGGGATAGACACCACGCGAACCTTATGCCCCTCTTTACTCAGGACAGCAGCGGCCTCGACGGTTATCTCGACCTCTGAACCTGTGGCTATCAGGATGATATCCGGCTTGCCGTCGCTATCCTTCAGGATATAACCGCCGCGGCTGATGGCCTTCAGCTGTTCAGGCGTGCGATCCATCTGGGCCAGATTCTGACGGGAGAGGATCAGCGCCGTCGGGCCGGTCTGGCGTTCGAGCGCGGTTTTCCAGGCCACGGCGGCCTCAACCTGGTCACAGGGGCGCCATGTGCTGAAGTTTGGCGTCAGGCGCAGGCTGGCAAGCTGCTCGACGGCCTGGTGCGTCGGGCCATCTTCCCCAAGGCCGATAGAATCATGGGTATATACCATTATCTGCCGCGCTTTCATCAGCGCCGCCATACGCGCCGCATTACGGGCATATTCCACAAACATCAGGAAGGTGGCGGTGTACGGAATAAAGCCGCCGTGCAGGGCAATGCCGTTGGCGATGGCGGTCATACCGAACTCGCGTACGCCGTAGTGGATGTAATTCCCGGCGATATCTTCCTTAATCGACTTCGAACCTTTCCAGAGGGTCAGGTTGCTTGGGGCCAGGTCGGCTGAACCACCGAGCAGTTCCGGCAGCGCGGGGCCAAAGGCGTTGAGGGTATTTTGCGAAGCTTTACGGGTCGCAATCTTATCCGGATTAGCCTGCAGCTGTTCGATATACTGCAAGGCAGTCTTCTGCCAGTTCTCCGGCAGTTTGCCTTCGGTGCGGCGCTTAAATTCGGAGCTCAGGGCCGGGTGGGCCTTGGCGTAGGCGGCGAACTTCTCTTTCCAGGCCGCCTCGGCTTTTTCACCGGCTGCTTTGGCATCCCAGGCCTGGTAAACGTCTTTTGGAATTTCAAACGGCGGGTAGTTCCAGCCAAGCTGCTTACGCGCCAGGGCAACTTCCTCTTCACCGAGCGGTGCGCCGTGAGCCTCTTCCTTGCCCGCTTTATTTGGCGAACCAAAACCAATCACCGTGCGGCAGATTATCAGCGACGGTTTGTCCTTCACGCTTTGTGCTTCTTTGATGGCGTTTTTCAGCGCTTCCGGGTCGTGGCCGTCTATCTCATGGATGACGTGCCAGTGGTAGGCCTCGAAGCGTTTTGCCGTGTCGTCGGTAAACCAGCCGTCGGTTTCGCCGTCGATGGAAATGCCGTTGTGGTCGTAAAAGCCAATCAGCTTGCCGAGGCCCAGCGTTCCGGCGAGGGAAGAGACTTCGTGGGAAATCCCCTCCATCAGGCAGCCGTCGCCCATAAACACGTAGGTGTAGTGGTCAACGATGTCATGGCCGGGCTGGTTAAACTGGGCGGCCAGCGTGCGTTCGGCTATTGCCATGCCCACGGCGTTGGCTAACCCCTGGCCTAGCGGGCCGGTGGTGGTTTCCACGCCGGGGGTGTAGCCCACTTCCGGGTGTCCAGGCGTTTTGGAGTGAAGCTGGCGGAAGTTTTTCAACTCCTCCAGCGGCAGGTCATAGCCGCTCAGGTGCAGCAGGCTGTAAAGCAGCATCGACGCATGGCCGTTCGACAGCACAAAGCGGTCGCGGTTGGCCCAGTGCGGGTTAGAGGGGTTGTGGCTGAGGAAATCATTCCACAGCACTTCGGCAATGTCGGCCATGCCCATGGGCGCTCCAGGGTGGCCGGAATTGGCTTTCTGGACCGCATCCATACTGAGGGCGCGAATGGCGTTGGCAAGCTCTTTACGTGATGACATGTTTCACTCCAGGTCTTGTTAAAGTTTGGCGGCGAGCAGATCTTCGAGTTTTCTTTGGTCTGTGGCGAACAGGCGGATCCCTTCGGCCAGTTTGTCGACGGCCATAGCGTCCTGATTATGCTCCCAGCGGAATTCAGCTTCGCTCATCGGTGCCGGGCGGCGGAAGCCCTGTGAGAACGGGATCAGTTTACGCACAACCTCTTCTTCGCTCTCCTGCAGCTGCTGCAGCAGGTTTGGCGCAATGGTCAGCCTGTCGCAGCCTGCCAGGGCAAGGATTTGCTCGGTGCGGCGGAAGCTGGCGCCCATAACGATGGTTTCATAGTTATGTTGCTTAAAATAGTCGTAGATATTGCGCACCGATTTTACGCCCGGATCCTCTTCAACGACGTACGGATCCATCGGTTTGCGTGCCTGATACCAGTCGTAAATACGCCCCACAAACGGGGAGATCAGGAAGACGCCGGCTTCTGCGCAGGCGCGGGCCTGAGCAAAAGAGAACAGCAGCGTCAGGTTGCAGTTGATGCCCTCTTTTTGCAGCTCTTCCGCCGCGCGGATCCCTTCCCAGGTGGAAGCCAGCTTGATGAGAATGCGGGATTTGTCGATGCCCCTGCTCGGCGTACAGTTCAACCAGACGGCGGGCTTTGCTGATGCTTCTTTCTTTGTCATAGGAGAGGCGAGCATCCACTTCGGTAGAAACGCGGCCCGGAATGCTTTTCAGAATTTCCGCACCGAAGTTAACCGCCAGTTTGTCGCTGGCCTCCGCCACAATCTGCTCTCTGCTGCCGCCGCGCTGCTTGCCATAGGCGATTGCATCGTCAATAAGCGACTGATATTGCTCAAGTCCTGCAGCTTTTAACAACAGCGAAGGGTTAGTGGTGGCGTCTTCAGGCTGGTAGTGGCGAATAGAGTCGATATCACCGCTGTCGGCAACCACGGTGGTGTATTGCTTAATGCTGTCTAGCTGATTCATTACTATCTCCTTGAAAAGCCATGTCTTAACTGAGCGTTCCGTGTCGCTCGCCGTAAAAATTTGTGTTTTGCATAACCCAAAAGCATAGCAGAAGGACGGCGATGGCGGGGCGGCAGCTAACAACGGTTCTATAGTTAGCTAACAATAATTGCGCCTAATGTTAATAGTATGGCTACCTTCAAAGTTTGCGAAGCCTGCCCGCGTGATACTACGTGGCTGACGCAACAATAAAGAAGACCTTAAAAGGAACGATGCAATGGATGAACAACTGAAGCAAAGTGCCCTCGATTTTCATGAGTTTCCGATCCCGGGGAAAATCCAGGTTTCTCCGACCAAGCCGCTGGCGACCCAGCGCGACCTGGCGCTGGCGTACTCACCGGGCGTCGCGGCACCCTGCCTCGAAATCGAAAAGGATCCTCTGGCCGCCTACAAGTACACCGCGCGCGGCAACCTCGTCGGCGTCGTCTCGAACGGCACCGCGGTGCTGGGGCTGGGCAATATCGGCGCGCTCGCAGGCAAGCCGGTGATGGAGGGGAAGGGCGTTCTGTTTAAAAAATTCGCCGGTATCGACGTTTTCGATATTGAAATTGACGAGATGGATCCGGACAAACTTATCGACGTTGTCGCCGCCCTGGAGCCGACATTTGGCGGCATCAACCTGGAAGATATCAAAGCGCCGGAATGTTTCTATATCGAGCAGAAGCTGCGCGAGCGGATGAACATTCCCGTGTTCCACGACGACCAGCACGGCACCGCTATCATTTGTACCGCAGCGGTGCTTAACGGTCTGCGTGTCGTTGAAAAAAACATTTCCGACGTGCGGCTGGTGGTCTCCGGCGCGGGCGCCTCAGCCATTGCCTGTATGAACCTGCTGGTCGCGCTGGGCATGCAGAAACACAACATCGTAGTCTGCGACTCGAAGGGCGTTATCTATAAAGGCCGCGAAGAGAATATGGCGGAAACCAAGGCCGCCTATGCCGTTGAAGACAGCGGTAAGCGGACGCTGGACGACGTGATTGAAGGCGCGGATATCTTCCTCGGCTGCTCCGGCCCGAAAGTGCTGACTCAGGAGATGGTGAAGAAGATGGGCAAAGCGCCGCTGATTCTGGCGCTGGCTAACCCGGAACCTGAAATTTTGCCGCCGCTGGCGAAAGAAGTCCGCCCGGAAGCAATCATCTGTACCGGCCGTTCGGACTATCCAAACCAGGTGAACAACGTGCTGTGCTTCCCGTTCATCTTCCGTGGCGCACTGGACGTTGGCGCAACGGCGATTAACGAAGAGATGAAGCTTGCCGCGGTTCATGCGATTGCGGAACTGGCGCACGCCGAGCAGAGCGACGTTGTCGCCTCCGCCTACGGTGAGCAGGAGCTGACCTTTGGCCCGGAATACATCATTCCTAAGCCGTTTGACCCGCGCCTTATCGTCAAGATTGCCCCTGCGGTCGCCAAAGCGGCGATGGAGTCCGGCGTGGCCACGCGTCCGATTCAGGATTTTGATGCCTATGTCGAAAAACTGACGGAGTTTGTCTACAAAACAAACCTGTTTATGAAGCCAATTTTTGCCCAGGCACGTAAAGAGCCGAAGCGAGTGGTCATGAGCGAAGGGGAAGAGGCTCGCGTGCTGCACGCCACTCAGGAGCTCATCACCCTGGGGCTGGCGAAGCCTATCCTGATTGGCCGCCCGAGCGTTATCGAAATGCGCATCAAGAAACTGGGCCTGCAAATTCAGCCGGGCAAAGATTTTGAGATCGTGAACAACGAATCCGACCCGCGCTTTAAAGAGTACTGGAATGAGTACTACAACATTATGAAACGCCGTGGGATCACGCAGGAGCAGGCGCAGCGGGCGGTGATCAGTAACACCACGGTGATAGGCGCTATCATGGTGCATCGCGGTGAGGCGGATGCTCTCATTTGCGGAACCATTGGCGAATACCACGAGCACTTCGACGTGGTGGAAAAGCTGTTCGGCTACCGCGAAGGCGTTAAGGCGGCCGGGGCAATGAACGCGCTGTTGCTGCCGAGCGGCAACACCTTTATCGCCGACACCTACGTGAACGATGACCCGACGCCGGAAGAGCTGACGGAAATCACCCTGCTGGCGGCGGAGACGGTGCGCCGCTTCGGCATCGAGCCGAAAGTTGCGCTGCTGTCTCACTCCAACTACGGCTCATCAAACAGCAAGGCGGCCTGCAAAATGCGCAAAACGCTGGAGCTGGTTCGCGAGCGTGCGCCGGAGCTGGAGATCGACGGTGAGATGCACGGCGATGCGGCGCTGGTCGAAAGCATTCGTCATGAACGTATGCCGGACAGCCCGCTGAAAGGCTCGGCCAACATTCTGATCATGCCGAACGTGGAGGCCGCGCGCATCAGCTACAACCTGCTGCGTGTTTCAAGTTCTGAAGGCGTGACGGTTGGGCCGGTGCTGATGGGCGTGGCGAAGCCGGTTCACGTGCTGACGCCGATTGCCTCGGTGCGCCGCATCGTGAATATGGTGGCGCTGGCGGTAGTTGAGGCGCAAAACCGCGCCGCTGTGATTGAAACCCCGGCAACAGGGTGCAAGGGTTAAGGTGAGGGTAAAAAAGCTACACCCACTCCTTCACCGGCAGGAAATCACTGTACAGGGCAGCCTCCGGGCTGCCCTCTTTCGGCTGGTAGTCATACTCCCAACGCACCAGCGGCGGCATCGACATTAAAATCGACTCGGTTCGCCCGCCGGTTTGCAGGCCAAACAGCGTGCCGCGATCCCATACCAGGTTAAATTCGACATAACGCCCACGGCGGTACAGCTGGAAGTCACGCTCGCGCTCGCCAAAGGGAGTATCTTTGCGACGTTGAACAATTGGCAGATAGGCGTCCAGATATCCCTGCCCAACGGCCTGAATAAAGCGGAAGCCATAGTCGAAGTCCGGCTTGTTCAGATCGTCGAAGAATAGCCCGCCAATGCCGCGCTGCTCGTTGCGGTGCTTGATAAAGAAGTAGTCGTCACACCATTTTTTATAGCGCGGGAAAACCTCTTCGCCAAACGGCTGGCACAGATCTCGCGCCGTGCGGTGCCAGTGGACCGCATCCTCTTCAAAGCCGTAATAAGGCGTCAGGTCGAAACCGCCGCCGAACCACCACACGGGATCGGACCCCGGCTTTTCAGCAATAAAGAAGCGCACGTTAGCGTGGCTGGTGGGCACATAGGGGTTGTTCGGGTGGACTACCAGCGAAACGCCCATGGCCTGGAAACTTCTGCCCGCCAGCTCCGGGCGATGGGCCGTGGCTGACGCGGGCATGGCGTCGCCATAAACGTGAGAGAAGTTAACGCCAGCCTGTTCAAATACCGCGCCACCTCGCAGAACACGACTGCGCCCGCCGCCGCCGCCTTCTCGCAGCCAGCTGTCTTCCTTAAAGACGGCGCCATCCAGGGCGGAAAGCTGCTGGCAAATGGTGTCCTGCAGGGAAAGCAGGAACTGTTTTACGGCGTGGATATCGGGCTGAGTCATAAAAATTAACGCTTCTTACCGTGGACTTTGTGATTATCGAACCAGTTGAAGTAGCTCATCACGCCGGAGGCAATGGCGGTGGCAATCTTCTGGCGGAAGGCGGTGGTGCCCAGCAGTTTCTCTTCGCCCGGGTTGGTGATAAAGGAAGTTTCAACCAGCACGGAAGGAATCGACGGGGACTTCAGCACCACGAAGGCGGCCTGCTCGGTGTTGCGGCTGTGCAGTTTATGCACCGGCTTAATCTGCTTCAGAATATGTGAGCCAAGCGTGAGGCTGTTTTTAATGGTGTCGGTCTGGACCAAATCAAACAGCACCTGCTGCAGGTAGTGATCTTTGTCTTTCACTTTGCTGCCCGCCACGTCATCCGCGGCGTTCTCTCTGTCGGAAAGATATTTTGCCATGGCGCTACTCGCGCCCCGGTTAGATAAGGCAAAGACCGATGCGCCGGCAGCGGTTGGGCTGGTGAAGCCATCCGCGTGGATCGACATAAACAGGTCCGCACCGTGCTGGTGGGCTATTTCTACCCGGTCGTAGAGCGGAATAAATTCGTCCGTGGTGCGGGTCAGCCTGGCGTCTATTCCGTTGCTGCGCAGGATACTGCGCACGTTTTTAGCAATAGCCAGCACCACATGCTTCTCTTTCGACCCGTTATGGCCGATAGCGCCGGTGTCGATGCCGCCGTGGCCCGGGTCGAGCATCACGATGCGCTTCGCCCCGGATTTTTTAGCCACTTTGCTGTGAGAATTAGTGGTTTTTAGCGACCTGGTTTCTTCCTTTGCCAGCGCTTTGTTCATACCGGTTAGCGTTAACGCCGCTAAACCCGTGAGCAGGACCTGGCGGCGCGTCGTAAGTTGCGTTAGCGATTTAATTTTGCTCATGCGGATGAATTATTTATCTTATGAAGTCCAGATGGGAAGTTATAGCGTATCGGCACCAGGCAAACGACACTCTGGGGTCAGAAATGTATATCCATTCGTTTCATTTCGTGACTGGTGGAGAGTATGCCATTTTTTTCTCGCTTTTGCGGCAGTTATTGGCTTAACGGACGGTTAACGCCATAATCAACTTTTTACGGCTTAAGGTGGCTAATACCATGGAAATTCGCGTTTTTCGCCAGGAAGATTTCGAAGAGGTCATTACCCTTTGGGAGCGCTGCGATTTACTGCGCCCATGGAATGACCCGGAAATGGACATTGAACGTAAGCTGCACCACGATGCGGATCTGTTTCTGGTCGCCGAAGTGGGCGGCGAAATTGTCGGCTCGCTGATGGGCGGCTATGACGGCCACCGTGGCTCAGCCTATTACCTGGGCGTGCACCCGGAGTTTCGCGGCCGGGGCATTGCTAATGCGCTGCTGAACAGGCTGGAGAAGAAGCTGATCGCCCGTGGCTGCCCCAAAATCCACATTATGGTGCGCGAAGAGAACGATCTGGTTATCGGCCTCTATGAGAAGCTCGACTATGAGCACCAGGACACGATTTTGCTCGGCAAGCGGCTGATTGAAGATCAGGAATATTAATTTTCCCATGTATCCGCCTGCTGATTACGATTCACAGGGCAACCTGAAAGCACCGCTGCTGTTCTGGGCGGTGTTATTATTACAGGCCCGCACCTGGGTTTTGCTGGTGCTTGCCGGAGCGTCTCGCCAGCAGGGCGATGCGCTGCTGGGCCTGTTTTATCCCGACCGCGATAATTTCTGGCTGGGGCTGATACCCGGCATTCCGGCCGCCCTGACTTTTATGATCAGCGGGCGACGCCACCTTTGGCCGCGATGCTGGCGGGCTCTTCGCTGGGTATTGATTGCCGCTCAGATCGGGCTGCTGGTGTGGCAGCTTGCTCTGCTGGCCGGGGATGAAGCCCTGACCGGTATCACGATTGTTTTGCTGGTCGCCGATCTTTTTGCGCTCTGGTGGCTGCTGGCCAACCGCCGCCTGCGGGATTACTTTGCCCTGAAAAACGACTAAAGCGGCACTTTTTACCTTCTCCGGACTCCAAAGGCCGTCACCATTTTTTGAAAAGGAATCACCAATGAAATCTCTGCGCCCGATGCTGCTAGCTCTGCCGCTGGTTCTGAGCGGTTGTTCCACGCTCTCTTCCGTTAACTGGTCTTCCGCTTATCCCTGGAACTGGTTTGGCTCTTCCTTTGAGGTGAGCGAGCAGGGCGTGGGCAAGCTGACCTCTGCTACCGCAATGGATGAAAAGGCGATAAGCGAGGGATTAAATGATAACTACCGTCTGCGCAGCGGCATGAAAACCGAAAACGGCACCATCGTGCGTTACTTTGAGGCGATGAAGGAGAAGGATATCAAGCTGGTGGTTAACGGCGAAAAGGGCAGCGTGAGCCGCGTGGATGTGATGGATGACGACATCAAAACCGCCAGCGGCGTAAAAATCGGCACGCCTTTCAGCGACCTTTATGACAAAGCGTTCGGCGCCTGTGAGAAAGGCACCGGGGACGATGCCGAAGGGGTTATCTGTAAAGCACCGAACAGTCAGCACATCAGTTATCTGTTCAAAGGGGAATGGCACGGTCCGGAAGGGTTAATGCCGTCGGATGACACGCTGAAGAAATGGACGCTTAACAAAATTATCTGGCGTCGATAGAATCTGCGCCAGGTTTGCGCCGCCGCAAGTCGGCGTGAATGAATAAGGTTAAAATAGCCCGATAAATGCCTCCGCCCGGAGGTATCAGCTTTATGTGCCACCCTGGGTGGCATGTTTTTTTCAGGAGGAATCATGTCTCGGGTTCAAAGCGGCATTCTGCCGGAACATTGTCGTGCCGCCGTCTGGCTGGAAGCTTCTGTTCAGGGCGACTTCAGCGCGCTGAGCGCAGGGTGCAAAACCTTTGTTGATGCGCTGAATACCTTCCAGGAAAAATTCCCTGATGCGATGCTGGGGGCGACCATCGGCTTCGGGCACGATTTGTGGCGCGACCTCAGCAAAGGCGAAGGTGCAGCAGAGCTGAAAAACTTTACGCCATTAGGCAATGGCCTGGCGCCGGCAACCCAGCACGATGTGATGATCCACATTCTTTCCCTGCGCCACGATGTGAACTTCTCCGTGGCTCAGGCCGCGCTGGCCGCCTTCGGTGATGCGCTGAAAATTGAAGAAGAGATCCACGGCTTCCGCTGGGTGGAAGAGCGCGATCTGAGCGGTTTTGTTGACGGTACCGAAAACCCGAAGGGCGAAGAAAATCGTCGCCTGGTGGCGGTCATCAACGAAGGTGTGGATGCCGGCGGCAGCTACGTGCTGGTGCAGCGCTGGGAGCACAATCTCAGGCAGTTTAACCGCCTGAGCGTGCACGATCAGGAGATGATCATCGGCCGCACCAAACAGGATAACGAAGAGATTGACGGCGACGCGCGTCCCGCCACCTCTCACCTGAGCCGTGTCGATTTGAAAGAAGACGGCAAAGGCCTGAAGATTGTGCGTCAGAGCCTGCCTTACGGCACCGCCAGCGGCGTTCACGGTCTTTACTTCATCGCCTATTGCGCCCGGCTGCATAATATTGAGCAGCAACTGCTGAGCATGTTCGGCGATACCGACGGCAAGCGCGACGGCATGCTGCGCTTCACCAAACCGGTCACCGGCGGCTACTACTTTGCGCCTTCGCTGGATAAATTATTGAGCCTCTGAGTCCTCCGGCGTAGCCTTTGCTACGCCGCTTTCTTATTCCCCTTTCTTCTTGTAAATCGCCAAACGGTATATAAAAGCGTTACAGCTTTATCGCTCGTTATAAATACACTGAACGTCAGTTAATCATGACTATCATCACATTTATAAGGGCGAAGCATGGCAATCAGGTCAGTCAAAAAAGTATGGAACGCGCTAGCTGTCTCTTTGCTGTTGGCGAGCACTGCCCATGCAACGGAGCTGCTCAACAGCTCTTATGATGTGTCGCGTGAGCTGTTTGCCGCGCTGAACCCGCCGTTTGAGAAACAGTGGGCGCAGGAAAATAACGGCGATAAGCTGACGATAAAACAATCTCATGCCGGGTCATCAAAACAGGCGCTGGCCATTTTGCAGGGCTTAAAAGCTGACGTTGTAACTTATAACCAGGTGACCGATGTGCAGATCTTGCATGATAAAGGCAACCTGATCCCGGCAGACTGGCAGAGCCGTCTGGGGAACAACAGCTCGCCGTTCTATTCCACCATGGCTTTCCTGGTGCGTAAGGGCAACCCAAAGAATATCCACGACTGGAGCGACCTGGTGCGCCCGGACGTCAAACTCATTTTCCCAAATCCTAAAACCTCCGGTAACGCACGCTACACCTATCTGGCAGCCTGGGGCGCGGCAGATAAAGCCGACGGTGGCGATAAAGCCAAAACCGAACAGTTTATGACGCAGTTCCTGAAAAATGTCGAAGTGTTCGACACCGGCGGCCGCGGCGCGACGACCTCCTTTGTCGAGCGTGGACTGGGCGACGTGCTGATCTCTTTTGAGTCAGAAGTGAATAACATCCGTAACCAGTACGCCAAAGATGGCTATGAAGTCGTGGTGCCGAAGGTCAATATCCTTGCCGAATTCCCCGTCGCCTGGGTGGATAAAAACGTGAAGGCCAACGGCACGGAAAAAGCGGCGAAGGAGTACCTGAATTATCTCTATAGTCCGCAGGCCCAGACCATCATTACTGACTACTACTACCGCGTGAATAATCCGCAGGTAATGGACAAGCTGAAAGATAAATTCCCGCAGACCGAGCTGTTCCGCGTTGAAGATGCGTTCGGCGGCTGGCCTGAAGTGATGAAAACGCATTTTGCCACCGGCGGCGAGCTCGACAAACTGCTGGCGGCGGGGCGTAGTTGATGTTTGCCAGTCGCTCAAAACGGGTACTGCCGGGGTTTACGTTAAGCCTCGGCACCAGCCTGCTGTTTGTTTGCCTGATCCTGCTGCTGCCGCTGAGTGCGCTGGTGATGCAGCTTGCTCAAATGTCGTTCTCCCAGTATTGGGAAGTGATCACCAATCCGCAGGTGGTCGCCGCCTATAAAGTTACGCTGCTGTCCGCCGCGCTGGCTTCAGTGTTTAACGGCGTATTCGGCTTATTAATGGCATGGATCCTGACCCGCTATCAGTTTCCGGGGCGCAGCCTGCTCGATGCGCTGATGGACCTGCCGTTTGCCTTACCGACCGCAGTGGCGGGCTTAACCCTTGCCGGGCTGTTTTCCGTTAACGGCTGGTATGGCGAGTGGCTGGCGCAGTTTGGGATCAAAGTGACCTATACCTGGCTGGGTATCGCCGTTGCGATGGCGTTTACCAGTATTCCGTTTGTGGTGCGTACCGTTCAGCCCGTGCTGGAAGAGCTGGGGCCTGAATATGAAGAGGCCGCTGAAACATTAGGTGCTACGCGCTGGCAAAGCTTCCGCCGCGTGGTGCTGCCGGAACTCTCTCCCGCGCTGATGGCGGGCGTTGCGCTTTCTTTCACCCGCAGTCTCGGTGAATTTGGCGCAGTTATCTTTATTGCCGGGAACATCGCCTGGAAGACCGAAGTCACCTCGCTGATGATTTTTGTACGCCTGCAGGAGTTTGATTACCCGGCGGCAAGCGCCATTGCGTCGGTTATTCTGGCGGCATCGCTGCTGCTGCTGTTCACCATTAATACGCTGCAGAGTCGATTTGGTCGGCGCGTGGTAGGTCACTGATGACGGACGTAACCGCTTTGAAAAGCTATAACCGCTCCCGTATTAACTGGGGGAAATGGACGCTTATCACCCTCGGCGTACTGGTCTCTTTTTTGATTCTGGTGGTGCCGGTGGCTTCTATTTTTGTTGGCGCCTTTTCCAAAGGATTGATGCCGGCGCTGCAAAATATCGCCAACCCGGACATGCTGCACGCCATCTGGCTGACGGTGATGATTGCCCTGATTACCGTACCGGTTAACCTGGTGTTCGGCACGCTGCTGGCTTGGCTGGTCACGCGCTTTAACTTCCCGGGCCGCCAGCTGCTGCTGACGCTGCTGGATATTCCTTTTGCCGTTTCTCCGGTGGTTGCTGGCCTGATTTACCTGCTGTTTTACGGCTCTAACGGTCCGCTGGCGGGCTTTCTGGATGCTCACAACCTGCAAATTATGTTTGCGTGGCCGGGGATGGTACTGGTGACTATTTTCGTCACCTGCCCGTTTGTGGTCCGTGAGCTGGTGCCGGTGATGCTAAGTCAGGGCAGCCAGGAAGATGAAGCTGCGATTTTGCTGGGCGCTTCCGGCTGGCAGATGTTCCGCCGCGTGACGCTGCCCAATATCCGTTGGGCGCTGCTGTATGGCGTGGTGCTGACTAACGCCCGCGCTATCGGCGAGTTTGGCGCGGTGTCGGTGGTCTCCGGCTCGATTCGCGGCGAGACCTTCTCGCTGCCGTTACAGATTGAACTGCTGCAGCAGGACTACAACACCGTCGGCTCGTTTACCGCCGCCGCGCTGTTAACCCTGATGGCGGTTCTGACGTTGTTCTTAAAAAGTGCGGTGCAGTGGCGCCTGAATAATCAGGAAAAACGCCTGAAGCAGGAGGAAAATCATGAGCATTGATATTGCCAATATTAAGAAGTCTTTTGGACGCACCCAGGTGCTGAACGATATCTCGCTGGAGATCCCTTCTGGTCAGATGGTGGCGCTGCTTGGGCCGTCCGGTTCGGGTAAGACCACGTTGCTGCGTATTATTGCCGGGCTTGAGCATCAGAACAGCGGCCGCATTAGTTTTAACGGCACCGACGTGAGCCGCATGCACGCCCGCGATCGTAAAGTGGGCTTTGTGTTTCAGCACTACGCGCTGTTTCGTCATATGACGGTGTTCGACAACATAGCCTTTGGCTTAACGGTTTTGCCGCGTCGCGAACGTCCTTCTGCCGCTGGCATCAAACAAAAGGTCACGAAGCTGCTGGAGATGGTGCAGCTTTCCCATCTGGCCGACCGCTATCCGGCGCAGCTTTCCGGCGGGCAGAAGCAGCGCGTTGCCCTGGCAAGAGCGCTGGCGGTTGAGCCACAAATCCTGCTGCTGGACGAGCCATTTGGCGCGCTGGATGCTCAGGTTCGCAAAGAGCTGCGCCGTTGGCTGCGCGAGCTTCACGAAGAATTAAAGTTCACCAGCGTTTTCGTGACTCACGATCAGGAAGAGGCGATGGAAGTCGCCGATCGTGTGGTGGTGATGAGCCAGGGAAATATCGAGCAGGTAGACACCCCCGAGTCCGTCTGGCGCGAGCCTGCAACCCGCTTCGTGCTGGAGTTTCTGGGGGAAGTTAACCGACTTAAAGGTGTGGTCCGAGGAAGTCAATTCCACGTGGGCGCACATCGCTGGCCGTTGGGCTTCACTCCGGCTCATCAGGGAGATGTCGACCTGTTCCTGCGTCCCTGGGAAGTGGACGTAAGTCGTCGCACCAACCTTGATTCACCTCTGCCGGTACAGGTGCTTGAAGTGAGCCCTCGCGGGCACTACATGCAGCTGGTTGTGCAGCCCCTCGGCTGGTATGACGAACCGCTGACGGTGGTTCTGAAAGAGCAGCAAATCCCGCACCGCGGCGAACGTCTGTTTGTTGGATTACAAAACGCGCGCCTGTACGAGGGCGCCAACCGTATTCAGGGTGTAGACCTGGCGCAGTCTGCCTGATAATTTACCCCGACAGGACACGCACAGGCGGCCCAAAGAGGCCGCTTTTTCTTTTATTGCGGGCAGGCAAGTGATCACTTTAGAAAGCACAATTGGCAATACTCCTCTGGTTCGGCTGCAGCGCAGCGGGCTAACCAACGGCAGCGAGATTTGGGTCAAGCTCGAGGGCAATAATCCTGCTGGCTCGGTAAAAGACCGTGCAGCGCTGTCGATGATTGTTCAGGCAGAAAAGCGCGGCGACATTAAGCCCGGTGATACGTTGATTGAGGCCACCAGCGGCAATACCGGCATTGCGCTGGCGATGATTGCCGCGCTCAAAGGCTATCGCATGAGGCTGCTGATGCCGGACAATATGAGCATGGAGCGCAAGGCGGCGATGCAGGCCTACGGCGCCGAACTGATTCTGGTCAGCAAAGCTCAGGGCATGGAGGGCGCGCGCGAGCTGGCCCAGCAGATGGCCGATCGCGGCGAGGGTAAGGTCCTTGACCAGTTTAACAACCCTGATAACCCGCTGGCGCACTACACCTCTACCGGGCCGGAAATCTGGCGTCAGACCGAAGGCCGAATCACCCATTTTGTCTCCAGCATGGGCACAACGGGCACAATTACCGGCGTCAGCCGCTTTATGCGTGAACAAAGCAAGCCGGTGAAAATTGTCGGGCTGCAGCCGGAAGAGGGCAGCAGTATTCCGGGCATTCGCCGCTGGCCGGAAGAGTGGCTACCGAAGATTTTCAATCCCTCGCTGGTGGATGAGGTTATCGATATGGCCCAGACGGAGGCGGAGCAAACCATGCGTCGCCTGGCGATGGAAGAGGGGATTTTCTGCGGTGTCAGCTCCGGCGGAGCGGTAGCTGGCGCATTACGCGTGGCAAAAGCGAACCCGGGCGCGGTGGTGGTGGCGATTATCTGCGATCGGGGAGACCGCTATCTCTCCACCGGCGTGTTTGGCGAAGAAAGTTACCTTCAGGGTGCCGGGATCTGATCTTTTTGATAAAGACAGGAAAAGCCCGTCAGAGGGCTTTTCCTGAGTGTGACATTACTTCACTATCGGATTCTTATGCAGGCTCAGCGCTTTCATAAAGTCATCATCAAGCTGCAAATGCTGCTTCACCAGCTCAGGCGGGGTGCTTGCCAGCCACTGGTTTAACGAAATATCCGCATAGTAATCGCTTTTAAACAGTTCCAGGAAACGCAGGGGGGTGGTGCCGGTATTTTCGATATAATGCCCCATCGCAAAAGGGACATAGCCAACATCCCCGGCGCGGTAGTCAAAGGTTCTGGCCTGGCCCGAAGAGGCGAACACGCCCATCCTTCCTTCCCCTTCCAGATAGTACTGCCATTCATCGTTATTCGGGTGCCAGTGAAGTTCACGCAGCCCGCCGGGTTCTATTTCTACCAGCGCCGCTGCAATAGTTTTAGCGACCGGGAAATTAGATGAGTCAGTTATTCTGACCGTACCGCCAGGAGCTTTAATTGGATCTTGCGCCAGCATATGGTGGGTAAAGTTAATCTCTGACTTAGCTGCGCCTTTAATGCTGTCTGAGGCAAGACTCCCGGGCACCGTTCCAGCAAAAATATATTCATCGGCAGGGGAGGGAAGTCTGGAGAATGTTGAAACCGGAACCTGGAAGTTTTTCGCTAATATCTCCGGCGGGATATGTTTAAACCAGTCGGATAACAGGAATGTGCTGTCCTCATCAAATCCGCCATCGTCAAAGGCCAAAAGAAATTCACAGCCGTCAGGCCCGATACCCTGAATTGAATGAGGAATGCCCGGCGGGAAATACCATAAATCACCGACGCCGATATCATCCACAAACCATCCGCCTTTGGCATCGAACGCCGTCACCCGTGCGTTGCCATAGGTCATATAGGCCCATTCGCCCTCTTTATGCCAGTGAAGCTCCCTGATCCCCCCGGCATTGAGCCGCATGTCCACGCCAGCGATGGTGGTCGAAATGCCCAGCTCGCGTTTGGTCACCTGCCTGGTCCAGCCGCCGCTACTTTTTCTGACATGGGCATCGCTGAAGGAGTAGCGCAGGTTCGGTAGCGTGCCGCTGTCGGTAGAGGGAGGGTTGACGATATCCGGATTTTCAGCTTCCCGCACAGGATCGTGAGGGCCGGGATCCCGTACGCTTGCCGGGTAAGATTTAACTTTGTCATCGTGGGCGTGGGCCTGGCCCGCAGCCAACACGACGGTGCCGCCTGCCGCGAAGGCCATGAAGCTTCTTCTGGATATATTTTTCATAAAATAGCTTCCTTAATTTATGCTGAACTGCACTTTTCTCTCCGTAGGGAAATTTTGTTATAGGTGATGAAGGGATAGTTGACCTGATGAAATTGTAAAATCACCTATGACCGATATCTTAATAAAAGGGTGCCGAGGATATATTCTTGAGCGTTCGGGGGCGAGTCGTTGAAAAAATATTGATGGGAAGGATGCTTTATCATGAAATAATTAGCGCTAAGGGGTAATCATGCAGGCCCTGGCGTTTAAATGTTAAATCTTAAGAATGTAACAGCAGAAAGAAAATATTACTTTTGCCATTAATAAAATAAAAGTGACCTGCTGGCTGCCGTCTATCTTCCTTTCTCCGCTGTTGTTATGTGGTGTGTACTCCCCGCCGGGATATAATGACCGCTTCGCAACTCAGATGGCAGAGATCTGGCGGGCAAGGGGAGAAGATGGTCCAGGATAACGATATACAGTCGGTACTTTTTCATGACGCGGGCAGATCGCTGCAGGCCGATATTGTCGCGGTACAGTCTCAGGTGGTTTACGGCAGCGTCGGTAACAGCATTGCGGTACCGGCTATTCACCAGCACGGCTGGCGAGTGATGGCGGTACCAACGGTGTTATTCAGCAATACGCCACACTACGACACCTTCTACGGTGGTGTTATCCCTGTGGACTGGTTTAGCGGTTATTTGCGAGCTCTGGAAGAGCGCGACGCGTTGCGAGAGCTGAAGGCCGTGACGACCGGGTATATGGGCAGCGCGGAACAAATTCACCTGCTGGCGGGCTGGCTGCGTGAAAGGCGCGAAAACCAGCCTGAACTGCTGATTCTTGTCGACCCGGTGATAGGGGATACCGACAGCGGCATTTATGTTAAACCCGGTATTCCTGAGGCCTATCGCAGCGAGCTATTGCCTCTCGCCCGGGGGCTAACGCCGAACCTTTTTGAACTCCATATTCTGACCGGGATGCCGTGCAATACGCTTGAACAGGCCGTTGCTGCGGCCAGAAGCCTGCTGTCAGACACGCTGCGTTGGGTCGTGATTACCAGTGCGCCAGGTGACGATATCGGGACGATTTCGGTCGTTACCGTGACGGCTGATGAGGTGGAGGTAATGAGCCACGAGCGGGTGGTAACCGATCTGAAAGGAACCGGGGATTTGTTCTGTGCCGAGCTGGTCAGCCGTATTCTGGAGGGAAAACGGGTGGCTATGGCGGCAGGGGAGGCGGCGCACAGGGTGTTTGAGGTGATGGCCTGGACCCGGTCGCAGCACTCAGATGAGCTGGTGCTTCCGCGCTAAACGACGGCCAATAAAAAAGGCACCCTGAGGTGCCTTTTTCTGCATGATTCTTACTTCTTGATACGGATAACCGGAGTTTCGCCTACGGTTACGCTACCCGTCAGTTTGATCAGCTCTTTGATTTCGTCCATGTTGGAGATAACAACCGGAGTCAGGGTAGACTTGGCTTTCTCTTCCAGCAGCGGCAGGTCGAACTCAATAACCACGTCGCCTTTCTTCACGCGCTGGCCTTCTTCAGCGATGCGCTTGAAGCCTTCGCCTTTCAGCTCAACGGTATCGATACCGAAGTGAACGAACAGCTCAATGCCGCTATCGGATTCGATAGAGAAGGCATGGTTAGTTTCAAAGATTTTACCGATGGTACCGTCAACCGGAGCAACCATTTTGTTGCCGGTCGGTTTGATTGCAATGCCATCGCCAACAATTTTTTCAGCAAACACGACGTCCGGCACGTCTTCAATGTTAACAATTTCGCCAGACAGTGGAGCAACGATCTCAATGGTTCCGGTGTCGCTATTGCCTTTGTCACCGAACAGTTTACTAAATAACCCCATTAGCCTTCTCTCCTAAGCAGTAATTTGGGCAGCATCTCGTGAATTAGCAGATTGTTTTTTCTTCAATGAACTTGTTAACCAGCGTCATTAACTCGTCCGTTGTCGGTTGAGCAAGAGCCTGCTCTGCTAACACTTTCGCATCTTTGAAGTTCGTGTTACGAATGATCTTCTTGATACGTGGGATAGAAATGGCGCTCATACTGAACTCATCCAGGCCCATCCCAAGCAACAGAAGTGTAGCACGTTCGTCGCCCGCAAGCTCACCACACATACCGGTCCATTTACCTTCTGCATGAGAAGCATCAATAACTTGCTTAATCAGGGTCAGCACGGACGGTGACATCGGCTGGTAAAGATGTGAAATCATATCATTACCGCGGTCAACTGCCAGGGTGTACTGAGTTAAATCGTTGGTGCCGATGCTGAAGAAGTCAACTTCTTTGGCCAGATGACGAGCAATCGTCGCGGCCGCAGGCGTTTCAACCATCACGCCGATTTCGATGGTTTCATCGAATGCTTTGCCTTCGTCACGCAGTTCCTGCTTAAAGATCTCAATCTCTTTTTTCAGAGCGCGTACTTCTTCAACGGAGATGATCATCGGGAACATGATGCGCAGCTTGCCGAAAGCGGAAGCACGCAGGATAGCACGCACCTGGTCACGCAGGATCTCTTTACGATCCATCGCGATACGGATGGCGCGCCAGCCCAGGAATGGGTTCTCTTCCTTAGGGAAGTTCATGTATGGCAGCTCTTTATCGCCGCCAATGTCCATGGTACGGACGATAACCGCCTGAGAGCCACAGGCTTCCGCTACGGCTTTGTACGCGGCAAACTGCTCTTCTTCGGTCGGCAGTGAGTCACGGTCCATGAACAGGAATTCGGTACGGTACAGGCCCACACCTTCTGCGCCGTTACGCTCTGCGCCGTCGATATCACGAACGGTACCAATGTTGGCGCACACTTCGACCTGATGGCCGTCGAGGGTGATTGCCGGCAGATCTTTCAGTTTCGCGAGCTCCGCTTTCTCAGTAGCAACCTGCTCCTGAACGGCGCGCAGCTCTTCGATCTGCTCGTTGGTCGGGTTAACGTAAACTTTGTTATTCACCGCGTCGAGGATCAGATAGTCGTCGTTTTTCACGTCGGAGGTCACGCTACCGGTGCCCACAATCGCCGGCAGCTCAAGAGAGCGCGCCATGATGGAGGTGTGGGAGGTACGTCCGCCGATGTCGGTGATGAAACCCAGCACCTTCTTCAGGTTCAGCTGTGCGGTTTCAGACGGCGTTAAATCTTTGGCCACCAGGATGACTTCATCCTTGATTGCGCTTAAATCGATAATGTTCAGGCCGAGAATGTTCTGCAGCAGACGCTTACCGATGTCACGCACGTCAGCCGCACGCTCTTTCAGGTATTCGTCATCCAGCTCTTCCAGAGCCGTTGCCTGGCCTTCTATCACTTCGTACGCCGCAGCGTCCGCCGTGACCAGCTTGTCTTTGATTAGGGCTATGATTTCCTGCTCGAGCTCTTCGTCTTCCAGCAACATAATGTGGCCTTCGAAGATAGCTTCCTTTTCTTCACCGAAGGTCTCGCCAGCTTTAATTTTGATCGCTTCTAACTGCTCAGACGCTTTAGCGCGCCCGCTGAGGAAACGTTCAACTTCCTGCTCAACTTTGTCGGCAGAAATCTTCTTCCGGTCGATGACAATTTCATCTTCCTTCAGCAAAAGTGCTTTGCCGAAAGCGATACCCGGGGATGCTAAAATGCCTGAAATCATAACCCTACCTTACTTGTGACTGATATTTACGAAGAACCCAGAACTTACTCGAGTTCAGCCATCAGTTTTACTAAATGCTCAACGGCTTTCTGCTCATCTTCACCTTCAGCGGAGAGGGTTACTACGGTACCCTGAGTCAGACCCAGCGTCTGCAGCTTGAACAGGCTTTTAGCGCTGGCGCTTTTGCCGTTGGAAGTCACGGTGATTTCGGAAGTGAAGCCTTTAGCTTCTTTAACAAACTGAGCAGCAGGGCGGGTATGCAGACCGTTCGGAGCGGTAATAGTTACTTCTTGCTGGAACATTGTATTTCCCCAACTTATAGGTTTAGTGTTGTGGAACTAAAGTCTAGCCTGGCGGCCACACTTTAGCCTGTATCGTTAGTGCCACCGTTGATGAAACGACGCACCGGATGCATGGGAACCGCGAAAAAGACGCCAACAGCGTTTCGCCGGTTCATAACCATTATGCCGTGAAAAGCGAATATGCACCAAATCGTTAAATCGATTCAGCAGGCCTGACTCACAGCTTGATTAATTTCGCGCATCAAAATAATTGCTGGTTAAATACCAGACCTGCGGGGGTAAGCGCAATGCCGATGAGGGTGAAAGTTTGATGTACGCCACAAAAAAGCACCCTCACGGGTGCTTTTTTAAGCATATATCAAATACTGGCATTACTGTTGCAGTTCTTTCTCAGTGAACAGATCGGCAAACAATGCAGTACTTAAATAGCGCTCCCCGGAAGAGGGAAGGATAACCACAATGTTCTTATTGGTAAAGGCTTCGTCTTCCTGAAGTTTCAGCGCGGCGGCAACGGCGGCGCCGGAAGAGATGCCAGCCAGGATACCCTCTTCGTCCATCAGGCGGCGAGCGGTGGAAATAGCGTCGTCATTGCTGATGGCAACGACTTTGTCGATCAGTTTGAGGTCAAGGTTGCCGGGAATAAAGCCTGCGCCGATCCCCTGGATTTTATGTGGACCCGGCTTCAGCTCTTCACCCGCCAGCGCCTGAGCAATAACCGGAGAATCCGTTGGCTCTACCGCCACGCTAATCAGCGAGGTTTTGCCTTTGGTGTTCTTGATGTAACGGCTGACGCCGGTCAGCGTACCGCCGGTCCCCACGCCCGCGATAAACACATCAACTTCGCCATCGGTATCTTCCCAGATTTCCGGGCCGGTGGTTTTTTCGTGAATTTCCGGGTTAGCCGGGTTGCTGAACTGCTGAAGCAGCAGGTATTTGGCCGGATCGCTGGCGACAATTTCTTCGGCCTTCTGGATAGCACCCTTCATGCCTTTGGCGCCTTCCGTCAGAACCAGGTTTGCGCCCAGCGCTTTCAGCAGCTTGCGGCGCTCAATGCTCATGGTTTCCGGCATGGTCAGCGTCAGCTTGTAGCCGCGCGCTGCCGCGACGTAGGCCAGAGCGATACCGGTGTTGCCACTGGTCGGTTCGACTAACTCCACGCCAGGTTTCAGCACGCCGCGTTTTTCGGCATCCCAAATCATGTTGGCACCAATACGGCACTTAACGCTGAAGCTTGGGTTACGGGACTCGACCTTAGCCAGAATGCGTCCGTTGCCGATACGGTTCAGGCGAACCAACGGCGTATGGCCGATTGTCAGGGAGTTGTCTTCATAAATTTTGCTCATGGCTCGTCCTTAACTGTCTGAATTTTGGGATACCGGTCCAGCATACCCGCTCAGGAAATATGCGGAAGTAAGGAAATAGCATATCTATATGTGGAAGGGAAATAAGCCAATGCGACATGGAATAAGCAAAGGCATAAGCGGCTTACCCTTCCGTCTGAGGCTATTTCCACATGGCGTGTTTTGCCCGATAGCAGTCCACCCACATGGCGGTCGCACCGCACACGGCAACCGGCATAATAAAAAGATTCAGGATCGGGATCAGGGTGAACAGGCTCACCAGAGCGCCAAACTGCATGTTGATGACTTTTTGCTCACGAAGCGCCACGCGCATTTGCTTAAAAGGAACCTTGTGGTTATCAAATGGATAATCACAATACTGGATCGCCAGCATCCAGGCGCTGAACAGGAACCAGAGTACCGGGGCAACGGTCTGGCCGATACCGGGGATAAAATAGAGCAGCAGCAGAACGATCGCCCGCGGCAGGTACCAGGCAAGCTTCTGCCATTCACGCTTCATGATGCGCGGCAGATCTTTCATGATGCCCAGCACGCCAGTATCCGGCGGCGTTGCGCCCGTTAGCCTGGCTTCAAGCTGTTCCGCCAGGAGTCCGCTAAACGGGGCGGCAATCAGGTTGGCGATAGTCGAAAAGAAGTAACCAAATACCAGCAGCACGGACAGCGTCACCAGCGGCCAGAGCAGGTAGCTTAGCCACTGCAGCCAGTCCGGTACGTGGCTCATCATCGCCGGGATCCAGACATCAAGACGAGTGAAGAGCCACCAGAAGGCACCGCCCAGTAAGAGAATATTGACCAGCAGCGGCAGCAGAACAAAGCGCTTGATGCCAGGCTCACGTACCAGTTTCCAGCCCTGGGAAAAATAATATACGCCACTGCGCGGCGTGGTTCCGGAAGATGAAACCATAATCTGGACAGACTCCTTTTTGTTAACGCTTATGTTTACCCGGTATCATAACTGACTGTATTCAGAAAAACTCGCCAGGAATTGTTCGAAAAAACAGCGAAAAGGTGCTCATGCGCTATCTTTCTGGTGAGAAAACCGTGCTCGCACTTGCACTTAAGCAGATGGGCAAATACTCTTAGTGAGTAAATGTTTGCCTCGGTGGCAAGGTGTTAGAACAACAGAGAATATAATGATGCAGGATTTGCGTCTGATATTAATCATTGTTGGCGCAATCGCCATAATAGCCTTACTGGTACACGGTCTGTGGACCAGTCGTAAGGAACGTTCTTCCGTGTTCCGCGATCGCCCGTTGAAACGTATGAAGTCTAAGCGTGACGACGACGAAGCGGACGACGACGAAGAGGAAGGCGTCGGTGAAGTGCGGGTGCGTCGTACTCACCCTGCGCAGGAGCCCGTCTCCCGCGAAGCGAGTGCGCCGCGACAGCCTCAGGCCCCTCAGCACAACTATGAGCCGCCGTATGCGTCAGCAGAACCTCGTCCTGCTGCCCAGCCGCGTCAGCCTGAACCTGCCGTACCGCGTCAGCCTGAAGCCGCTCCTCATTATGTTGAACCTGTAGCGCCTCCTGCAGCAGCTCCTGTGGCGGAACAGCCTGTTGTTCCTGCTCAGCCTGCGCCACAGCCGTTCACCGCTGAACCTGAACCTACTCCAGCGCCTGTTGCAGCCGAACCTGCACCTCAGCCTGCGCCGGTGAAGAAAGAGACGGTGATCGTCATGAACGTGGCCGCGCATGCTGGCGCTATGCTGAACGGCGAACTGCTGTTGAACAGTATCCAGCAGGCCGGGTTTAAGTTTGGTGAGATGAATATCTTCCATCGTCACCTTAGCCCGGACGGCAGTGGCCCGGTTCTGTTTAGCCTGGCGAACATGGTTAAGCCTGGTTCTTTCGACCCTGAGAATATGGCGGACTTTGCCACTCCGGGCGTGACCATCTTCATGCAGGTACCGTCCTACGGCAACGCTGCGCAAAACTTCAAGCTGATGCTTCAGTCTGCACAGCACATCGCCGATGAAGTTGGCGGCGTGGTGCTGGACGATCAGCGTCGCATGATGACTCCGCAGAAGCTGCGCGAGTACCAGGACAGGATCCGCGAGGTTCTTGAAGCCAACGTCTGAATTCTGGCCTGAATCTTCCCCTAAACCCCCGCCTGTCGGGGGTTTTTTATCATTGATGGTGCGATATGGACTCAATCGAACAACAACTTAACCACCTGCGAACCACGCTTCGCCATCATGAATACCTGTACCATGTGCAGGATAATCCCGAAATCCCGGATGCCGAATACGACAGGCTGATGCGCGAGCTGCGCGCTCTTGAAGAGGCACATCCCGAGCTGATTACCCAGGATTCACCGACCCAACGCGTGGGGGCTGCACCGCTCAGCGAGTTCACTCAGGTACGCCATGAAGTGCCGATGCTGTCGCTCGATAACGTCTTTGACGAAGCAAGCTATCTGGCGTTTAACAAGCGCGTGCAGGACAGGCTGAAAAGCACCGATGCCCTGACGTTTTGCTGTGAGCTGAAGCTGGACGGGCTGGCGGTAAGCCTGCTGTATGAAGATGGTGTGCTGGTTCGGGCTGCCACGCGCGGCGACGGCACTACGGGCGAGAACATCACTGCCAACGTCCGTACTATCCGCGCGATCCCCCTCAAGCTGACGGGGGAGAATATTCCTCGCCGCGTTGAAGTTCGTGGAGAAGTCTTTTTGCCGCAGGCTGGTTTTGAGAAGATCAACGACGAAGCGCGCCGCACCGGCGGTAAAGTCTTTGCTAACCCGCGCAATGCCGCAGCCGGTTCATTGCGTCAGCTGGACCCGAGAATTACCGCTAAACGTCCTCTGACCTTCTTCTGCTATGGCGTCGGCCTGCTGGAGGGGGGGGGAGCTCCCGGCCAGCCACATGGCACGTTTACAGCAGTTTAAGGCCTGGGGCCTGCCGGTAAGCGACCGAATTCGTTTATGCAGTACGCCTGAAGAAGTGCTGGCATTTTACCATCAGGTAGAGGCGGATCGCCCAACGCTGGGCTTCGATATTGACGGCGTGGTCATCAAAGTTGACTCCCTCGCGCTGCAGGAAACGTTGGGCTTTGTCGCTCGCGCGCCGCGCTGGGCCGTGGCCTTTAAGTTCCCTGCTCAGGAACAGATGACTACCGTACGCGACGTGGAGTTCCAGGTAGGGCGTACCGGCGCGATTACGCCCGTGGCTCGCCTTGAACCGGTGCAGGTTGCCGGAGTCCTGGTCAGCAACGCAACGCTGCACAACGCCGATGAAATTGAGCGCCTTGGTCTTCGCATTGGCGACAGAGTCGTTATTCGCCGCGCCGGCGACGTTATCCCGCAGGTTGTTGGCGTGGTGGAGTCCGAGCGCCCTGAGGATACTCAGGAAATCATCTTCCCGACGCATTGCCCGGTTTGTGGCTCAGACGTTGAACGCGTAGAAGGCGAAGCGGTAGCTCGCTGTACCGGCGGCCTCATCTGCGGCGCTCAGCGCAAAGAGGCGCTCAAACACTTTGTTTCCCGCCGGGCGATGGACGTTGACGGCATGGGCGACAAAATTATCGATCAGCTGGTGGAAAAAGAGTACGTCCACACGCCAGCCGATCTGTTTAAGCTGACGGCGGGCAAACTTACCGGCCTGGATCGCATGGGGCCTAAGTCCGCTCAGAACGTTGTTGATGCGCTGGAAAAAGCTAAACAGACGACCTTCGCGCGTTTCCTCTACGCTCTCGGCATTCGTGAGGTCGGTGAAGCTACTGCCGCAGGGCTGGCTGCACACTTTGGAACGTTAGATGCCCTGGCGGCGGCCAGCATCGACGATCTACAAAAAGTGCCGGACGTTGGTATTGTTGTCGCTACGCACACCTTTAACTTCTTTGCGGAGGAGAGTAACCGGGAGGTTATTCGTCAGCTAAGAGAAGAGGCGGGCGTTTGTTGGCCGGATCCTGTTGTCGTCAAAGCCGAAGAGATTGATAGCCCGTTTGCCGGAAAAACCGTAGTGCTGACCGGCTCGCTGAGCATTCTTTCCCGCGATGAAGCAAAGGACAGGCTGACCGCGCTGGGGGCAAAAGTGGCGGGCAGCGTGTCGAAAAAAACCGACCTGGTTATCGCCGGCGAAGCGGCCGGCTCCAAGCTTGTAAAGGCGCAGGAGCTGGGTATTCAGGTTATCGACGAAGCGGAAATGATTCGTTTGTTGGGTGACTAAATGGACAAAGAGCAGCTCATCGAGATAGCCAATACGGCGATGCCCTTTGGCAAATACAAAGGCCGGATGCTGATTGATTTACCGGAAGAGTATTTGCTGTGGTTCTCCCGTAAAGGGGAGTTCCCTCAGGGCCACCTGGGTGAGCTGATGGCCCTGACGTTGCTAATCAAAATTGAAGGGCTGGATAACCTGGTCCGGCCCCTCAAGCGACACTAAGCCTTGACGGCCGCGGCTGGTTTTTCACTGGCCGAGGCGGCTTTCCTCTGGTAGCGTCGGGCCAGACCGGCGCAGACCATGAGCTGGATCTGGTGGAAAATCATCAGCGGCAGCACCATCATGCCTACGGCAGAAACCGGAAACAGAATATTGGCCATCGGAATCCCGTTGGCCAGGCTCTTTTTCGAGCCACAAAACAGAATGGTAATTTCATCTGCTTTGCTAAAGCCAAAGCGCCTCGCAACAAAAATATTCACCGTCATCACTATCGCCAGCAGCACGATGCTGGAGACGACGATAAACAGCAGCGAACCCGCGCCCACCTTATGCCAGATGCCGTGCGTGACGGCTTCGCTAAAGGCGGAATAGACCACCAGAAGAATCGAAGTCTGGTCGGTTTTGCCGATCCATTTCTTGTTCTTCGCAACCCAGGCCCCAATCCAGGGCCGCATCAGATGCCCGGCCACGAACGGCACCAGCAGCTGCAACATTATGCTGCCAACCTGGTGCAGGCTGCCGCTTGCGCCCTGGACATGCATCACCAGGCCAACCAGCAGCGGGGAAAGGAAGATCCCCAGCAGACTGGAGGCGGAGGCCGAGCAAATCGCCGCGGCTACGTTGCCACCGGCAATAGAGGTAAAAGCGATGGCCGACTGGACCGTGGCGGGCAGAATGCAGAGGTAGAGGAAACCGCTGTAGAGCTCAGGACTCACATTGACCGGCTTCCACCAGCTAAACAACACGCCGAGCACCGGGAACAGGATGAAGGTACTGCACATCACCCACAAATGCAGCCGCCAGTGGCTGCTGCCGGAAATGATCGCCTCGCGGGAAAGTTTTGCGCCATGCATAAAGAACAGCAGGGCGATAGCGGCGGTGGTCAGCCCCTCAAAAAAACCCACAAAGCTCCCTTCCGCCGGGAAAAAAGAGGCGAGCAGCACGGTACAGACCAGCGTTAAGGTAAAAGGGTCGATAATTCGCAGCAATTTCATAGCCATTCCTCAAAGGTGAATGGCGCTATTGTGTTTCTGCTTCTTTCAGAAATAAAATTGATTTATTGAATGCATTGATGAAGAAAATAGATGAATTACTCCCTGCGTCAGCTTCGTGTGTTTGTCGCCGTAGCCCATGCCGGCAGCTTTAGCCGGGCAGGGGAAAGCATCGGCCTCAGCCAGTCCGCCGTCAGCCACAGCCTGAAGGAGCTGGAGGCTGAGTTAGGGGTGAAGCTGCTTGACCGCACGACGCGGGAAGTGGTGCTATCGCCAGCGGGAGAGCAGCTGGCTCCGCGTCTGGAGCGTTTGCTGGAGGAGCTAACCACAACGCTGCTTGACGCTCGTGTTGTCGGTCATCAGCTTAGCGGTACGGTCCGCGTTGCCGCCAGCCAGACACTGTCGGCGCACCTCATGCCACAATCTATCGCTGCCAGCGCAGAGGCATATCCGAATATTCGTTTTGTTCTTCATGATGCGTCCCAGCAGTGGGTTCTGCAGAGCATTCGTCAGGGGGAAGTTGATTTCGGCGTAGTCATTGATCCGGTGCAGGCAAACGACCTGGAGTGTGAAACGGTGCTGTCTGAACCCTTTCTTCTGCTTTGCCGTAGCGACCATCCTTTCGCAAAAGCAGCGTGGGTGGAGTGGCAGGCGCTGCAGGGGCAAAACCTGGTGCTGCAGGATTATGCTTCCGGTAGCCGTCCGCTGATTGATGAGGCATTTACCCGCCAGGGAATAGCCGTGAATGTTGTCCAGCAAATTGGTCATCCAACCACGCTTTACCCGATGGTGGAAGCCGGTATTGGCTTAAGCGTTTTGCCTGCGCTGGCGCTGCCGTTACCTGAGGGGAGGCCGCTGGTCGTTAAGCGACTTACGCCGGTGGTAAACCGACAGTTGATGCTGGTCAGACGAAAAAATCGTTCGCTTTCACGTGCGGCAGAGGCTATATGGCAGGAAGTGCGTGAGCAGGCCAGGCTGTTAAGCGAAACCCGTAAAGGCGATCCTCTGTTTAGCGATTGAACAAACTTTCAGACGTAGAGAACATTTTTCCAGCTACACTCCGCTGTCGTCTGATGATAGAATAAATGGGCACTATAAGGAGATTTAAATATGGATGTTTTACTAAGTGTATTTTACCTTTTATTTGGCTTTGTTTTTTTTAAACGAAAAATAAAAATATCCTGGCTGCTTTCCAGTTTTTTATTTTATCTTGCCATTCATGTTCAGGATAATCTAGCCATAAAGTCGATATTCATTTTTATCGCCTTGCTGTTAATGTTGGCGCTTTTTTTCTTAGAAAGAAAACAAGAATGGAAAAAAAATTTTTATTTCTCCATTCCCTGCTGGCTAATAATTTTATCGGTAACTATTAATCTTTTCAGCTCTTCCTGATGGTCAAACCATTCATGGTATCAATAAACTCTCTCTCACTTGCGACATGCCGAACTTCTTTAGTTTTTGAATTGTATTTAGCAAAAGCGGATGGCACGCCTGTACCACCGTCAGAAATATAAAAGTTTGCGGCTATATTACCGTAAAGACTCACATTCGGAACAGGATCTTTGCCGAAAGTGTAAGGCGTAGGAATTGATATATTTCTCTGTTTTGTAAGACTTTTTGGTAAGTGTTCATCGAAGCCATCAATAGGTTTAACCAGAGTGCGAAAACCACAATAAACCTGACTAAAAGCCAGTTTACCATTTTTTTTCTTTATCTCTGATACATCAACACCGAACATCACCTTAAACTGATCCCAAAGGCTTATTTTTTCAAAATCGATCAGTTTACCTTTGTAAAAACTATCATATTCTTCTATTAACTCAAAAACTGACTTAACAACCTGAATCGAAGTAGGGCCGATGGTGTTAGCAAATGTGGGAAGGCCAGACTTGTTGAATATTTTTTCTTGAATAAAAAATAAACCTGTTCCTTTAAAAACACTCATGCTTCAAACTCCTTTTTGATTGGCTAATTTCAATAAAAATTTCACATTTTTTGATTTTTATGTAGAATAAGAATTCTACACTTCAATGGATGAAGAAATGAAAAGAAAACTCCTGTATAAGATCATTTTATTTACATGTGCATTCATCATCATCATATCATTGATGGTGGATATCAGTTTTAGAGTGATCCCCAATGATGTCATTTACGATATGACAACAAGAACGATTATGTGGGACACGCTAAAACCAATACAGTTACTGTTTATTTTCATTTTTGTTTTTTCAGTGTTAGTTTCCCTTTGTATATTAAAGCTATTTTCTTTATTTAAGGGAAAATAACAACATTAGTGATATTATCCCTTATAATAATGAGTCGCTATCATTCGACTGCAATCAGATAATAAGTTATAAATCTGATTGCAGTACAAATAGTCATAATTAACATCACTGTTCTTACTTTATACAGTAAAACTGCGTGATTCCAGATACAATATGAATGAGATATCTTTAACTTGCTGTTTTTTAACAAATAAAAATTAGTCTTTCAGATTTTTGCCCGCTTCTTCTTTACACGCCGTGCTTCAGCAAACAAACCCTGATCTTAGGGCGGAGGCTGTTTATACGCCTCTTGTAGGGGACCGCTAAGAGGTGCTTCTCGTCAAAGACGAATTGAGTAACGGGGGTAATACGGCCAACGTTGGCCGAGCTGTCGGGCACGCGCTCAGGATGCAGGCCAGGCTGTTAACCCTGGCCCGTAGAGACGATCCGCTATTTATTGACACTAAATATAAATATCAATCTGGCGACCGTTGGACGGCTTATTCAAGCCCGTCGCTTTAATTTGCTGTTCTTCCTTTTTCTGCTGGGCTTCTTCAGCCTGCTTACGCTGAAGCTGAGCCAGCTGGGCCTGCAGCATTTTAATCTCCGCCTGAATGACTGCGATCTGTTTCTTTTTCTCTTTCGCAGAGAGATCGTTGCTACCAGAGACTTCTTTTAGTTTCTCGGTCAGTTGGGTAATTTTTTTGGTGATTTGGGCTATTTGCGCAGCGGTACTGCTATCCGTTGAAGAGGTACTGCCGCCGCTGGCATTACTTGCCTGTATACCGACTGGAGCGGAGCTGCTGATTGTTGTCATTATATTTCCTCAGAGGTGTTGAATAGGTAATGACATTATCGGCCTGAGGACGAAGAAGTTGATGGTTTTTTGCAGAGAAGATGAAATTACGCATAGCAAAAAGGCGCCTTTAGGGCGCCTTTTTACATTGGTGGGTCGTGCAGGATGACTCGCTTCGCTCGCCCTTCGGGTCGTTGCTAAAGCAACGCTGTGTCGCTGTGCTCCACTCGAACCTGCAGCAGGTTCTCATACTGCCCGAATTTCAAATAGCAAAAAGGCGCCTTTAGGGCGCCTTTCTACATTGGTGGGTCGTGCAGGATGACTCGCTTCGCTCGCCCTTCGGGTCGTTACTAAAGCAACGCTGTGTCGCTGCGCTCCACTCGAACCTGCAGCAGGTTCTCATACTGCCCGAATTTCAAATAGCAAAAAGGCGCCTTTAGGGCGCCTTTCTACATTGGTGGGTCGTGCAGGATGACTCGCTTCGCTCGCCCTTCGGGTCGTTGCTAAAGCAACGCTGTGTCGCTGCGCTCCACTCGAACCTGCAGCAGGTTCTCATACTGCCCGAATTTCAAATAGCAAAAAGGCGCCTTTAGGGCGCCTTTCTACATTGGTGGGTCGTGCAGGATTCGAACCTGCGACCAATTGATTAAAAGTCAACTGCTCTACCAACTGAGCTAACGACCCGATGGTGGGTGATGACGGGCTCGAACCGCCGACCCCCTCCGTGTAAAGGAGGTGCTCTACCAACTGAGCTAATCACCCAAACTTCGGTACTGCTAATTCTGTAAGAGGAGATGGTGGGTGATGACGGGCTCGAACCGCCGACCCCCTCCGTGTAAAGGAGGTGCTCTACCAACTGAGCTAATCACCCATCTCTAAATCTCTTACTTTACATTCCGGGTCACTCTTAAAGAGTGGTGGGTGATGACGGGCTCGAACCGCCGACCCCCTCCGTGTAAAGGAGATGCTCTACCAACTGAGCTAATCACCCCCGGTTTGTGGAGTCGCATTATAGGGACAGTTGAAAATGAGTCAACGCCTTTTATAAAGTTTTTGTTCGTTCGTCTTAAAAGTAAACGATGCGATCAAGAAACATGCATTGGCGCTTGATTTGCCATCAAATTCTCCACTTTCTGGCTATCAACGGGCATCAACATTGAGGAATTAGCGCACAGTGATAGAATGTTGCCTGTTAATTTTCCCTGGCAATTGCCGCTTTGTAGGCAAATATGTGTAACTAAGGCCGTTTAATGAAAATCAAAACTCGCTTTGCGCCAAGCCCAACAGGCTACCTGCACGTTGGCGGTGCCCGTACTGCTCTCTATTCCTGGCTTTTTGCTCGTCACAACAAAGGCGAGTTCGTGCTGCGTATAGAAGACACCGACCTCGAGCGCTCCACCCCGGAAGCCATTGAAGCGATCATGGACGGGATGAACTGGCTGAGCCTGCAGTGGGATGAGGGCCCGTACTATCAGACCCGGCGTTTTGATCGTTACAACCAGGCTATCGACGAAATGCTGGCCGCGGGAACGGCGTATAAGTGCTACTGCTCTAAAGAGCGCCTTGAAGCGCTGCGTGAAGAGCAAATGGCGAATAACGAGAAGCCTCGCTACGACGGCCGCTGCCGCCACAGCCACGAGCATCATGCCGATGACGAACCGTGCGTAGTGCGTTTCGCCAACCCGCAGGAAGGCTCCGTTATCTTTGACGACCAGATTCGTGGCCCGATCGAATTCAGCAACCAGGAGCTGGACGATCTGATCATCCGTCGTACCGACGGATCGCCAACCTACAACTTCTGTGTGGTGGTCGACGACTGGGATATGGAGATCACCCACGTGATCCGTGGTGAAGACCATATCAACAACACGCCGCGTCAGATCAACATCCTGAAAGCGCTGAACGCGCCGGTTCCGCTTTATGCCCACGTTTCGATGATCAACGGCGACGACGGTAAAAAGCTCTCTAAACGCCACGGAGCGGTGAGCGTGATGCAGTATCGGGACGATGGCTACCTGCCGGAGGCGCTGCTGAACTATCTGGTGCGTCTGGGCTGGTCCCATGGCGACCAGGAGATCTTCACTCGTGAAGAGATGATTGAGATGTTCAGCCTGAACGCTGTAAGCAAGTCAGCCAGCGCCTTTAACACTGAAAAACTTCAGTGGCTGAACCACCATTACATCAATACTCTGGAGCCTGAGTATGTGGCAACCCACCTGCAATGGCACATCGAGCAGGAAAACATTGATACCCGTAATGGCCCGCAGCTGTCGGAGCTGGTGAAACTGTTAGGCGAGCGCTGTAAGACCCTGAAAGAGATGGCGCAGACCTGCCGCTATTTCTACGAAGATTTCAGCGAATTTGATGCGGATGCAGCGAAGAAGCACCTGCGCCCGGTTGCGCGTCAGCCGCTGGAGGTGGTGCGTGACAAACTGGCCGCGCTGAGCGACTGGACTGCAGAAAACGTCCATCATGCTATTCAGGCGACCGCCGATGAGCTGGAAGTGGGGATGGGCAAAGTCGGGATGCCGCTGCGCGTAGCCGTTACCGGTGCCGGTCAGTCTCCGGGTCTTGATGTGACCGTGCATGCGATTGGCAAGCAGCGCTCTGTTGCGCGTATCAACAAAGCGCTCGATTTCATCAGCGAGCGTGAAGCACAGCAGTAAGAGAAAATAAGTGCTGCAGAAAGCCGGTCCACAGAGACCGGCTTTTTTTTACTCGTTATCGCGAATACCCAGCCGCTTAAGCAAGCCGGCAATCCCATCGCGCAGCAGCATTGCAGACATTTTTTGCTGTTCGGTGTCGGACATTTGCTGCACGGAGTTAATCAGTAGATTTTCCAGAGAAGCATCGGCCGCGCTGTAGCGTGCGGTATTTTCCGTCACTCTTCGTGTGCTGTTGATGAAATCCCGAACTTGCTCATCAACATGAATCAGCCGCGCTTTGCCGCCCTGTACGCCGGGTTTTGGCGATGTCGCCCACTTCTCTTTGCGAACCCATTTATTGATGGTCTGACGGCTGTAGCCTGTCATAACGGCTAACTCTTCTGGTGTCATTCTTTCCTTGAGCACAGTGATTCCTTTTCATTGCGGCCGGAACGGCTTGATTAGGGGTTCATTTTATTGAACTGCCTAACGCGAAACTGTGACAGAATTAACTACAACGGGATGATATGCAACCCGGAATTGCCTGATGCGATGGCTTTTTAGGCGATTGATCGCGGAAGAACAAATTGCCGTTGACACGCTATGTGGGGTTTCATATTATGCCGCCCGTCAACACGACAAGGTCTTTACGGTTTGGGGCTATAGCTCAGCTGGGAGAGCGCTTGCATGGCATGCAAGAGGTCAGCGGTTCGATCCCGCTTAGCTCCACCAAATCTTCACCAGCAGATTGGTACCGTAAAATCAACACCTTCCGTGGGGCTATAGCTCAGCTGGGAGAGCGCTTGCATGGCATGCAAGAGGTCAGCGGTTCGATCCCGCTTAGCTCCACCAAAATATGAAACCCTCGCTTCGGCGGGGGTTTTTGCTTTCTGACTCTCTGTCTTGCCGCCCTCCGTTAAAAAAATCTCAATGTATCTCGGCTTGTTCTATTATCTCTGCGGTACGGTAAGCTTTGCTGGTGAGCATTTCAGAAACTTGATTCGCTCAATAAACAAACGTATTCTTGCCGACGATAAATAATATTCCAGCAATTACATAAAGTTAACACTACAGCCCATGATCATTCACAAGACGATAAGAAAAATAGCGATTGCTCTGGCGTTGTGTTTACTGCTCATTCCTTTTTCCCGCTATATTTCACCGACAACCCTTGTTGATGGGCATAAAACCTACCTCGCCTATCTGCCATTAAGCTTTATCATGGCAATGATTATTATTTATGGGCGGCAGGCCATTTTGCCGTTAACCTCCGGCTCGCTGATCGTTTATAGCTGTCTTCTTGATTTACCTGTTATTCCCCTCGTAGCCTTTATTTTTTGCCTGCTTTTTCCTCTACTGATTACCAGTCTGATTACCCGCTACTCTGTGGGCCGCCGCTGGCGTTTCGGCTTGCCCAATAAGGGGATGGGGCAGCGTATTTTCTGGCTGGGGTTCGTCGCTCCTTTTGCCATCAAGCTGCTGATGTACCTGGCGGGCAATGTCATTGCATACCCGCCTGAGCTTGCGCCCTTTTTTGGCGCCGGTTCGGCTATCTATATGATTGTCGATGTGCTGAATCTGGTCGTCGCCTCGCTCATTTTCACGCCGCTTTTCTATTACCCGCTGCGTATGCTGCTGAATCCACATTTTGCCCGGGGCTTCTGGCGGCGCTGCGTCCGGCATTACAGACAGGATAAGCACCGCTTCTACACGCCGTGCTGGCTGGTTGTCTGGGGACTTTACCTGCTGCTGATGTGTTCGCCGTGGCACAGCGAGTTGATATCCGGCTATCTGGTACCGGTCATCTTCGTGCTGTTTACCATTGGCATTCGCCGCCAGGGAGCAAGAGTGATTTCCTTGCTGTGGGGGATTTCGGCATGGGTGCTGCTGACCTACAACACCGGCTTTTTGCAGGGAGTAAATACCCAGCACGCGCTCTCATTCATTCTTTCGGTCTTTATCTCTTTTACCGTCTGCCTGCTGTATATGATGACCTCCTACCATAAAAATGAGTGGATGAAGCGTATTTATCATCTGCAGGCGCAGACCGATCCTCTGACAAAACTCCCTAATTTGCGTGCGCTGGAAGAGCATATTCGTCTGTTTCCCGTTGGCGCACTCTGCTGTCTGAGAATGACTAACTTTGAGTTTCTTAGCCGACATTACGGCATGATGATGCGTATCTACTGCAAGAAAACCATTGCCCGGGAATTACAGCCCTGGCTGGTTGAGGGGGAAAAAATATTTCAGCTGCCGGGCAGCGAGTTACTTTTATTCTTACGCGGCGGCGAAACGGAAGCCCGGCTAACCTATTTTGTCGAGCAGTTGAATAACAAGAAGATTCCCTGGCACAACGCTGCCCTGGAGATTGAATATGGGGCAGCCTGGGGGATCGTTGATACTCCCGAGGAGCTACAGCGGACGCTGGGACAGTTAAGCTATCTCGCCGAAAAGGCCAGCGATGCGCAGCGTGTCCTTGGCCTGGACTCAAGATTGCAGGCGGTTTCAGGGCAAACCACCGAGCGCGTTCTGCTGCTGCAAAAAATTAAGCGTGCCATAGATGAAGAGGCGTTTCAGCTTTACGCCCAGCCAATCGTGAATAGCGAAGGCAAGGGCTATCATGAAATCCTCAGCCGTCTGGTGATTGACGGCCAGAACATTACGCCGGATAAATTTATTCCGCTCATTGCTGAGTTCAACCTCAGCACTCGTTTTGACATGATGGTCATGAAGATGCTGCTCGAGTGGCTGGCGAAGCATCCGGGCAACACTCAGCAGGTTCGCTTCTCGGTCAATCTGATGCCGCTAACGCTAATGCAGAAAGAGATTGCCCAGCAGATTGTTGCGCGGTTTGAGGCTTACAGGGTGCCAGCCAGTGCTGTGGTGATAGAAGTGACTGAAGAACAGGCTTTCTCCAACTCGGAAACCTCCAGCCAAAATATTGCGCTATTGCGCGAGAAAGGCTTTAAGATTGCTATCGATGATTTTGGGACGGGCTACGCTAACTATGAGCGTCTGAAAAAGCTGCAGGCGGACATCATCAAGATTGATGGTTGTTTTGTGCGGGACATTACCAGCGACGTCATGGATAAGCTGATCGTGAAGTCCATATGTAAACTGGCAGAGGCGAAATCGCTGACCGTGGTGGCGGAGTATGTCGAAACGGAAGAGCAGCGTGAAATCTTGCTGCAGCTTGGCGTTCAGTTCCTGCAAGGCTATCTGGTAGGGAGACCCGAACCTCTGCGGCAGTTCAAGCCCTGACTTTCTCCTTTGTGCGAGAAAAGGAACCACCGTGAGCACGTCGTTGATAAGCCATTTCCATCTGCCGATGGTGAAGACACTACGCATAACCCATGTGTGTTTTTTATCGCTTTTTTTGCTGATAACGTTCCTCTTCTGGCAGCAGGGCGAGCTGTTTAACCACGGCTATCGCACGAGTCAGCTCAGCAATCTTGAAAGCGTTATCGCCCGGGTTGAAAGCAAATCTGAATATCAGATGGACAATCTGCGCTACCTGCGCCGTCTGTTTATTGAAACGCTGGATGAGCCTCAATTCACGCCGCTTTCACAACTTGCAACCCGGGCCAGAAACGGAGCTTCGCTGGCGCCGCTGCACATACAAAGCTTAACGATCCCCGATAGCATCCAGCCTTTTAAGAATGAGCCTCAGGATGAAAGAGATAAATTAACGCGGCGTGAGTATCAGGCGCTGCGCGAAATTCAGGACCTTTTCCCGCTGGCGGGAGGAAGCGACCGCCTGGCTTCCAGTATCTATTACATGTCTCGTTCCGGCGCTTTCATTGCTTCTCTGTCGCCTGAGGTAAACAAACGGCTTATCAAAAGCGCCAACCCGCTGGCGAAACAGGGATCGTTTGTTCTGGGCTCGCCGCTCCTGAACCCCCGACGCGAGCCGTTCTGGACGCGGCAAAACGACGCCGATACGGGGAAAACGTTGGTTAATGGATCTCTCCCCGTCGATTTTGACGACCGGTGGATTGGTCTGTTCGGTATTGTTGTCACCGCCGAAACGCTCCGGCTGTTTCTTTCCAGCGCCCTGCCGGAAGATACGCAAAGCGCATGGATGATTTTTGATGAGCAGATGAACCCCATAACGCGGTCCGTGGGGGCGCAGAATGGATATCGTCTAAGCGAGCCGCAGCGGCAGGAAATTCTTGAGCAGCTGGCTGACGAATCCAGGGGAACCTTACGCTTCGGCTACGCCTACGCCACCTTCGGTCATGTGACCGGGACGGGAGCCATTCTCGTTAGCATCCAGACTATCAGGCAGGGGCTGCATGAGGACTTTGGCCGCTTTAGCGTCCTGCTGGTCTTGATGTGGCTGATCGTCATTCTTATCCTGATTGGCTCTCACCGCATGATCTGCCGGCTGATTCGCAACATGGGACTCCTGCAGCAGGAAATGCATCGGCACGCGCTCCATGATGATCTTACCGGCGTACTTAACCGCCGTGGTTTTTTCGAAACGAGCGCCGGCATAAGCCCGCGCTATGTGGATTACTCTCTTATTCAACTGGACCTCGATCACTTTAAAAAAGTGAATGACCGGTTTGGGCACCAGGTCGGGGATCTCGTGCTTATCCACGCCACGCGCTGCATCCAGCAGGCCATTCGTAGCCAGGATATCGTCGGGCGTATTGGCGGCGAGGAGTTTTGTGTTTATCTGCCCAATACCGACCTGCATGCGGCCGTTGCCGTTGCGCAGCGCGTACGTAAGATGCTGATGAACACGCCGCTCAAGCTTGAAGAGGGGTCTACGCTGCTGGTGACGGCTTCGCTGGGAGTGGCCTCCCATGAAGAGGCGCCGGACGGTTCACTGGAGCAGATACAGAGCCAGGCCGATATTCGGCTCTATACGGCTAAGCAACAGGGGCGCAACAGAGTGTGCTGGGGTGGAGAGGCTGAGGCCGAGTGACAGACATAAAAAAGCCGGTGACTTGCACCGGCATTTTTATACTCAAAAATCAGATAACCAGCGCCGCGATAGAGGCGGACAGGATGCTCACCAGCGTAGAGCCGTAAACCAGCTTCAGGCCGAAGCGAGAAACTACGTTACCTTGCTCTTCGTTCAGCCCTTTAATCGCGCCCGCGATAATGCCGATAGAAGAGAAGTTCGCGAAGGAGACCAGGAACACGGACAGGATGCCTTCAGCGCGTGGAGAGAGGGAGCTGGCAATCTTCTGCAGATCCATCATGGCGACGAATTCGTTAGAAACCAGTTTGGTCGCCATAATACTGCCAACCTGCAGCGCTTCGCCGGACGGCACGCCCATCACCCAGGCAACCGGGTAGAAGATATAGCCCAGAATGCCCTGGAAGGAGATGCCCAGCACGGCGGCAAACAGCGCGTTCAGGCCAGAGATCAGCGCGATAAAACCAATCAGCATAGCGGCAACGATAATCGCCACTTTGAAACCTGCCAGAATGTACTCGCCAAGCATTTCGAAGAAGCTTTGACCTTCGTGCAGGTTAGACATCTGCAGGTCTTCTTCTTTCTCGTCCACGCGGTATGGGTTAATCAGCGACAGCACGATAAAGGTACTGAACATGTTCAGCACCAGCGCGGCAACCACATATTTCGGCTGCAGCATGGTCATATACGCGCCCACGATTGACATGGAGACGGTAGACATCGCGGTTGCCGCCATGGTGTACATGCGGTTGCGCGACATTTTGCCGAGAATATCCTTATAGGCGATAAAGTTTTCTGACTGTCCCAGAATCAGCGAGCTTACGGCGTTAAAGGATTCCAGCTTACCCATACCGTTGACTTTAGAAAGCACGGTACCGATAGCGCGGATAACAATCGGCAGAATGCGGATGTGCTGCAGAATACCGATCAGTGCAGAAATGAAGACGATAGGGCACAGCACCTTCAGGAAGAAGAAGGCCAGGCCTTCGTCGTTCATTTTGCCGAAGACAAAGTTTGTCCCTTCGTTAGCGAAGCCGAGCAGTTTCTCGAACATCTCGGAGAAACCTTTTACGAAGCCCAGGCCGACGTCGGAGGTCAGGAAGAACCAGGCCAGTAACACTTCGATCACTAACAGCTGAATGACAAAGCGAATACGAATTTGCTTGCGGTTAGGGCTGACCAGCAGAGCCAGCAGCGCGACCACAGCAAGCGCTAAAACAAAGTGCAAAACGCGGGACATATTTGCTCCAAATATGAGGCAGGTTTAATTTCGTTGCACATTCTATGTAACAAGCAATAAGAAAACGAGATCAATTCCACACTATAGTGATGAGCTGTGACGGAACGCAAAAATAGTGATCCACCATACATTTCTGCTATGTTAAGTAAAGAAGCTAAAAGTTACGTTAGGATGGCTGGTTAAAACCTTACACGTTAGTCGGATGTTAATCCGTTAACCGGCATCCAGAATCGCCATCTCACGCCTCCTGCATATTGTTTTCAGCTATCAGAGAAATCAATTTCCCCGCACTAAATGGACTTGATAACCATTCTCACTTTGATAGCATAAAACATAGCAAAGGCTATATCTCAGAGGCAGAAGATGACAAACAGTCGCATTGACGGCACTACCGGGCGCACGGCGCGCAAGCTGCGGCTGGCGCTGATGGGGCCGGCGTTTATCGCCGCTATCGGCTATATCGACCCCGGTAACTTCGCGACCAATATTCAGGCCGGGGCGAGCTATGGCTACCAACTGCTGTGGGTGGTGGTGTGGGCAAACCTGATGGCGGCGCTCATTCAGGTGCTGTCCGCCAAGCTGGGGATAGCCACCGGCAAAAACCTGGCTGAGCAAATCCGCGACCATTACCCGCGCCCGCTGGTGTGGATTTACTGGGTGCAGGCGGAAATCATCGCCATGGCGACAGATCTCGCCGAATTTATCGGGGCGGCTATCGGCTTCAAGCTGATCCTTGGCGTTTCGCTCCTGCAGGGCGCGGTGCTGACCGGGATAGCCACTTTCCTGATCCTGATGCTGCAAAGCAGAGGACAGAAGCCGCTGGAGAAAGTGATTGGTGGCCTGCTGCTGTTTGTGGCCGCCGCCTATATTGTTGAGCTTGTCTTCTCCCAGCCAAAGGTCGCGGAACTGGGCAGAGGAATGCTCATCCCCAGCCTGCCGACCTCTGAGGCGGTCTACCTTGCCGCCGGCGTACTGGGTGCGACAATCATGCCGCACGTGATTTATCTGCACTCTTCGCTAACCCAGCACCTGCACGAGGGCAACCGGGCGCAGCGTTACTCTGCGACCAAATGGGACGTGGCGATTGCCATGACCATTGCGGGCTTCGTCAATCTGGCGATGATGGCAACCGCCGCCGCCGCGTTCCACTTTACCGGCCATACCGGCGTGGCCGAGCTGGAAGATGCCTATAAAACGCTGGAGCCTCTGCTGAGCCATGCCGCGGCCACGATTTTCGGCCTTAGCCTGGTGGCGGCCGGTTTATCATCAACGGTGGTCGGGACGCTGGCCGGACAGGTGGTCATGCAGGGCTTTGTGCGTTTCTATATCCCACTTTGGGTGCGCAGGGCGATTACCATGGCGCCGTCTTTTGTGGTCATTTTGATGGGATTGGATCCTACCCGCATTCTGGTGATGAGCCAGGTGCTGCTGAGCTTCGGGATTGCCCTGGCGCTGGTGCCGCTGCTGGTGTTTACCAGCGATAAAAAGCTGATGGGCGACCTGGTGAACGTTCGCTGGGTGAAAATGGTGGGTTGGCTGATCGTGGCGGTGGTTGTGGCGCTGAACCTGTGGCTAATTTTCGGCACGCTTTTTGGCAATTAAGCTTGCCGGAACAAGTAAAAAGGGCTGGATAATCCAGCCCTTTTTGGTTTAGTGGTGATGGCCGTGTCCCCGCCCTCTGCCTCGGTCGTCGTCACGGTCGTTCCAGCCAGCGCGATAGCCGCGTTCGTAGCTGTTGCGGCCGCGGTCCCAACCCTTGTCCCAGCCGCGGTGGTGATGCCAGCCGCGATCGCGCCATTCATAGTTTCGGTGCCAGTAGTCGCGGTCGCGCCATCTGTCACCGTCCCAGTAATTGCCGCGGTAATCGCGGTCGCCAATCTGTAATTTCACCGACGGCAGCAGGGTGATTTCACCCGCGTTAGCGACTATCGGCGCCGCGGTCAGCAAGGCAAGGGCAAGCATTAGTGACCTGAACATACTTTTCTCCCTGGTTCTCAGAGCCGTGTTGCGGCTTGTTAACATAATATTACAAACCGACAAAAGGCCAGATGAACTACAGGATTCCTAAATCATCGGGCGCAGCACTTTTTGCACAAAACCGGATCGGTTCAGGGAAAGGGGTTAAGCGTTTACACTAAAATAGCCTCGATTTCAGCCCGCTCCTGCTCGCTAAAGCCGCGCTGGCTCAGCATGCCGACGGCATCTTCAATCTGGCTGGTTTTGCTGGCGCCAATTAAGACCGACGTGACCTTTTCATCACGCAGCACCCAGGCCAGCGCCATCTGCGACAGCTTTTGCCCGCGTTTCTCCGCCAGCGCATTGAGCTTGCGCACTTTCACCAGCTTCTCGTCGGTTATCTGGTCTGGATTCAGGAAGCGGCTGCCGCTGGCGGCCCGTGAGTCCGCGGGGATCCCACTCAGGTAGCGGTCGGTTAGCTGGCCTCCGGCAAGCGGGGAGAAAGCGATACTGCCGACGCCTTTGCTTCGCAGCAGATCCAGCAGGCCCCCTTCGACCCAGCGTTCAAACATCGAGTAACGTGGCTGGTGGATCAGGCAGGGCGTACCGAGATCGTTAAGAATATCAATGGCCTTTTCCGCCAACGCCGCCGGGTAGTTGGAAATACCGACGTACAGCGCTTTACCCTGGCGCACGACATGGTCGAGGGCGCGCAGGGTCTCTTCCAGCGGAGTCTCCGGATCGGGACGGTGATGATAGAAAATATCGACGTACTCAAGCCCCATGCGTTTCAGGCTCTGGTCGAGGCTCGAAATGAGATACTTGCGTGAACCCCAGTCGCCATAAGGCCCGTCCCACATGGTGTAGCCTGCTTTCGTGGAGATGATCAGCTCGTCGCGCCAGGGATGAAAATCTTCCCGCAATATACGGCCAAAATTGGACTCAGCCGAGCCGGGAGGCGGCCCGTAGTTGTTCGCCAGGTCAAAGTGGGTAATGCCGAGATCGAAGGCTTTTCTCAGTAGCTGACGGCTGGTTTCCAGCAGCGTGGCATCACCGAAGTTATGCCATAAACCGAGAGAGATGGCGGGCAGTTTCAGGCCGCTGCGGCCGCAGCGCCGGTATTCCATGGAGGTATAGCGTTCGGGGTCAGGCTGCCAGTTCATTATTGCGATCCTTAGGGGAACAGAGAATTTAGTGTATACGTTTTCACCACGCAGAATACGCCGTTTTCCCCTGTACATTCCACGTTCCACCCTCTAAATCGGATATATTCTCGACACCGATCCCGGTTACTCAATACTCACAGCAAGCCCTGACAGAAGGAAAATCCTATGCGCTACTGTGTGGCGGACTATCTGCTGGACCGGCTAAACGAAGGGGGGATTGATCACCTCTTCGGCGTGCCCGGCGATTACAACCTTGTTTTCCTGGATCACGTTATTGCCCATCCTCGGCTTGCATGGATTGGCTGTGCTAATGAACTGAACGCGGCCTACGCTGCCGACGGCTATGCCCGCTGCAAGGGCGTGGCGGCTTTGCTGACCACGTTTGGCGTGGGGGAACTAAGCGCGTTGAACGGCCTGGCGGGCAGTTACGCAGAGCGCCTGCCTGTCATTCATATTGTTGGGGCGCCTAACCGCCACGCTCAGCAGCGTGGAGATCTGCTTCATCACACGCTGGGGGACGGAGATTTCCAGCATTTCCAGCGCATTGCCGCTGAAGTTTCTGTGGCTCACGCCTCGTTGACGCCGGCCAACGCCTGCAGCGAAATTGACCGGGTGATGCTGGAGGCCATCAGGCAGCGGCGCCCCGGCTATCTTTTACTGCCGAGCGATGTTGCCGAAGCGCCTGCAACGCGCCCCTCGAAACGGCTGCAGGTTGGCGAAACGGTAGTCGACCCCGCGGCTCTGGAAGCGTTTCGTCGCTGCGCCCAGGCCAGAATCGCTGAAAGCCGTAGCGTTGCTCTGCTGGCAGATTTTCTCGCTCAGCGCTGGGGGCTGCAAAACACGCTTCAGCAATGGATGGACAGCGCGCCTGTGCCGCATGCCTCACTGTTGATGGGGAAAGGGCTGTTCGACGAAAGCAAACCCGGTTTTCTCGGGACTTACAGCGGAGCCCCCAGTCGGCCTCAGGTAAAAGAGGAGATTGAAGGCGCCGAGCTGGTGATCTGCGTTGGTGTAATGTTTAGCGACACGCTCACCGCAGGATTCAGCCACAAGCTTAGCCAGCAGCAGACAATTGAGGTTCTCCCCGAGGCTGTGCGGGTTGGTGAGCGCTGGTTTAGCGGTATCCCTATGGCGCAGGCGATAGCCATTTTGCAGTCGCTGTGCGCTCGCCAGGCCGCCTCCTGGCCCGTGGCGACGCAAAGGCCGCCAACGCTCCCCGCCTGCGAAAGCGGCAGGCTGGACCAGCATGCGTTCTGGCAAACTTTGCAAAATGCCTTACGGCCAGGGGATATCATTTTGGCCGAGCAGGGAACGGCGGCATTCGGCGCTGCGGCGTTAACTCTGCCCGCCGGCGTAACCTTTATCGTGCAGCCGCTTTGGGGATCGATCGGCTATACGCTGCCGGCGGCGTTTGGAGCACAAACCGCATGGCCTGACAGGCGGGTGGTTCTGCTAATCGGCGACGGCTCTGCCCAGCTGACGATTCAGGAGCTGGGCAGCATGCAGCGTGACGGGCAGAAACCGATCATCCTGGTATTAAATAATGAGGGTTATACGGTTGAGCGTGCTATCCATGGTCCGGAACAGCGCTACAACGAAATTGCGCCCTGGGACTGGACTCGTCTGCCGCAGGCGATGAGCGCGAATAGCCAGGCTGCATGCTGGCGAGTCACAGAAACCGCGCAGCTTGCCGAGGTGCTGGAGAAGCTGGCCAGCCCGGAAAGGCTGGCGCTGGTAGAGGTTGTCCTGCCTAAGCAGGACATTCCCGAACTGCTGAAGGCGGTTACCGTCTCGTTGGGCAAAAGCAACGCTGGAACAGAGCATTAACGGTTCGGCCGCCCGGCCATCATCAACGGTTTTCCCGCCAGCAGCAGCCAGGCGGGTAACATCACGATACAGAGCAGGGGCAGGAGCTTGACGTCAGGCACTACGGCCATCGCCATAAACAGGCTCAGCCAGCCATCGCGAGTGACCACCAGTACCATGCCAAGGACGGCACAGGAGAGCGTAATGGCGGCGGGAACGGCCTCAACGTGCTGATGCAGCATCATACCCAGCGCAACGCCAACAAAGACCGCCGGGAAAATACGTCCTCCACGGAACCCGCTGGCGGCGGCAATCACCAGCGCCGCCAGTTTAACCACCGCAAAGAGCAATAGCGATGAGACTGAGAAGTCGGAAACCGCCAGCTGGTGCATCTCCGCAAGGCCTTTGAACATCGTGACCTCGCCGCCGATTATCCCCAGCAGGCCAAGCAAAAAACCGCCAAGGCCGAGGATCATCACGGGATGTTTTAGCCGATGCATCAGCCGGTGCAGCCTCGGCAGGCACCAGACGCCCACCATGCCCACAGCGATGGCAATCGCGGCAACCACCGCACCGCTGAACAGGTCTTCAAAGTGCATCTCCGGATAGCTGGCCACCGGCAGGGCGAAATTCGGGTGGAAGAAAATGCTGGTGGTTAGCGCCCCGGCGGACGCAGCCATCAGCGGGGCGAACAGCCTGTCCCACAGCGGCACTTCGTTATTCCCGCCGAGCGTTTGAGAGAAGATCAGCGCGGCGGCAACGGGCGTGCCGAATAACGCGCCGATGGTGCCTGCCGCGGCGAGGATGGTCCAGTCCAGCGGGCTGACCTTAGGTAAAACACGGGCGCCCAGCGCCACCGCAAGCGCGATATTCACCGCCATGATCGGATGTTCCGGCCCAAGGCTTACGCCGCCGGCGAGACCGATCACCAGCGCCATAATCAGCCCGGGTATGGCCATCGCTGGCACGGGAGTGCCGATGAGCGGCTCGGTGGCGGGATCCGGGCCGCCGTGGCCCGGCAGAAAACGTATCACCAGCCCGACCGCGAGGCCGGTGAGCGTCAGGATCAGAAGGATCCAAAAGGGAGAGTGAGGGTCGTAACCTTGCCCCGTCGGCAGGGTGCTCCAGAGGTACTCCTGAAGCGCAGCGGCGATTTTCATCACCACAATCAATACCAGGCTGGATAAGACGCCGATAATCAAAGCCGGAATGGAAAGCACCAGCATCGTTCTGGCTCGCGGATGGAGCATAGTCAATCCTTACAATAGGGAATCAGACGGCTCAAAAACAAAAAGTCACAAGCCGCATTGCAATCAGGGCTGAAACGGTAAAGCCAGAGTGTGACCTGGTTCAACAATCAGACCGCACCTGGAGGATGGTCGTTGTTGTTTCGGCTGGCTAATTTTACAGTGTTGCCAGAACTTATTCTGACTTTAGCGGAGCTGTTTGAGAATGACAAAATATGCTTTGGTGGGAGATGTCGGCGGCACCAATGCACGTCTGGCGCTATGCGATTTGAGCACGGGTGAAATTTCACAGGCAAAAACCTACTCCGGTCTGGATTTTCCGAGCCTGGAGGCCGTGATTCAGCACTATCTCAAAGAACATAACACCAGCGTGCAGTCAGGATGTGTGGCGATTGCTTGCCCGATAAACGGTGACTGGGTTGAGATGACCAACCACACCTGGGCGTTTTCTACCGCCGAGATGAAGCAAAACCTGGGCTTTGAGCATCTGGAAATTATCAACGATTTTACCGGCGTTTCTATGGCTATTCCGGCGCTGAAAAAAGAGCACCTGATCCAGTTCGGCGGCGATAAGCCCGTCGAAGGCAAACCGGTTGTGGTTTACGGCGCCGGCACCGGGCTGGGCGTTTCTCACCTCGTCCATGTCGATAAACGCTGGATTAGCCTGCCGGGAGAGGGCGGCCACTCAGACTTTGCGGCAAACAGCGAAGAAGAGGACATCATCCTCGAGCAGTTGCGTAAAGAGCTTGGGCATGTCTCCAACGAGCGCATCCTCTCCGGCCCGGGCCTGGTCAATCTTTACCGCGCCATCGTCAAGGCGGACGGACGCGAGCCGGAAAACTACCAGCCGAAAGACGTCACCGAAAAAGCGGTGGAGGATAGCTGCACCGACTGCCGTCGCGCGCTGTCTCTGTTCTGCGTGATTCTGGGGCGCTTTGGCGGCAACCTGGCGCTGAACATGAGTACTTTTGGCGGGGTGTATATCGCTGGCGGCATCGTGCCGCGCTTCCTGGAGTTCTTTAAAGCCTCGGGTTTCCGCGGCGGGTTTGAAGATAAAGGCCGCTTCAAGGAGTACGTGAAGGATATTCCCGTCTACCTGATTGTTCACGATCAGCCGGGGCTGCTGGGCGCTGGAGCGCATCTGCGTCAGACGCTGGGGCACGTCCTGTAATACCACGCGGGCGCGCTGCTGCGCCCGCCAATATCCTTTCTCTACAGGCGCATGAGCTGCCTGAACTCTTTGACCTTGCTGCGGCTCACCGGCACCTGAAAATCCAGGTCGCGCAGGCGCAGGATGTAGGTATTGTTAAACCACGGCTCTATTTCGCGAATTTTGTTCAGGTTTACCACGTACGAGCGGTGGCAGCGGAAGAAATGGCTTTCCGGCAGGCGGCTGCAAAATTCGGTGATATTCATCGGCATGACGTAAGATTCGCGGCGCGTATAAACAAACGTCATCTTCTCGTGCGCTTCCGCGTAGTAAATATCATTGATGTCGGTAACGATAATCCGTTCATCTTTTATCAGGTTAATCGTGGTGGCATCGCGGTTTTCATGACTGGCGACAGGCTGCGAAGTCTGCTGCTGCCAGGCGGCCTCAAGCTTTTGCAGCATGCCGATAATGCGCGACTCCTGGTATGGCTTCAGAATATAGTCGAAGGCCTCCAGCTCGAAGGCCTCCACCGCATGCTCTTTCCAGGCGGTGATAAATACGATGAACGGCTTGTGGGCAAATTTGCTGATGTTCTGCGCCAGCAGCACGCCGTCCAGCGACGGAATATTGATGTCGAGGAAAATAGCGTCAACTTCGTGATGCTGCAAATACTTGAGCACATCCATCCCGTCGTCGAAAGAGGCGACTATCTCCATCTCGCTGTGGTTTTTAATCAGCCAGCTAAGCTCCTGCTGTGCCAGGAACTCATCCTCTACAATGATGACCTTCATGCTTATCTCCCTTCCAGTGGGCGGTGAGCTGCGGTGGGAGCCGAACGTGGCACGTAAAAGGCGATTTCGGTGCCCGGCTCCAGGCGACGAATAATCAGCCCTTCGCCGTAGAGCAGCTGAACGCGGTGATGGACGTTAAGCAGGCCAATCTTATTGCCCGGCATCTCGTTATTTTCTACCCGCTCAATCACCTTAGGATCGATACCGTTGCCGGTATCACGCACGGCAATACGTACCCGGTTGCCGCTCTCTTCAATACTTATCGTCACCACGCCCTTGCCTTTGCAGGGCTGAATGCCGTGAACAATGGCATTTTCTACCAGCGGCTGGATAAGCAGGCTTGGTATTCGGCAGTTGACCTCTTCATCAATGTTGTAGATGACCGTCAGCTTATCGCCGAAACGCGCCTGCTCGATGGCAATATAATCCTTGATTTGGTAGAGCTCCTTGCGGATGTCTATCAGTTCGTCGTCGTTCAGCTCGATGTTGTAGCGCAGATAGCGAGACAGATTGACGATAAGCTGGCGCGCGGTGTCCGGATTCATGCGGATAGAGGAGGATATGGCATTCAGCGCATTAAACAGGAAATGCGGGTTTATCTTGCTTTGTAGCGCTCTTAGCTCAGCTTTGTTCGCCATTTCACGCAGCTGCTCCGCGCGCGAAACCTCAAGCTGGGTGGAGATAATCTGCGACAGGCCGACGGCCATCTCCTGCAGCGTCGAGGTGATCTGGTGGGCGTGGCGGTAATAGATTTTCAGGGTGCCGGTGACCACCCCTTTTTCCCACAGCGGGATGATTATCAGGGAGTGAATTTCCGGGGTACGCCAGGCCTCATCATCGTTGCGTATGATAATGCGCCCCTCTTTCAACGCCTGGCGGGTGCGCGGGCTGAAGGCCTGATCGTTCTCATGGTAGTTATTCTCGCCGAGCCCGACGTAGGCCAGCACTTTTTCGGTATCGGTAATGGCCACCGCATCTGCATCGATATCCTGGCGAATAATCTGGCAAACCTGGCGCAGCGACTCGCTGTTGACCTTGCGGAACAGCGGCAGCGTTTTGTTGGCGATATCCAGCGCCAGCTTGGCCTGGCGGGCAGCGCTTGCCTCTTTCTCGCCCTCAACGCTTTGCACCAGAAGGATGATAAAGCCGATAGAGACCGAGCCGAGGATCATGGGCACGCCGATTTTTGAGACGATATCCAGGCCGAGCGCGGTGGTCGGCGCCCAGATCACCACCAGAATCATGGTCATGGTTTCGCAGATCATCCCGCCGACGATCCCGACCCGCCAGTGATTCTCCTTCGGCACTTTGCGGTTGATCCAGCCAGAAATGATCCCTGCAAGGATGCTGGTGATAAAGCAGGGAATGGCGGTAATCCCACCGATATCAATAAGGTAGCGGTGCGTACCGGCAATCAGCCCGGTAATAATGCCGACCCAGGGGCCAAACAAAATGCCGCCGGACATCACGGCGATAATGCGAACGTTGACCAGCGACCCCTCAACCGGCACGCCGGACCAGGTACTGAACAGGGCAAAGAGGGAGAAGATGGCCGTGACCGCCAGCAGCTCTTTTGGCGTGTGGGCACTTTTATGCAGCAGTTCGCGGAACAGTCGAATGCGAATCAGGAAGAAAAGGCAAATAAGCATCAGCGCCGCGCGATCGAATACCGCCAGCAACATAGTAAAAATTTCGTGCACGGGACACTCGCGTGGTCATAGGGGAAGCGCTAATGATAGGGAAATTTGGCGGGCGTTTCCAGGTGAGGGGAAGATTGTTTATTCCCTCTCCCTGTCAGGGAGAGGGCAGAGTGAGGGGCAATTATCCCCCGCCAAGCTGTTTTTTTCCGGCTGGGGTCAAATCCTGCACGGTCGCACGGCCAACAAAATCCACCTCAAAATTATCGGCAGCGAAATCCGGCGGCGTTTTGCCTTCAACAAAGGCTTCCCACTGCCGCGGTAGATACTCTGCGTTCTTCTCGCACCACGGCGCGGCGGCGATATACATCACGTTGCTGTCAAACTCGCCGAGGTGCTCGTTTTCAACAGAATGAATCACGTCGCAGTGCCAGAAAACGGTATCGCCCGGCTCCATATCGGGAATTGAGGAAATCCCAGTCAGCAAAAGGGGATGCCACGCTTTGTTAATGGATAATGCTCTGCCTGGTTTTGCTTCGCACAAAGATTCTTCTGGCACGTCATCCTGTAGAGCGCGCAGCAGGATCCACGCCATGGCGTTGGCCACCGGGAGTAAATTCAGGGTGCCACCGTGCTTGCGCTGCGGCGTGAGCGCTGTCCAGCCCTGGAAAGTGCGGAACATCGAACATACCGCAGGAGAAGGAAACTCCCGAACCTCCGTGCGCCCTTCGGCGGCAAAAGGATCGTACGCTTTCCAGTTGCCGGAAAAGACATGGCGATAAACGTGGCGGAAGTTTTCGTCCAGCCAGCGCTCAACCGAGCCGCCGTCAACGTGGGGCGAAAGCCCCAGCGAGCTTGAACGCGGTGGGCGACGGCGCGTGCGGTCCGCGTAGGTAACGACCCGGTTTGGATCGAAATGCTGCCTGCCGTTACTCTCCGTTTGCCAGAGATTATTGAGGAACACCTGCACCGCTTTCATGCGTTCATGCTGGCGGGCTTCGGTCTGCGGCTTTGACCAGTAAATGCCGTAAATTTGCGGCTTACTGTCGGCAAGCGTGCCGAAATAGTTATCTTCCGCCGCATTTTTCAGACGTTCAACAAAATGGTTACGCTCAAGATAATTGCCGATCTCTTCATTCCAGGCGCTGGCCTGTTCCTGCGGGAAAACGCCACGAATGGTGCAGCAGCCGCGCTGGCGGATCAGCGCTTTTTGCTGCTCGCTAACGCGGCCTTGCAGAATGTCGTCCGCGTCGAGCTGCGGAACAGGGTTCTCACCTCGCTCCAGTTCAGCGCGGATCGCCTCGATCTGTTGGCGAATGTTGGCCTCGAGTTCGGCGAAAACCGACTGATAATCAGGAAGTTCGCGACGCAGCTTCTCTTTTACCTCGCGGATAGCTTTGGGGAGATCGTGAATGTCCAGGTGCATAGGGTGCTCCATCTCATCAGAGAGTAGGTTACTGGGTTGTTACTACCTGGTTAATGTATGCCCTATCGTTTAAATGAAATAGTGATGAGTTTCATTTGAAACCTCCCGTTTTGTGCCGAGGAAAAAATATTTTCATTTCCCTCTCGACAGGCGATTTTTATTCAGGCTATTTTCAAAACAGGCCACATCGCGTGGCAGCGTCGCTCGGACGGTCCGGGCGCTCACGTTACTCTGAGGAATTTATGGCTGACTCCAGTCCAAAACGTCGTTTTTCGCGTATCGATCGCCTGCCCCCTTACGTTTTTAACATCACCGCCGAACTGAAAATGGCTGCGCGACGCCGCGGCGAGGATATTATCGATTTCAGCATGGGCAACCCGGACGGGGCGACGCCGCCGCACATCGTTGAGAAGCTGTGCACCGTGGCCCAGCGGGAAGACACGCACGGCTATTCCACATCGAGAGGGATCCCACGCCTGCGCCGCGCCATTTCTCGCTGGTACAAAGATCGTTACGACGTGGAGATCGACCCGGAAAGCGAAGCCATTGTGACCATCGGCTCGAAAGAAGGGCTGGCGCACCTGATGCTGGCGACGCTGGATCACGGTGATACCGTACTGGTGCCAAACCCAAGCTACCCGATTCATATTTACGGCGCGGTCATCGCCGGAGCGCAGGTTCGCTCTGTGCCGCTGGTAGAGGGCGTGGACTTCTTTGCCGAGCTGGAGCGAGCGATTCGTGAAAGCTACCCGAAACCAAAGATGATGATCCTTGGCTTCCCGTCTAACCCAACGGCGCAGTGCGTAGAGCTGGAATTTTTCGAAAAGGTCGTCGCGCTGGCGAAACAATACGACGTGCTGGTGATTCACGACCTGGCCTACGCCGATATTGTTTATGACGGCTGGAAAGCCCCTTCCATTATGGAAGTGCCCGGCGCTCGTGAAGTAGCGGTTGAGTTCTTTACGCTGTCAAAAAGCTACAATATGGCGGGCTGGCGCATTGGCTTTATGGTGGGCAACCAGGAGCTGGTGAGCGCGCTGGCGCGTATCAAGAGTTACCACGATTACGGCACCTTTACGCCGCTGCAGGTTGCTGCGATTGCTGCCCTTGAGGGCGACCAGCAGTGCGTGCGCGATATCGCAGAGCAGTACAAACGCCGCCGCGACGTGCTGGTAAAAGGCCTTCACGAAGCTGGCTGGATGGTGGAATGCCCGAAAGCATCGATGTACGTATGGGCAAAAATCCCGGAACAGTACGCGGCAATGGGCTCGCTGGAGTTTGCTAAAAAGCTGCTGCAGGAGGCGAAAGTTTGCGTTTCGCCGGGGATAGGTTTCGGCGACTACGGCGATACTCACGTTCGCTTTGCGCTGATTGAAAACCGGGACCGTATTCGTCAGGCCGTTCGCGGTATTAAGGCGATGTTCCGCGCCGACGGCCTGCTGCCGCCGCTGCCGAAAAACGCCGCGGAGAATGCCGAGTAACAAAACGAAAACAGGAGCCCTTAGGCTCCTGTTAAGCGTGATGGCAAACGGCCGAAAAACGTGGTTTTCGGTCGTTTGAAGTAAATCAGAGAAAGTAATTCTTTGTTTTTATTAGAAAATACTCTGATTTCAATCGCAATGATGCTTTTCAGAAACGAAAACAGGAGCCCTTTGGCTCCTGTTCTTTTGCGAAGATGTTGGTGACCGCTTATTCAACCATCAGGAAGAACGTGCCGGCCCACAACACAACAATCACAGAAATACCCATCAGAAAATATTTCACTTCACATCGCTCCGCGCTGACGCGCATCTCAACAGGTACATAATAAGATGAAACCGCAAACCGTTGTCAGGTGCCGCACCATCTGGTATTCGGGGGTAAAACCTTACCCGGACGGCGCTAATGTACTCTCAAATTCAAAATGAAAACAAGTGTCTCAAAATTGTGACAGTTGTCTGTTTTTTAAACTTTAGTTGTGCGCAATGAATGGCTTAATTACCTCATTAAAAACATGAGGATATATCGTGTTTTTGTCGATATTTTACGTCTAAAAATAAGTGTATTTGCTCACAATAAAATTTATGAATTTTTTTGTTGAAAACAAAAATGGAGAGCCTTTGTGAAGTCAGTGATCCTGCCGGTGAAGGCGTCTATTTTTACTGCATCGCGGATAACGTGAAAGAGAAAGGACGGTATCAAAATCAAAAGCGCTCTTCAGAGTATTGAGGCAGCCCAGACGGCGGCTCATTCGGCGTGGCTGCGTTTTGGCGCTGGGCTTTATTCTGGTGCTGTTGATGAAAAATGAGCCGCTAAGAGAATAGCATTATCATTGGGAGTGCTGATGCCGGGACCATGCCGCCAGCACGGTACGCTCTGAAAGCTCCAGATATTCGGCAAGCGTTGCGGCAGCCTGGGCATTACTGCCGTCGTTGAGCAGGGCCAGAATATGCGCATTTTTCTCGATATAAGGCGCGTAGAGCATTTCCGGATCGTTCAGATGGCCGAACGCCAGCCGTAACTCCGCTGAGATATTGCGGTAAAGGCGAATCAGGCGTTCGCTGTCGGCAAGCTCAACAATGGCGGTATGAAACTTCATGTTGGCCGTTCCCACGCTGCGCCAGTCGCTGGTCTGACGGTGTTTTCGCGCTTCTTCCACGGCCGCCTCCATTTTCGCGACGGCAGGGTGCAGGGGATAAGCGTGGGCCAGCGCATCGCACTCAATGAGTCGGCGAATACGGTAGATATCCAGAATGTCAGCCATATCCGGCACCGCCACGTACACGCCGCGATTGGGCTCATAGCGCAACAACCCTTCCTGGGTCAGCATACGAAACACCTCGCGCAGCGTATTGCGAGAGATCTCCAGCTGCTCGCTGAGCGCGGCTTCCGACAGCCGCGTACCCGGTACAAGCTCTCCAATAATGATTTTATGGCGAACAGTTTCGGCGATTTTCTCGCTCAGCATCTGAGCGGGCAGCTCTTTCTTCATGGTTTTCCGTGCGTGGTCCGGTAAGCAGCAATCTTTACATATTCGCCTGGGTGCAGCAAGACGTTGACGTAGCGCGATTATTTCAAAATAACCGGCATGTTATGCACTTTTATGGTGATTTTACGGATTTTTATGCACTAATTTGGTGCGGTTATCTTTTTAAAGAGGCCAAAAAGTGATCGGCGTTGGTTTTTTATCATCCACTTTCCGATTCTGTTTGTCTGTTTAAACAACAGTCATTAGCTTATTGTTCAACAATAATTTTATATTTGATTAACAAAATGGCTATTTGCTCCAACGATGGCCTGCTTATTGCTTAACAGACAGAGTCATAATTCTAATAATGGAGTGAGTAAGATGGCAGCGCATGAAACCGAAAACCAATCCTTTGTTCAGAAGCGACGCTCATCGCTGATCGCGGCGATATTCCTGATGGCCACCTCGGCCATCGGACCCGGTTTTATCACCCAGACGGCAACCTTTACCGCGACGATGGGCGCGGCCTTTGCCTTCGGCATTATGGCCTCGATTGTCATCGACTTTGTGGTGCAGCAAAACATCTGGCGCGTGGTGACGGTCACCAAAATGCGCGCCTCCGATCTTGCCAATGAAACGCTGCCGGGCAGCGGTTACCTGCTGTCCGTGCTGGTGATTTTTGGTGGGCTGGTGTTTAACATCGGTAATATTGCCGGTGCCGGTCTGGGGCTGAACGCCATGTTTGGCCTGGCGCCGAAGTGGGGCGGGCTACTCAGCGCGCTGCTGGCCATTTATATTTTCTCCTCTCGCCGCGCCAGCACCGTTATCGATCGCCTGATGATCGCGCTGGGGCTGGTGATGATTGGGCTGACGCTGTATGTGGCTTTCGTTTCTGGTCCGCCGGTTGGCGAGGCTCTTTACCAGAGCGTCCTGCCGGATCACATCAACTTTGCCACCATTACTACCATCGTAGGCGGCACCGTCGGCGGCTATATTTCTTACGCCGGCGCCCACCGGCTGTTGGATAAAGGGATGGGCGGCGTGGAGAACATTCATGCCGTCTCCTCCGGCGCGACAAAAGGCATTCTGGTCGTTGGGCTGATGCGTTATATCCTGTTCCTGGCCGTGCTGGGCGTGGTCGCCAGCGGCGTCACGCTGGATATCTCCAGCCAGGTGGCAAACCCGGCTCTGCAGGCGTTCCAGCATGCGGTGGGCTCGTTTGGCGTACAGCTTTTCGGCTTTATCTTCTGGGCAGCGGCGATTACCAGCGTGATTGGCGCAGCCTACACCTCCGTGACCTTTATGACGGTGTTTAATAAGCAGATGGGCGAGCGCCAGCGCAGCATCGCGACGGTGATTTTTATCGCCGTTTCGCTGGTCATTTACCTGTTGTCAGGTACGGCTCCGGCGGCGCTGCTGGTCTTTGCCGGTGGCTTTAACGGCCTGATTTTGCCGCTCGGCATGACGCTCTTTATCTACGTGGGCTGGAAACGGGCCGATTTGATGGAGGGCTATCACTATCCGCGCTGGCTGCTGTGGACGGGACTGATAACCTGCGCGCTTACCTGGTATATGGGGGGCGCTCTCCGTCGGCGCGATTTTTGACTTCCTGAAGATTGTCTAAGGAATAAAAGATGTTGAAAACAATCGATTTGAACAGTGATTTAGGCGAAAGCTTTGGGCAGTGGAGCATGGGTGACGATGCGGCAATCCTCAGCCTGGTCAGCAGCGCCAACGTGGCCTGCGGCTTCCATGCCGGATCGCCGGCCGGGATTTTAGAAACGCTAAAAGCGGCGAAGGCACAGAATGTAGTGGTGGGTGCGCACGTTGCGTACCCGGATCTGGTGGGCTTCGGGCGTCGCAATATGGACGTGGCAAGCGACGAGCTTACCGCCGATGTCATTTACCAGATTGGCGCGCTTCAGGGGCTGGCCCGCGCGGCCGGAACCGAAGTTCGCTACGTTAAGCCTCACGGCGCGCTGTATAACACGATTGCCCATCATGAACGCCAGGCGCTGGCGGTGATCGACGCCATTCTTGCCGTAGATCCACGGCTGCCGCTGGTGGGGCTGGCTGGCTCCCCGGTGCTGGCGCTGGCGCAGCAAAAAGGGCTGAAAACCATTGCCGAAGCTTTTGCCGACCGTGCCTACCATGCCGATGGCTCGCTGGTATCGCGTCGCGAGGCCGGCTCGGTGCTTCACGATGCCGGGTTGGTCGCTCAACGCATGCTGCAGTTAATTACCGAGGGCGGCGTGAACTCAATCGACGGAAAATTTACCCCAATACAGGCTGATTCTATTTGCGTACACGGTGACAGCCCTGGCGCTATTGCGATGGCGGCGGAGATCCGCAAGCTGCTTGAATCCCAGGGCGTCGCCATTCGCGCGTTTGCACCGCAGGCCTGAGGAGCGTTTATGTCGACGTTAGGGGAAATGACGTGAGATTTTTAGCCGTTAATCTAGGCAGCTTTTTAGTGGAGTTGAGTTCTCTTGACGAAACGCTGGCGCTTTTTGATTCCCTGAGCGCCGCGCCTGAAAAGGGCATTGAAGAGATAATCCCTGCTGCACGCACTCTGCTAATCCGCTTTTGCAGGCGAGAAACCAGCATGGTGCAGCTGGCCGAAAAAATAGCGCGGCATTCTCTGGCTCAGCGTACGGAGCGCAGCAGCCAGCAGGTTACGATCCCGGTTCATTACAATGGCGAAGATTTGCCTTCCGTGGCTGAACTGCTGGGTATTGAGGTTCAGGCTTTGATTCGCCGCCACCAGGAGTCCGTGTGGAACGTCGCGTTTACCGGTTTTGCGCCTGGTTTCGCCTACATGGTCTCTGACACGGGGGAATGGCAAACGCCGAGACGCAGTACGCCGCGTACCCGTATTCCCGCTGGTTCTGTTGCACTGGCCGGTGAGTTTAGCGGTATCTATCCCCAGGCCAGCCCCGGCGGCTGGCAGCTAATTGGCCAGACCGAACTGAAAATGTGGGATCTCTCCCGCGAACAGCCCGCGCTGCTGATGCCCGGCGCGCAGGTGAATTTTATTGATGCAGCGAAAAGCACAAAAACCGTCTCTCTTCCCGCGCAAGTCCCTGCGCAACGCCTTCCCGAAGGTACTGGGGCAACGTTGACGGTGCTGGCTACAGGGCTGCAAACCCTGTGGCAGGATAATGGTCGGGCGGGAAGGGCCGGAATGGGGCTTTCCGAGTCCGGCGCGATGGATAAAGCCGCACTGCATGCGGCAAACCGTATTGTTGGCAATCCGATCAACTCACCCTGCCTTGAAATTACCCAGGGTGGATTCCGCGCCAGGGTGACGGGCGATGTGGTGATCGGCGTGACGGGGGCGCAGTGCCCGCTGACGCTGCGTACCGCAGAGGGCGAGCGTTATGCGGTAGACAGCTATCGCCCGCTCAATCTTGCTGCAGGGGATGAGATCCATTTCGCTGCTCCGGTATGCGGTTTACGCAGCTATCTTGCCGTGCGCGGCGGGTTTATCGTGCCGCAGAGCCTGGGCAGCGCGGCGCGAGATAGCCTTGCGCAGGTTGGCCCGGAGCCGTTAGGCGTGGGCGATATCTTAGCGACCGGTTCGCACCCAAATCCTGGCCCGGTACTGCTGAATGAACTGCCGGCGGCGTCGTTACCTACGGCAGAAGATACCGTTACGTTGGATATCGTGCTCGGGCCACGCACTGACTGGTTTACTGCGCAGGCGATTGAGCTGCTGACGGCCCAGTCCTGGCGGGTGACGCCGCAATCGAACCGCATCGGCTTACGCCTTGCGAGCGAGCAGCCCCTGGCGCGCAGTAAGCATCAGGAGTTGCCGAGCGAAGGCACCTGCAGCGGCTCCATTCAGGTTCCCGCCAGCGGGCAGCCCGTGCTGTTTCTGCACGATCATCCGCTCACCGGCGGCTATCCGGTGATTGCCGCGGTGGCTGAATATCACCTCGACCTGGCCGGGCAAATCCCGCCCGGTGCCGGGATCCGCTTCAACGTTATCCGACCTTTTCTGGAAATAGCAGGGAGTAAAGCCAGTGACCAGCGCGACGCATAAAGTTCTTATCGCCAACCGTGGCGAAATTGCCGTTCGTATTATTCGCGCCTGCCGTGATTATGGTGCAGAGGCCGTGGCGGTTTACTCTGATGCGGACGCCGATGCGCTTCACGTTCGCATGGCAGATGAAGCCTGGGCTCTGCCGGGTCTTCACTCCAGCGAAACCTATTTAAATATTCCGCTGCTGGTGGATATTGCCCGCCGCAGCGGAGCCACCATGGTTCACCCGGGCTACGGTTTCCTCTCGGAAAGAGCCGAGTTTGCCCGCGCGGTACAGGCCGCCGGGCTTACCTGGATTGGCCCAGAGCCGGAGACAATTGAAAAGCTGGGGGACAAAGTTCAGGCCCGTAAAATTGCACTGCAGGTTGGCGCCCCGCTGGTAAAAGGCACGGCTGGCCCGGTCAGCAGCGCCGGTGAAGTTGTTGATTTTGCCTCTACGCATGGCCTTCCGGTTGCGATTAAAGCCGCATTTGGCGGCGGCGGACGAGGGCTGAAGGTGGCCTGGAACCCTGAGGAGGTCGAAGAGCTCTACCATTCGGCGACGCGTGAGGCGCTAAGCGCCTTTGGCCGCGGCGAGTGCTATGTCGAGCAGTATCTCGATTGCCCGAGGCATATTGAAGCGCAGGTGATCGCCGACAAACACGGCAACGTGGTGGTGCTCGGCACCCGAGATTGCTCGCTACAGCGCCGCAACCAGAAGCTGGTTGAGGAAGCTCCGGCCCCGTTTATCAGCGAGGCGCAACGTCAGGAAATTCATACCGCCGCTCGAGATATTTGTGCTCAAGCGGGCTATGTGGGCGCCGGGACCGTTGAATTTTTACTCAGCCTGGATGGCAAACTGTCATTCCTTGAGGTCAACACCCGCCTGCAGGTAGAGCATCCGGTTACCGAGGAAACGACCGGGTTTGATATCGTCGTTGAGCAGCTACGCGTGGCCGAAGGTTTACCGCTCAGCATTCAGTCAACGCCGGTACCACGCGGTCACTCGTTTGAGTTCCGCATTAATGCTGAAGATGCGGGTAAAGGCTATTTACCTACGCCGGGAAAAATTAACCTATTCCGCGCTCCGTCCGGCGCGGGTATTCGCCTCGACAGCGGCGTTGAGGCCGGGTCTAAGGTGCCGGGCAGCTACGACTCTTTGATGGCAAAACTGATCGTCACCGGCAGTACTCGCGAGCAGGCTATTGCCCGCGCCCGTCGAGCCCTGCTTGAGTTCGAGATTGACGGCGTGGCTTCCGTGTTGCCGTTCCACCGCGCCGTGATGGACGATCCTGATTTTACCGAAAACTTTGCCGTGCATACCCGCTGGATTGAAACGGATTTTGCCGCACGCATTGCGTTTGCCCCGCGTCAGGTGCCCGCAGCGGATGAGATTCTGACCCGTAGCTGGATAGAGCTGGACGGGCGTCGTTTACAGCTTGGGCTACCGGCAAGTCTGTTTGGCGGCCTTGCGCTGGCGAACACGGGCAGCGCCAGGCAGCTAATTCCTGAAGTCACCAATGAAGCCGCAATTGAGGCGCCGATTTCAGGCGTGCTTCACGGCTGGATAAAAGAGGAAGGGGAGGTTGTCGCGCAGGGAGAGGTGATTGGCGTGATGGAAGCCATGAAAATGGAGGTTCAGGTGGTGGCGCACCGCAGCGGCAGGCTCAAACAGGGCGTAGCAACAGGCGCTTCTCTTGAAGCTGGTCAGCCTCTCGGTGAGATCCTATAAGATCAAAGGCGGGCCCGAACCCGCCTTTCTCCCTGCTGGTATGTCGGTATAAATGTCGGAGAAACTTTCTCCGGAGTAAACCGATGAAGCCCTACCATCCTCCTTTTTCTCTGACTTCCTCTATCCTCAGCCGGACGATTGAAATTGGGGAGCTGCTTGGGCAGTGGTCATCGAATGCCCAACGAACCTCTCCTTTGTTACGCAAAGAAAACCGTATCCGCACTATCCAGGCTTCTCTGGCAATAGAGCACAACAGCTTATTCGCTCAACAGGTGACGGCGATTATGGAGGGCAAGCGGGTCCTGGCTCCGGCAAAAGATATTCAGGAAGTCCGCAACGCCATTCTCGCCTATGAGGCGTTTTCCGGCTGGCAAAGTGGCAATGTCGACAATCTATTGTCAGCGCATCGGGCGCTGATGCTGGGTCTGGTCGATATGCCAGGCCAGTTTCGCCACGGCGATGTAGGCGTTTACAGGGAGGGGAGGCTGATACATATGGCCCCGCCGGCAAGCCAGGTTGGCCGACTGATGAATCAGCTGTGCGACTGGCTTCATGGCACGGATCTCCACCCGCTGGTTGCCAGCTCTGTCTTCCATTATGAGTTTGAGTTTATCCATCCTTTCAGCGACGGTAACGGGCGAATGGGGCGGCTTTGGCAGACGCTGATCCTGAGTGAGTGGCGTGCCGAGCTTGCCTGGTTGCCGGTTGAGACGCTAATCCACGACCGGCAGGAAGCCTATTACCGGGTACTCAGTGAGTGTGACCGCCAGAGAGACTGCACGGCTTTTGTGGAGTTTATGCTGGAGATGCTGAAGATGGCACTGGAAGAGGGCGTTGCCCATAGTCGGCTGGAGGAAGAGCCAGCCCCATTTTTTGCCAGCCGGTTGAGCGCAACGGCCGGGCAAATCCTGAATTTAATTATGGAAGAACCGTCGATAACCATAGCCGGAATGGCGGAGGCCACCGGCTTAACCAGCCGCACCATAGAGCGTAATCTCAAAACGCTGCAGCAAGAGGGTCGGCTGGAGCGCATAGGCGCCGCAAGGAATGGCTGCTGGCGAATTAAATGAAGCGATTTTTTTCGTGATGCGGCATCATCGTCATGCCGTTTATGTTGTTAACGATAGGATAACATTATATCTAACAAAATTGTGACAAAGCACAATATACATATAACTTAATATGTTTTATAAATTGTAGCCACTGCCTGCAACTATGCCCCCTGAAGAGAAAGACATATGGAACAGACATCTGCTACAAAAAGTCCCGTACCGCCGCCGGAGAAAGGCCCGCAGTTCAACCGATCCATCGGCCTGGTATCCAACTTTGCGCTCGGTTTTACCTACCTCTCGCCGCTTACCGCCGTGTATTCCCTGTTTGCGCTGGCGATTACCCTCGCCGGGCCGCCGGCCATCTGGTGGATCCTGATTGCCGCCTGCGGTCAGCTGCTGGTGGCCTTAGTGTTTGGGGAAGTGGCTTCGCAATACCCGATAACCGGCGGACTTTATCCCTGGGCCAGAAGGCTGTGGGGAAAAAAATATGCCTGGATTGCGGCGTGGATTTACCTCTGGGCGCTGGTCGTCACTATTACGTCCATCGTTGAATACACCTCGACCTTCGTCGCCTCGCTATTCCACTATGGCGACACGCCGTTTGCCATGTTACTGACCTCCGTCGTGCTGCTGACCATTATGATGGGCGTGAACATGTCCGGGACAAAAAACCTGGCGAGGGTCGCCCGCTTTGGCTTCTGGTGCGAAATCATTAGCGTGATTGCGCTGGGCATTTACCTGCTGATATTCCACCGCAATCAGCCTTTCTCGGTGGTGTTCGATGCCATGGGCGCGCTGGCGAAAGACGGCAGCTACGGCACGGCGTTTATGTCGGCGTCGCTGATGGGGCTGTTTATGTTCTTCGGCTTCGAAGCCTGCGGCAACGTGGCGGAAGAGGTAAAAAATCCTGGCCGTAAGATCCCGGTTGCGATGATCCTCAGTATTGTCTTCGGCGCGATCTCTGCCGTGATCTCTATCCTGGGATACCTGCTGTCATCCCCGGATCTGATGAATATTGTTAGCGGAAAAAATTGCCGATCCGATCCCGGCGATTCTCAATGACGCGCTGGGCGAGAAGGGGGCCACCCTGTTTATCGTCATTGCTATCGTGGCGATGCTGTCCTGCATCCTGTCGCTACAGGCCGCGCTGAGCCGCCTGATCTTCTCGTTCTCCCGCGACAAAATGCTGCCGGGCAGCGAGTGGATGGCGAAGATCTCTAAGCACAGCGTGCCGGATAACGCGATGCTGATAAGCTGCCTGCTGCCGATGGTGATTTGCGTCTGGGTTTACTTCCAGCCGGATAACCTTGCCAGGATCACCGCGTTTGCGGTTATCGGTATCTACGTTTCGTTCCAGATGGTGATTCTTGCCGCGCTGCGCCAGCGGCTGAAGGGCTGGAAGCCTGCGGGCGAGTGGAGTCTCGGATCGTGGGGCATGCTGGTGAACCTGCTGGCGCTGGCCTACGGCGTTGGTGGGATCTGGCTGCTGGCTCAGCCTGCCGACAGCGCAAACTTTATTGACCGCTGGACGGTGCTGATTGGCCTGGCGCTGATCGTCGGGTCGGGGCTGGTCTATATGTTGATAGCCAGACCCTTCGGCCACTCTGATGCGCCGGAAAATGACGCTATTGAATACGCTAAACGGCTAAACCTTTCTCGCGAATATTAATTGTAAGGGCCCGTGGGCCCTTTTCATCGCTACTCAGCATAGCCACGATCTTTAAGGGCCTGATGGCCCTTATTTTATCAACTCATATAACGTGCAGTACTCGGTTTTATAGACTTCTACCGCCTCGGTGGAGTGGAGTAATTCACCTACACGATATTTAGGATAAGTTGAGAAAATAATCCGCTTATCCAGATTAGTCAGCACGAGTTTATGGCTATTAAAAAGCGGAAGTAATTCTTCCTCCACTTCACTGACCAGCACATCAATTGCGGCGACGCCGATAAACTGTTGATGAAAATAGACCGGCATCGCCGACGTCAGGGTATAAGAGGTATTACAGACATAATCGACGTAGGGGCCGTGAATATAGGCCTTGCCGTTTTCCTGCGCGTCTTTAAACCACTCGAAGGTTCTGAAATCCAGCCGCTGTTGGGTGGCCTGATCCAGATCGAGATTAACCTTTTTCACGCCGTCGGCTTTTTTGTACCACCACTCCAGCAGCCAGTACTCTTTTTCCTCGCTGCTGCCTTCTATGTGGCTGGCAAAGCCTGACCCTGAGCAGTAGGGGGTCCGGTTTAGCGTCTCTTTGATATGCTCCTGAATCGCTCTTTTTACCGCAGGATCCAGCAGCAGCTTATGATTTTCACCCTGAAACTCCGCCAGCGTAGACTCAACCTGCCCCGCAAGAGCGATGGTCGCCTCGATGGTGGTACTAATAATGTCGTCAAGTTTACGGGTAAAAGGGATGAGGGTTGCAGGTACATTCATGATGATGCCCGTGTTGTTGTGTTGGTTTTATTTATATTTTAATTTACTTTCAATGAGATAGAAGGTGAAGGTGTCAATCAGCTGCGTGGCCAGTCGCACCGCTTCCTGCTCCTCGTGGTTTTCCAGCGCCGCGATCAATTCGGTATAGACATCAATCACTTCACGGTGAATAACATCGTCGCGGTAAAGAATAGCCACCAGTGACGCCCATTCGGCCTGCAGCAGCAGCTCCTGGTTGGCGAGCCTTGCCGACTGCGAGCTGGCGGAGAGCGCCAGCAGGCAGCGCATATCGGCCTGCGTTTTCAGCTCTGGCGTCGCGGCGGATTTCAGCGCTTCAATAAATTCTTTTAGCCGGATGATATCCGCGCTAGTCATTCTTCTGGAGGCGAGCCTGGCGCTGTGGCTTATTATGGCGCAGTGCATTTCGCCGAGGTCAGAAATATAGTCCGAACTGATAGCTTTAAAAGGGTGAAGCGGAGTGTCAAATTCACCGCTATTTTCACAAACAAAGCTGCCACCATTTCGCCCACGAACGGTGTGGATTAAATTGTTGGCCCGCAGCGTATTTAAGGCCTCGCGTATTGTAATGTGGGAAACCCCCATCATTTTGGCGAGATCGGCCTCATTAGGAAGCTGCTCATTTGCCTCAAGTAAACCAGTAATAATGGCATTTGAAAGCCGCTGCACAATTTGATCGGATCGACTTGCCTGTCCTATAGGTGCGAAAATTACCGCGTGAGTAATCATAGTGCTCTCTGATTAAAATTCCCTGAATCAACGGTTATTGATAGCACAGCCGGGGCCTTTAAGAAAGGAGAGGCGGACTACCAGAATCGGAGAGTTATCCTGCCGGTGAAATATCGTTATGTAAAAACATTGTTAAAATGCGGGATTGATCATGTTGCTGTTAACCATGGATTGAAAAGTCGTCGATTAAAAGATATTACATAATATTGTTTATGTTTAATCTGAGGAGAAGGCGATGCAAATCCTGAAGCATTTCATCAACGGACAGTACGTGGCGGGCCAGCAAAACACGTTGTTTGACCTCGTCAGCCCGGTCAACGGCGAGGTTTATGCCCGGTCGCCTGACGGTGGCGCGGAAGAAGTTAATCAGGCTTACTCGGCGGCAAAAGCGGCTTTTGCCGTGTGGAAGCATTCTCTGCCGTCCGAGCGCCAGCGAGCATTGCTGAAGCTTGCCGATGAGATAGAGCGCAACGCTGCGCGTATTGTTGAGGTGCAAAGCCAGGAGACGGGCCAGCTGAAACACTTTATCGAGCGCGATGAGATCGCCGCCTCCTGCGACGCTATTCGTTTCTTTGCCGGCGCAGCTCGCTGTCTTGAGGGCAAAGCTTCCGGGGAATATGCGGCGGGGTTTACCTCCACCATCCGCCGCGAGCCGCTTGGCATTGTCGGGCAGGTTACGCCGTGGAACTACCCGTTTATGATGGCGGTCTGGAAAATCGCGCCAGCGCTTGCTGCTGGCAATACCGTGGTGCTTAAACCGAGCGATACCACGCCGATCAGCACTTTAATGCTGGCCGAAATCGCCGCGCCTTTATTCCCGCAGGGCGCGTTTAACGTGGTGCTCGGCAAAGCCAATACTGGCTCATTAGTGGTGTCAAATCCGGAGGCTTCGCTGGTGTCGATTACCGGCTCCGTTCGCGCTGGCCTGCAGGTTGCCGCCTCCGCTGCGGCAAACCTGACCAAAGCGCACCTGGAGTTAGGCGGGAAAGCGCCGGTTGTGGTGTTTGCCGACGCGGACATGAACAAAGCCGTCGAGGTGATTACCGCCGCAGGCTTCTCTAACGCCGGTCAGGACTGCACCGCAGCAACGCGCATTATCGTTGAAGCTTCCGCCTATGACGCTTTCCTCGAAAAGCTGATCCAAAAAACCAAATCAATCACCTTCGGCGAGCCGGACGACAGCGCCGCTCTCTATGGCGCCCTGAACAGCCGCAACCAGCTGGAGCAGGTGACCGGCTTTATTGAGCGGCTTCCGGCCCATGCAAAAATCGAAACCGGCGGCAAAAAGGGCGCAGGTCCTGGCTTCTACTTTGAACCGACGATTATTTCCGGGCTGAAGCAGCGGGATGAGGCCATCCAGCACGAGGTCTTTGGCCCGGTGATGACCCTCCAGTCCTTTAGCAGTGAAGAAGAGGCGTTAAGCAGAGCCAACGATGTGGAATATGGCCTTGCGGCCAGCGTCTGGACCAGCAGCCATAGCCGGGCGCAGCGCTTCAGCACCCGTCTCGATTTTGGCACCGTGTGGATCAACAACCACATCCCATTGTGCGCGGAAATGCCCCACGGTGGTTTTAAAAAGTCCGGCTACGGCAAAGACCTTTCCTCCTATTCGCTCGACGAATACACCCGCATCAAACACATCATGTGCGATATCACTGAATAAGGATTTCTGAGATGAAAATAGTCAATGCTGCTGCGCTGTCGCTGGTACTTTTTTCTACGCTGGCGCTGGCCGAAAGCTCTCCGCTAACGGTAGTGAAAAATTATATGGCCGCATGGAACGCCCATAAGGCCGGACAGGCGGCGGAATACCTCGCCAGCGACATGGTGTATTACGACGCGGCGGTAGGGACGCCGGTGGAAGGGAAAGAAAAAGCGGAAAAAGAGGTGATCGGCGCGTTTATTAAAGCGGTGCCGGATCTGCGCTGGCAGATGACCAGCGAGCCGGTTTACAACAATGACACTATCGCTTTCCGATGGACGTTCAGCGGCACCAACAGCGGCGAGTGGAGCGGCAGCCCGGCGACCAATAACCCGATTAAGTTTGAAGGCGTGAGTTTTATCAAAGTCAGCAACGGTAAAATCAGCTGGCAGGGCGACTACTACGACTCGAAAAAACTGGACGAAGAGCTGAAGCCGGGAAAATAGCCTACTGTGCGCCGCTGGCGAGCGGCGTTCAGACAACCCGTTACCGGAAAAGACACTATCGTTAACAGGCTTATTGCGTAGCGAAGCGGCAGGGAGTTTGTTATCATTCAGTAAATAATATGTCTAAAAGACTGATAAAAAAGGTTATCTATGTCTATTACCCGACGTGACTTTCTTAACGGGATGGCAATTGCCATTGTCTCTGGTTTGACGCCGCTGGAACTGGTGAGGGCCAACGACAAAATACCCGGCAGCGGCGTAATCAATGCCGATTACTATCCGCCGCTGTTGACCGGGCTGCGCGGTAACCATCCTGGCTCGTTCGAAATGGCGCACGCGCTTGGCCGCGAGCATGAGAAATTCGACTTCGGCAAGCTGCCAACGGAAGAAGAGTACGATCTGGTGATTGTCGGCGGCGGCATCAGCGGCCTTGCGGCGGCCTGCTTCTGGCAGGAAAAAATGGGCAAGGATGCAAAAATTCTTATCCTTGATAACCATGACGACTTCGGCGGCCACGCCAAGCGCAACCAGTTTAACGTCGGCGGCAAAACTCTGCTCGGCTACGGCGGCAGTGAGTCTTTCCAGTCGCCCAACAGCAACTTCAGCCCGGTGGTCCATGGCCTGATGGACTCGCTGGGCGTCAGTATCTCGCGCATGAAAAGCAGTTTTGACACGACCTTCTACCCGGATCTGCATCTGAGCCGCGGCGTGTTCTTCGATAAAAAGAACTTCGGCGAAACTAAAATCGTCAGCGGCGACCCCGGCCGTGCTGTGTCGGACGACATTCCGCCGGACAGGCTGAATGGCCGCAGCATTGAAGCCTTTATCAATGACTTCCCGCTTAGCGAAGCAGACCGTAAGGCGCTGCTGGATCTGCACGTGAATCCTGCTGATTACCTGCAAGGGATGACGGTCGAGCAGAAAACAGAATGGTTAGATAACCACAGCTACCATGAACTTCTCGAGAAGAAAGTTGGCTTAAGCAAAATGGCGCTGATGTACTTCCAGCAGCGTACCAACGACTTCTTCGCGATTGGCATTGAAGGCGTGAGCTGCAGCGACGCGCGCGCCTGCGCGCTTCCGGGGATGGAGGCGATGGGCCTGCCGCCGCTGGATGGCGAAGCGCTTGCTGACCTCGAAGAGCCTTACACCTATCACTTCCCGGACGGTAACGCCGGCCTGACGCGCCTGATGGTCCGTAAGTTGATCCCGGAAGCGCTGCCGGGCAGCACGATGGAAGACTCCGTCACCGCAAGGCTGCACTACGAGATGCTGGATCGCCCGGAAAATAGCACCCGCATTCGCCTCAACAGCAGCGTGATCAACGCCGCCAATGCCGATAACGGCGTGGTGGTGAGCTATATCAATAATCAGAGCGGCAAGCTGCACCGCGTGAAAAGCCGCAATGCCATCATGGCGGGCTACAACATGATGATCCCCTATATCGTGCCGGAGGCGCCGGAGCAGCAGAAAGAAGATCTGCGCCTCAACGTGAAAGCGCCGCTGGTCTACACCAACGTGGTGGTGAAAAACTGGCGTGCTTTTAAAAATACCGGTGTGCACGAATTCTATTCTCCTGCCGCGCCATACAGCCGCGTGAAGCTTGACTACCCGGTAAGCATGGGGGACTACCATCACCCGCAGACGCCGGATGACCCGATGTGTATTCACATGGTGTACGTGCCGACCTATCCAGGGAGCAACATGTCACCGCGCGAGCAGTTCCGCCGGGGCCGTGCCTTCCTGCTCGGCTCTACTTTTGAAGCTCATGAGCAGATGATTCGCTCTCAGCTGCAGGAGATGCTGGGCCACACTGGTTTTGACCACGAGCGCGATATCGCGGCCATTACGGTTAACCGCTGGGCGCATGGTTATGCCTATTACGCAAACTCCCTGAGCGATGATATGGAAAAGATGCCCGAGATTATTAAACGTGCCCGCCAGCCCATTGGCCGCATCACGATTGCAAACTCCGACTCCGACTGGAGTGCTTATGCTCATGCGGCGATCGACCAGGCATGGCGTGCGGTGAACGAACTAGTGGCGATGGGGTAACCAGACATGAAACCTATTTTAGCGGCTATCACCATTCTCTTTTCCGCCAGCAGCTTTGCTGCCGTTTCGCAAGGCGAGTACGTGGCGCGGGCGTCCGACTGTATTGCCTGCCATACCGTGGACGGTGGCCAGGCGATGGCCGGCGGCAAAAAGTTTGCTACGCCGGTGGGCGATATCTACTCCACCAACATCACGCCTGATAAAACCCACGGCATCGGTAATTACAGCTACGAAGATTTCGAGAAGGCGGTTCGCCAGGGGATTGCCAAAGATGGCCATGCGCTCTACCCGGCGATGCCTTATCCTTCCTACGCCAAAATGACCGATGAGGACGTGAAGGCGCTCTACGACTACTTTATGAAGGACGTCACGCCGGCGGCGACCGCCAATAAAGAGAACGACATCCCGCTGCTGCTGTCAGCCCGCTGGCCGCTGCGCGTGTGGAATGGGCTGTTTGTGGATGACGTAAAATCCGGCGGCGTGGTTGTTGACGCCAGCGGAGATAACGCCGAGAAAATCAAACGCGGTGCTTACCTGGTGCAGGGGCCGGGACACTGTGGCGCCTGCCATACGCCGCGCGGTATTGCGATGCAGGAGAAAGGTTACGATGACTCCAGCCCGGAATTCCTGAGCGGCGCGATGATCGACGGCTGGTATGCGCCTTCTCTGCGCGGCATGAATATGTCCACGCAGGAAGTGAAAGATCTGCTTAGCAAAGGCAGAAGCCAGCATCACGCCATCGCCGGACCGATGGGTGAGGTGGTTACCCAGAGTACCCAGTACCTTACGGATGCCGACCTGGAGGCTATCGCGCTTTATATCGCCAATTTCAAACCGCAAAAACCAGCGGCAACGCCGGTGAATACCGCCGTGCTTTCACAGCCATCCGACGGTAAAACGCTCTATATGCGTTACTGTTCAACCTGCCATAGCCCGGACGGGAAGGGTACTGACTATAACGTCCCTTCGCTGGTGGGCAACTCGGCGGTAATGGCGAAAGATCCGTCGTCGCTGATCCGCGTGATCGCTGACGGGGCGCATACGCCACAAACCCAGGGCACTATTCCGTTTATGATGCCTGGCTACAAAGGCATATTGTCAGATAAAGAGATGACCGATGTGGTGAATTACGTGCGCGGCACATGGGGCAACGGCGCGCCTGCGGCAACCGAAGCTGAGGTGAAGAAGATTACCGGCGAGGGCAAATAGCGCCGTCAGATAAGCCGTAAACGGGGGCCTTTGTGGCCCCTTTTTTGTGGCGGGTGAAGTTGAATTCTTTTTAGGCCGCGTCATGGGGGCGAAAGGTTGTATCACCGCGACCGGCGAGTAGCCCTTCAATCGAGATATCTTCGTTTAAAGTATCCCTGTGAATACCACGGGCGCTTGATTCATAGTCGGCGCGCTGCGCCTGATTTGCATTGAGCAATAATCAGACTGATTGGGCTGCCATAATTGAGCAATGCCTCCTGAAATTCGCTATTATCCGACTCCACTCTCCAGCCGGGCAGCCCGATGTCGACGATTATTGATACTTTTATTGCCCCGCCTTGCTTTGATGAGATAGAGATCCTTTATCAGGATGAGCACCTGGCGTTAATCAATAAACCCAGCGGGCTGCTGAGCCTTTCGGGGAAAAATCCGCAGAATCTCGACTCGGTACATCACCGGCTGGTGCAGGTATTCCCCGGCTGCACGCTGGTGCATCGCCTGGATTTTGGCACCTCCGGGCTGATGGTCATTGCGCTTAATAAGGCGATCAATGCCGCGCTCTGCCAGCAGTTCAGCCAGCGTTCGGTTGCAAAGATTTATACCGCGCTGCTTTGCGGGCATCTGGAGAATGATGAAGGGGTCATAGACGCGGCGATTGCCAAAGATCCGGCGTTGTTTCCGCTGATGTCGATTTGCTCCGTCAGCGGCAAGCCTGCCCGTTCGCGTTACCGGGTCATCGAGCGTTTTTATCGTGAGCTGGAGGATGGTATGCAGCTGCCGTTGACGCGGGTGCGGTTCACGCCGGAGACCGGGCGCACCCATCAATTACGCATACACGCTCACTATCTGGGGCATCCTATTTTGGGCTGCGATCTGTATGGCGGGCTTGCATTACCTGGCACCGAACGGGCGCCACGGCTGATGCTGCATGCCAGCGAGCTGCATTTTTTTCACCCCGTCAGCGGCGAGCCGATGGCCGCCCGCTGCGGCAGCCCCTTCTGACGGGAAAACTCATCGCGGCAGAGTTTACTCGTTGCCCCACTGGTTAAGAAACTCGGCGATTTCGTCGATGCGCTGCACCGCAATACCGGCTTCAACGGCCATTTCACCCTGTGCTTCCTCGCTGATTTCCTCGTTATTCATTAAACGAGTGACCAGCAGCTGGAAATAGTGCGCCACGGCATCACGTTCATCATCGGACACCGGCTTTGCCGACTCCGTCGAGTACTCGTCCGCGATGTCATAGTATTTCAGGTCGATTTCGTTATTCATGCTTATCTCTGGGTTTGTTAGCCTGGCCGCGATAATACCATTGTTCTCCCGCCAAAAGGGATCAGTGAGTTTCTTCTGCACGCAGGGCTTGCCGCAGATACCGTCGCGCCTGGCGTGGTACCGCTGACGCCGGGGCTACACCGCGAGTTTGGCCTGGCGTGTTCTTCAACGGGAAAAACGTTCCCGGCGGTTCAGGCTCTGGTTACCCGGCTGCGCAAGGCGAGATGCGCCAATCTTTTCAATAGCCTTTAGACATAAATGTGTACACTTTTTCAACCGCGGCTTCTGGTGTTCAAAATCTGGTCACGCTAGATTGATTGTCAGGTTTTCTATAGCAGGTGACAAAATGAAAGTTTTAAGTATCGTTGGTGCAACATTGTTGGCGACATCATTCCATGCCGCAGCTTTCGTTTCCAGCTCCTCTGTTCACCCGGAGCAGACGGTAAATGCGAATAATAACGCTGCGAATGGGCATGCCATTCCCTCTGAAGCCAACTACGATATCACCAAAATTATCCCCATTGCAGGCTGTAACTGTGCCTTTTGCACCGCGCTGCGTAGCGCGAATTTATAGCCTGATGTTGCTTTTGCAGGCCTCGTTTTCGCCATAAAAACGGGCCTGAACCTGCCAAAGCCCGCGCGTTAAATTATCAGTCATACCAGGCTGGCGCTCGCTGATGATAATCTCCATGCTGACAATCAGCTCTTCCGGTGTGCTGCGCGTAAGCCGCTTCTTTGACCATCCGCTCCTTGTCCAAAACATCTTTAGCGTACGTCAACCGGTTGTGGGCGCTAGTCTTGAGTTTCTGAGCGACGGTGTGGATATCGGTCTCTTTGCTGGCGTCCGGCATTGTTTTCACCTGTGTTATGCAGAAAGAAAAACTCAGTCAGTGCACGACCGTAGCAGTAGAATCAATGGATTAAAATGCGTGCGGGTCAGGGTTAAAGAGGCAGTTTCCGGCTAACACTCTCATTTCTGGTATTATATTGCCGCGAATCTTTACGCTACTCTAAATCTACTTTCGGAAAATGATGAATAACGGACCTACCATGAAACGGACTGCCTCGCTAGTTCTGGGACTCACGCTCACCGCACCGGCTTTCGCCATAAACATGCCCGAACCCGCCCCTGTTAAAAGCATCGAAGTGGTGCCCGGTACGACCGTACGCTTTGGGCCTGGGATCAATACGGCTTATCGCGTGACGACCATGGCAGGGCTGACTAGCGAGGTCTGGATGTACACCGACTGTCGGACCGACGATAAAACGCTGCTGTTTATTAATGCACAGACGAATAAAAGTTTGCGCGTCTACGCGATGAACTCCATCAGCCGTTATACGGCGGGGACGGCATTCGAGCCGGATGCTGACAGCCCGTTTATGACTACGCCAGGGCTGGATCTCTGTAAGCAAAATGTGCCGGAAGCGAAGTGGGCTGGTATCCCTTCCACGAGTCAGAACGGTGAAAAGCAGTTTGTTGATGTCTCTAATAGCCAGCGTGAAGGGACGATGCTGAAAGCCCGCCTGGCGACAGACTTCGATAAAATCTATCACGAAGAAAAATACGGTGCGCCTTACTCGGTAAAAATCGAGGATGTGGTGTTCAACTGCGAAAAAGCAGAGGGCATCACGGCCCGCACTTTCTCGCTGGATAACCAGGGCATGGCAACGGACACCTCAGCTGGGGAAAACAAAGCCCTCACGCGGGAAGCGACGAGCGTGGCAAAAATGCTTTGTGGCGCCAGCGATCTGTCGAGCTACAAAGGCATAGGCACGCTCGTCCGGCGTGACAAAGAGGTGGCTGACACCACGCCGGCGAAGCCGGATTTAGACAATAACTCACCGGCGGCATTGCAGCGGGTTGCCCTTCCGGCGCAGGTGACAAAGGCTATTAATAAAATCTTTACCGATCCGCAGCAAAAACCGGCTTTCCGTTCGATAAGTTTTACCCAGGGAAGCCCGGAAGGAGACGGCCTTACGCTTAGGGCGAAAGTTGACGCTCAGCCGGACGGCACGACGCTTACCGTGACGAAGATGAGCATCGGCAATGCCGATTTCTATTCCCAGTATCAGCGCTTATTTAACATGGTGGATGTGAAGAAGTGGGAAACTATGTCCGAAGCGCCGTGGGTTAGCAAAAATCTGGAGAGCAATTTCACGCTCCCGCTACAGCCGGGCAAAACTTATTCCTCACGCAGCCTGGTTAGCAACAAGGATAAGCCTGATACAGAGCAAACCCTAAGTCAGGTCTGCGTGACCGGTAAAGAATGGCAAAATGCTGCCGATATTCATCCTAATTTCCCAGGCCGTTACCTTGAGTTAATTTGTAAACAGGATCTCGGCGACGGCAAAGAAGCCAGCGGTGACTACGCCTATTTTGAAGACCTGCGCATGTTTATTCGCTTTGGTTATCAGGAGAAGGGCGAGGCGAAGCGGTTTATCTATAGCGATGTGAAGGTGGTGCGGTAGTTTAGCGTCATTTCCAGCATCTTATAATAGGCATAATCGTTTATACAACAATGATAGATTATTTTTTAAAATTACTACTTCGCGCACATTAGCTTTATGGGAATTAAATGAGAACCGCGTCACCGAAGGTACAATACCATTAAGAAAGGAATGACCAATGAAGGCAAGAACGTTATTTATCTTATCAATTTTGGCAGTGTCATTTAATGCCGCTGCATTGACTCAATTCAAACCGGCTGTTTTAAATGCTGCTCTTTTGTTTGATCATAATCCCAGTACCGGTAACGTAAAGCATAGTCTCCAGTCGATCAGAGATGAGCAAGGAAAACTTCAGGTGATGACGGAGGTTAAGTACGATCGCAGCGGGTGTTTCACGAATATCAACATGGTTGATAGAGTAAATGGCAGAATATTCCATGTAATCAATAAAGATGGAGTACTAAGCTCTTTTAAAGGCCAGCCTATTACTGGAAAAGTTAATAAGCACTGCGAAATCACTGAGCTTGAGAATGAGCAGGGAAAATATACATTCATTTATAATGTGCATGGTTTGCTTGAAAAAGCGGTGGACAGAGATACGGGCAAAGTTGCAACGCTATATGAATATCGCAATAGCCAATTCCCTGAGCGTATAAGAGATTACAATGAACCAAGAGACGACCGCTTTTTTATCCATCAGGAAGCGCGCAATTCCTTGACTCGGAGCTGGTATCAAAAAGTCAGGGCTTAACAGTCAGGGTGAAGCAAAGCTGTACTTATACTGCTGATGGTAATGCAGACAAATGCTCGCTGATATCTTCCATTAAAGATGATTATCATGGCGCAACACAGTTATGGATTTCTAGTCAAGAAACAGAATATTTCTGATTCTAATAAAAATGGGCGAACCGAAGTTAGAACTCAGGCGGCCCGGCAAAACCAGTCCGCCTGAACTCAACACATCTTTACCACATCAAATCGTCAGGCACGACAAAGTCCGCGTACGGATCGTCTTCGTCTTTTGCTTCTTGGGTAAGCTCGCTGCTCAACACAATAAAGCTGGCGTCGCGCTGTTTAATTTTATCAGCAACGCCTGCAGGAATGATGGCGTATTCCCCTTCAGGATTTTTATCTGAAATCAGGCGGGCAATGGCCAGACGTCCTTTGGTCAGCTGAGCCTGGGTAATTTTATCGACGTACACTTTTTTAATTAAGTTATTGTCCGTGAAGTTATAGCCGATATCGCCCTTCGAAATAACAATGCGGTTCATCTCGATCAACTGCTTGATCTGAGCCTTATATTCTTTGGCTAAGGTGGCCTGCCTTTGCTGTTCGCTTAGCTCTTTATCACGCTCAACCTGCGCCTGCTTGTTGGCTTCAACGGCTTCTCTTGCCTCGCGCGCCTGTACGCGTGATTTCTTCGCGGTGCGCTGCACTTTGGCCACTTTTTTGCTGCTGACGAGGCCAGCTTTGAGCATCTGCTCTTGTAAGGTTAGTTTTGTCATGTTCTTTTCGACGGCTGAGGAATCGTTAAAGGGATTATATCCTCAATGCTTGAGGCGTTTCCATGCTGAGGGCGAGTAAAGCTTATGCTGCTGATAAAAATGGATATTTTTAAAAAAATAATTTGAGTAAAGGGCAGGGCAGAAGAGAGAAGTCTGATGGCGTTCCCTGCAGGAATCGAACCTGCAACTAGCCCTTAGGAGGGGCTCGTTATATCCATTTAACTAAGGGAACGCAGCGGGCGTAGTATACCCGCTTTTCGAGACAGGTTAAGGGGTTAAGCTACCGTTTGCCTGTTTACTGAACAGTTAGCCGTCACGTTTCCCGGTTTTCGCTGAGCTTCGACTCAGCTCTTCCTGTTTTCGCTTAGCCTCGGCCTTCTTCTTGTTGCTCATATCGTTGCGGATCTGCGCGTGGCTAATCAGCGCGAAAATAAAGGTGCCGCCGCAGATATTCCCGGCCAGCGTGGGCAGGGCAAATGGCCAGAAGAACTCGCTCCAGTGCAGCGTGCCGTTGAACACCAGGTAGAGGATCTCAACCGAGCCAACCACGATGTGGGTCAGGTCGCCCAGGGCGACCAGCCAGGTCATCAGCACGATAACGAAGATTTTTGCCGAGCCTGCCGCGGGGAACATCCACACCATGGTGGCAATGATCCAGCCGGATATCATAGCGTTGGCAAACATCTCGCCGGGCGGGTTCTCCATTACCTTCATGCCGATCTCGTCGAAGGCTTTTCGGGTAGCTTCGTCGAAGATGGGCATGTATTCAAAGGCCAGCGCCACCAGCGCGGTGCCGACGATATTGCCTAGCAGCACAATGCCCCACAGCCTCATCAATAGCCAAAAGTTGCTCGTGGTGGGGTGCTGCATTACCGGCAGTACGGCGGTGACGGTGTTTTCGGTGAACAGCTGCTGGCGAGCCATGATGACGATGATAAAACCGAAGGTGTAGCCGAGGTTTTCCAGAAGAAAGCTGCCGGGCATGCCGACCAGGTTAACGTGAAAGACGCCCTTTGCCAGCAGCGAAGCCCCCATCGACAGGCCCGCAGCCACGGCTGACCAGAACAGCGCCATGCCGTCTCGCTCCAGCTCTTTTTGTCCGTCCTGGCGAATGTGCTCGTGAATCGCCATCGCGCCGGAGGGCAGATGCTCTTCATCGACTTCGATTTTTTTGCCGCTCGATTTTTCCTCGCTGTCCACTTCCAGCTCTTCGGTGTTGTTCTCAAATTTGTCCATTGGGCAGTTCCAGATCAGAAAGCGTTCACTTAAGCGTAGCGGTTTTTAACCCACCGTTTAGCCAAATGGGAATAATCGTTGCTGCTTTGATCTGAGTAAGCGGATTAACTCTGATGGGGTAGTTCAACTTGCCGGGGCAGCCTGAAGAAAACGAGGCGATATGATATGATTAGCGTCACCCGAGACAAGGAGCGCCTCCTGATGCTAGAAGCCCGACAACTGACCTGCCAGCGTGATGAACGCACGCTGTTCAACGCCCTGTCGTTTAGCGTTGAGCCAGGGGAGATGGTGCAGGTGGCGGGTAAAAACGGCGCGGGTAAAACCACGCTGCTGCGTATCCTGGCCGGGCTGTCACAGCCCGATGAGGGCGAGGTCTTCTGGCATAACCAGCCCCTGCGCCGTCAGCGCGATAATTTTCACGGCGACCTGCTGTGGATTGGCCATCAGCCGGGCATTAAAGCCGTTCTCACTTCTTTTGAAAATCTCACCTTTTTTCATGCCGACGCAGCCGAGCAGCAGCGGTGGGCTGCGCTCGAGCAAACCGGGCTGCTCGGCTTTGAAGATTTACCCGTCAACCAGCTTTCCGCCGGGCAGCAGCGCCGTGCCGCGCTCGCTCGCCTGTGGCTCTCTTCGGCAAAATTGTGGCTCCTTGACGAGCCGTTTACCGCGCTGGATACCGCCGGTATTGAGCGTCTGACCCTGCGTCTGCAGCAGCATGCCGATGCGGGCGGGACGGTTATCCTCACCAGCCATCAGCCGCTTAGCTGTTCTGTACGCCAGATTCATTTGCAGGAATCTCACTCATGATCGGGCGCATTTTCTGGCGCGAGCTGCAGGTGGTATTTCGTCGCGGGGCGGAAATTGCTAACCCGCTGTGGTTCTTCCTGATTGTCATTACCCTGTTTCCGCTGGGGATCGGCCCTGAGCCGCTGCTGCTCGCGCGAATTGCGCCGGGGATTATCTGGGTTGCCGCCCTGCTGGCTTCGCTGATGGCCATGGACAGGCTGTTTCGGGACGACTTTCAGGATGGCTCGCTGGAACAGCTTATGCTGCTGCCGGTGCCTTTGCCGCTGGTGGTGCTGGCGAAAGTGACCGCTCACTGGGTGGTCACCGGGCTGCCGCTGTTACTGCTTTCGCCGCTGGCGGCCTTGCTGCTTGGGCTGGATTTTTATGGCTGGCAGGTGATGGCCGCCACATTATTGCTGGGAACGCCGACGCTAAGCTTCCTCGGCGCGCCCGGCGTGGGGCTTACGGTTGGGCTGAAGCGTGGCGGGGTGTTGCTCAGCCTGCTGGTGCTGCCGTTAACCATCCCGCTATTAATTTTTGCTACCGCCGCGATGGATGCCGCCTCGATGCATCTGCCGGTGGAGGGCTATATGGCAATCCTTGGTGCGCTGCTTGCCGGCAGCGCGACGTTAAGCCCGTTCGCTACGGCTGCGGCGCTGCGGGTAAGCGTTGCGTAACTTTATTTTTTGTGTGTGAGCAAAACCTATGTGGAAAACATTGCATCAGCTTGCTAAACCGGAGCGGCTTTACCACTTCTGTGGCCGTTTACTGCCCTGGCTGGCTATTCTCAGCGCGGTTCTGCTGGTGGTTGGCTGCGTCTGGGGCTTTGGCATTGCCCCGGCGGACTACCAGCAGGGGCAAAGCTACCGGATTATGTACCTGCATGTTCCGGCGGCCATGTGGTCGATGGGCATTTACGCCAGCATGGCGATAGCCGCTTTTATAGGCCTGGTGTGGCAGATAAAAACCGCCGATCTGGCGGTGATGGCGATGGCGCCCGTCGGCGCGGCGTTTACCTTTATTGCGCTGGTCACCGGCTCTGCGTGGGGCAAGCCGATGTGGGGCACCTGGTGGATTTGGGACGCGAGGCTGACCTCCGAGCTGGTGCTGCTGTTCCTCTACATAGGTGCGATTGCCCTGTACAGCGCCTTTGACGATCGCCGCCTTGCCGGGCGCGCCGCCGGGATTCTGGTGCTGGTCGGGGTGGTGAATCTGCCAATTATTCATTTCTCCGTGGAGTGGTGGAACACGTTGCATCAGGGCTCCACCAATATGCAGCAGTCCATCGACCCTTCGATGCGTACCCCGCTGCGCTGGACCATTTTCGGTTTCCTTGCGCTGTTTATCACCCTGACACTGATGCGTCTGCGCAACCTGCTGCTGTTGCAGGAAAGCCGCCGTCCGTGGGTGTCAGCGCTTGCCAACGGCAAAGGAGCAAAATCATGAGGTGGGCGTTCACTCACTGGAGCGACTTCTTCGCCATGGGCGGCTACGCCTTTTACGTCTGGCTGGCGGTGGCCTTTACGCTGCTGCCGCTGCTTGGGCTGATTTTTCATACATGCTACCAGCATCGCGCGATTCTGCGGGCGGTGGCTCGCCAGCAGGCCAGAGAGCAGCGTATTCGCGTCGCTCGCCAGCGTCAGGAGGAAATTTAAGTGAATCCGCGTCGTAAAAACCGGCTTTATCTGGCCGTGGCGGTGCTGGCGGGGCTTGGGCTGACCATCACCCTGGTGCTCTATGCGCTGCGCAGCAATATCGATCTGTTTTATACCCCCGGTGAAGTGCTCTACGGCAAGGGCGAAAGCCATCTGATGCCGGAGGTCGGCCAGCGCCTGCGGATCGGCGGCATGGTGATGCCGGGCAGCGTGAAGCGCGACAGCCAAAGCCTGAAGGTAAGCTTTAAGCTGTATGACGCACGGGGCGTGGTGGACGTGACCTATGAGGGCATTCTGCCGGATCTGTTCCGCGAGGGGCAGGGCGTGGTGGCCCAGGGCGTGATGGAGGGCGCAACGCTTATCCACGCCAAAGAGGTGCTGGCGAAGCACGACGAAAACTACACGCCGCCGGAAGTGAAAGCGGCGATGGAGCAGAACCACCGGCAGGCTCCGGAAGTTTATAAGGATAACGCCTCATGATGCCGGAAATCGGTGGTTTTCTACTAAGTCTGGCGCTCGGCTGGTCCTTGCTGCTAAGCATTTACCCGCTCTGGGGCGTGGCGCGTGGCGACAGGCGGCTGATGGCCTCCGCGCGACCGTTTAGCTGGGCGCTGTTCATTACCCTTTGCGCGTCGTTCCTGATCCTGGTGAACGCTTTTGTAGCGAACGATTTCAGCGTGCTTTACGTCGCCAATAACTCTAATACCGAGCTGCCGGTCTGGTATCGCGTGGCGGCGACCTGGGGGGCGCATGAAGGGTCGCTGATGCTGTGGGTGCTGATGATGAGCGGCTGGACGTTTGCCGTTTCTCTTACCGGGAGGAGCATGCCAAAAGAAGATCATGCCCGCGTGCTGGCGGTGATGGGGATGATTAACTTCGGTTTCCTGCTGTTTATTATTTTCACCTCAAATCCCTTTATCCGCACGCTGCCGGACTATCCGCTGGAAGGGCGAGACCTGAACCCTCTGCTGCAGGACATCGGCCTGATTCTGCATCCGCCGCTGCTCTATATGGGCTATGTTGGCTTTTCCGTGGCGTTCGCTTTCTCGATTGCGGCCCTGCTGGGCGGCAGGCTGGACAGCGCCTGGGCGCGGTGGACTCGCCCGTGGACGCTGGCGGCATGGGCTTTTTTAACCGTCGGTATCGTGCTCGGCTCAGCGTGGGCGTATTACGAACTGGGCTGGGGCGGCTGGTGGTTCTGGGACCCGGTGGAGAACGCCTCGTTTATGCCGTGGCTGGCCGGCACGGCGCTGATCCACTCGCTTTCGGTTACTGAAAAGCGCGGCAGCTTCAAGGCCTGGACGGTGCTGCTGGCGATTAGCGCCTTCTCGCTTTGCCTGCTGGGCACGTTCCTTGTGCGCTCCGGCGTGCTGGTGTCGGTGCATTCATTCGCTTCCGACCCGGCGCGCGGTATGTTCATCCTTGCTTTCCTGGTGATTGTTATCGGCGGCTCGCTGCTGCTGTATGCGGTTAAAGGCAGCAAAGTGCGCTCCCGCGTAAGCAACGATCTTTGGTCCAGAGAGTCCTTCCTGCTCGGCAATAACGTACTGCTGATCGCCGCTATGCTGGTGGTTCTGCTGGGCACGCTGCTGCCGCTGGTGCATAAGCAGCTTGGCCTCGGCAGCATCTCCATCGGCGAGCCGTTCTTTAATACGATGTTTACCGCGCTGATGGTGCCGTTTGCGCTGCTGCTCGGCATAGGGCCGCTGGTTCGCTGGCGCCGCGACGAGCCTGGCAAGCTGCGCAAGCACCTGCTGGTGGCTGTGGCCGTGACGCTGGTTCTGTCGCTGCTGCTGCCGTGGCTGATGCAGGATCGAGTTGAAGCGATGACGGTGGTCGGCCTGCTGATGGCTATCTGGGTCTTTGTGCTGGCGCTGATGGAGGTGTATCAGCGTGCCATGCATCGCCATGGTTTCTGGGATGGGTTACGCAAAATTCCTGCCAGCCACTGGGGCATGGTCTCCGCGCATCTTGGCCTGGCGGTGACGGTAGTGGGCATCGCTTTTAGCCAGAGCTACAGCATCGAGCGCGACGTGCGCATGAAGTCCGGCGACAGCATTGATATTCATCAGTATCACTTTGTGTTCAGGGAAGTGCGGGACATCACTGGCCCTAACTATCGCGGCGGCGTGGGCGTTATTGACGTCAGCCGTAACGGTAAGCCGGAAGCCACGCTGCAGGCAGAAAAACGTTTCTATAACAGCAGCCGGGCGATGATGACCGAGGCGGCCATCGATGGCGGTTTCACCCGCGACCTTTATGCCGCGCTGGGCGAGGAGCTGGACGACGGCAGCTGGGCGGTCCGTCTCTATTACAAACCGTTTGTGCGCTGGATTTGGGCGGGCGGGCTGCTGATGGCGCTCGGCGGGCTCTGCTGCCTGTGCGACCCGCGTTACCGCAGCCGTAAATTTAAGCCGGAGGCCACAGCATGAAGCGCCGTTATCTGTTTATTCCGCTGGCGCTGTTTCTGGTGCTTGCCTCGCTGCTGCTCTGGCAGCTGACGCGTAACGCACAGGGCGAAGCGCCCACGGACCTTGAGTCGGCGCTGATAGGGAAACCGGTGCCGGTGTTTCGTCTGGAATCCCTCGACGAGCCGGGCAAAGAGTGGGGGCGTGAAGTGCTTGCAGACGGCAGGCCGCTGCTGCTTAACGTCTGGGCGACCTGGTGCCCAACCTGCCGCGCCGAGCATAAGTTTCTGAACGGACTGGCCGCTCAGGGCGTTCGCGTGGTGGGCATGAACTATAAAGACGATCGCCACAAAGCGATTAACTGGCTACGTGACCTCGGAAATCCGTATATGTTAAGCCTGTTTGACGGTAACGGCATGCTGGGGCTGGATCTCGGCGTGTACGGCGCGCCGGAAACCTTCCTGATCGACGGCCAGGGAATCATTCGCTATCGCCATGCGGGCGATCTTAACGATCGCGTCTGGCAGCAAGAGCTGAAGCCGCTGTGGGATAAATACAGTCAGCAGGCGGGGTCATGATGCGCGCAGTTTTCTTACTTATCGGCATGCTGTTTAGCTTCCATGCGGCGGCGACCATCGATACCTATACCTTTAAGGACGAGGCGCAGGAGCAGCAATTTCGCCAGCTTACCGAAGCGCTACGCTGCCCTAAGTGCCAGAACAACAGCATCGCCGACTCTAACTCGATGATCGCTTCGGACATGAAGCTCAAGGTTTATGAGCTGATGCAGCAGGGCAAAAGCAAGCAGCAGATCGTGGATTATATGGTGGAGCGTTACGGACATTTCGTAACCTATGAGCCGCCGTTGACGCCCGCGACGGTGATCCTCTGGGCGCTTCCGGTGCTGTTTATTGTCGGCGGTGCCGGCGTCATTGTGATGCGCAGCCGCAGGCGGCAAAAAATTTCGTTGGCGCAGGACGAGCCTCAGTCAGATGTCGCCCCGGTGGAAAAACTGTCGCTGTGGGTCTTTTTGCCGGGAGCGCTGCTGCTGGTGGCGGTTAGCGTAGGCAGTTTTCTGAAAACCTCTGGGCTTGGCCAGGTGCAGGCGTGGCGGCAGGCGACCGCAGAGACTCCAGCATTGTTAAAACGTGTTCTTGATCCTCAGGCCGCGCCTCTGACTATGGAAGAGATGGCGCGTCTTGGGTTAGGATTACGCACGCGATTGCAGCAACAGCCTGATAACCTTGAAGGCTGGATGATGCTCGGACGCATCGGCATGGTGCTAAATAACGCCACAACGGCCACACAAGCTTTTGCTCATGCCTGGAAACTTGCGCCTGCAAACGCCGAGGCAAAGCTGGGCTATGCTGAAGTATTGACCCGCTCCGCCGACGCGCAGGATAACCAGCTGGGTGGTCTCCTGCTTCGCGAAATGCTAAAAGATGACCACACGAATATTCGCGTGCTCAGCCTGCTGGCGTTCAATGCCTTCGAGCGGCAAAACTACCGTGAGGCGATTGGCGCGTGGGAAATCATGCTTAAAGTTTTACCGGCTAACGACCAGCGCCGCGCCGTCATTGAGCGCAGCATCGATCAGGCGAGGGCCCAAATTGAACCGGGCACCACTGAAAGCGCAAATAAACAATAAGAGGGAGACGCTAATGAATTTCCGCCTGACCGGGCTTGCCCTGGCAACAACGGTATTAGTGGGATGTGCCAGTTCCGGCAGCCAGGAGCCACAGGGACGCTCAGATCCGCTGGAAGGGTTCAACCGTTCAATGTTCAACTTCAACTACAACGTGCTGGACCCCTATGTTTTGCGTCCGGTGGCTGTAGCCTGGCGTGACTATGTGCCGGTGCCGGCGCGTAATGGTCTGAGCAACTTCACCAGCAACCTCGAAGAGCCAGCGACCATGTTGAACTACTTCGTGCAGGGTGATCCGTACCAGGGCATGGTGCACTTTACTCGCTTCTTCCTGAACACCCTGCTGGGGATGGGCGGCTTTATCGACGTAGCTGGTATGGCAAACCCTAAACTGCAGCGCGTAGAACCTCACCGCTTCGGCAGCACGCTCGGTCATTATGGCGTAGGCTACGGCCCTTACGTCATGTTGCCTGGCTACGGCAGCTTCACGCTGCGTGAAGACGGCGGCGATTATGCCGATACGCTCTATCCGGTGCTCTCCTGGCTGACCTGGCCGATGTCCATCGGTAAATGGGCCGTGGAAGGCGTTGAAACCCGTGCCCAACTGCTGGATTCCGACGGCCTGCTGCGCCAGTCCGCCGATCCGTATGTCACGGTACGTGAGGCTTACTTCCAGCGTCAGGACTTCCTGGCAAACGGCGGCCAGCTGAAGCCGGAGGCGAACCCGAACGCCGCGGCGATTCAGGATGATCTGAAAGATATCGACTCTCAGTAATCGCTATCGCCCTCGGCTAAAAAGCGAACAGAGATGTTCGCTTTTTTTGTTGTCATCTGACTGACATAAAATGACACATCTTTACCTGCCAGCATTATGTGTTGATATGTTATAAGATAACAATCGTAAAATGCTGCGCAAACCTTGCGCACCTCACTTTTGAAACATCATGCCACCTACCCGGTTACCCGAAGCTGTAACGCCGACTCCGGCGCTGCCCGCTCGCTATGCGCTGGCTGCCGCGCAGGCCCGACTCGCTGCGCGAACGGTGTTTGCCTTCACCTTTGCGCTCTTTTTGATGCTCCTGCTGGCGCTGACCGTCAGCATTCTCGAACCTGCTTCCCGCTGGGTCTCCCTGCTGTGTAATAACGCCGCGGCTTTGCTCTTGCTGGTGATTTCCCTGCATGCAGCCCAGCGTATTTGCCAGTGGCGCAGCCATAAATTTTCCGCGCCGGCGGCATCTGTGGTTCTGCCGGAGCCGGCGGAAGCGGGCTACCTTGCCCGCTGGTTTGCCAGCCTGGTGCCGGCAGGCTTTGCTCGCATTGAAGCCTTTTTTAAGGCCGAGGGGATCTGGTCAGGTGCGCTAGCCGCGCTGGCGTTTTATATCGTTTTGTCCGGCTGGAACGGCAGCTATGTTTCACTGACGGACAACAATAATCGCTGGATAGCCGTTGCCATCCTGATAGCCGCACTTTTTGCTCTGCTGGTGGCCGAGCGCCACCTCAGCACGGTGCCTGAGGAGGCGTCTCCCGAAGCCGGGCTGATTGCGCCGGTGCTGCGGCTGGTGATGGCGGTGCAGCTGCTGACGCTGCCTGGCCTGATTTGGCCGCAGCTCAACAGCCCGCTGGTAATGAATTTGCCGGCTTTGCTGCTGCTGCTGGTGGCGGCAGAGTTTATGCTGCGTGGGCTGTTTTCACTGTTTTCGCCACCGGGTGACGGCTCGGCAGAGCCCGTTTTGATCCCCAAAAGCCAGCTTGCGGCACAGCTCACCTGGCCGCCGCGGCCGCTCGGCTTTTTACAGCAGGAGCTTCACCAGCGCTTTGGTATCGATCTTCGCCAGGTCTGGGCCTTCACCGTTTTAAAACGTGCGTTTATTCCGATGGTGGCCATCATGCTGATTTGCGGATGGTTGCTGACCGGGCTACAGCAAATCTCGGCCACCGAGCGCGGCGTCTACGAGCGTTTTGGCCGTTCGGTGGCGGTGCTTGAGCCGGGCCTGCATATCGGAATGCCGTGGCCGTTTGGCCGGGTTTGGCTGACGGAAAACGGTCAGGTACATGAGCTGGCCGCCGGGGAAGATCCTGCGAACCAGCCGTCGGTAAAACGAGCTGACGCCGAAGGGCCAGCGCCTGCCAGCGCCGATCGCCTGTGGGATGCCACCCATAATTTCGACAAAGCGCAAATCATCGCCAGCCAGAGCGGGGATCGGCAAAGCCTGCAAATCGTTAACAGCGACGTGCGTTTTATGTGGCGCATCGGCCTGAGCGACAAAGCTGCGCTGGCAGCGACTTACCGGGCGGTAAATCTTCAGGAGCTGGTGCGCAGCACCGCAAACCAGGTGCTGGTGCATCAGTTTTCCTCTCTCACGCTGGACGATGTGCTCAGCGAGCGGCGAAATGATTTAGCCCAACAAATTAACCGTGCTGTTCAGCAGCAGCTGGATAGCCTGAACAGCGGCGTGGAAATTCTCTCAACCGTCGTTGAGGCGATCCATCCTCCGGCCGGCGCAGCCGATGCCTTTCACGGCGTGCAGGCAGCGCAAATTGCTGCTCAGTCGCTGATCCTTCGTGAACGGGGAAGCGCTGCGGAAAAAGCGGCGCTTGCCGCAACTAACGCGGCGGTGCGCCAGGACACGGCGCAAATCAATGCCACCGAAGCGTTAAGTGAAGCTCAGGCGACGGCGACCCGCTTTGCCGCACAGAAAAATGCCTGGCAGCAGGCAGGGCAGGTGTTTATCGATGAGCTTTGGTTCAGGCAACTGCAGCTGGCGCTCAGCGGACGTCCTGTTCTGATTATCGACCAGCGGATCGGAGCCGGTTCGCCGCCGACGCTCGATCTGCGTGATTTCCCCACTTCTACCGATGCAGCGCGGCGTGACGCGCCAGCTAAACCCGCACAGGAGCCTTCCCGGTGAGCCACTCGCACTCTCATGGACATCATCACCATCATCATGGTCATGGCTGCGGCCACGATCGCTCTTCTGCCCCGGAGGGCAGCAAAAAAGGGATCTGGAAGCGTATTACCGCTGCCGCCGTGCTGGTGCTGATTTTGCTGGCTGCCGCAAGCCTGGTGCAGGTCCGCTCTGGCGAAGCGTTAGTGATAACCCGCTTTGGTAAACCCGTTCGCGTGCTGCTGGAGCCCGGGCTCGCCTGGCGAATCCCCGCGCCTTTTGAAACCGCAACGGTGGTGGATTTACGTCTGCGCACCACATCAAGCGGGCTGCAGGATGTGGGAACCCGGGATGGCCTGCGGATCATCGTTCAGTCCTACGCCGTGTGGGAAGTGGACAACACGCCCGAGCACGTTCAGCGCTTTATGCGGGCCGTGCAGAACCAGCCGGATGAAGCCGCACGGCAGATTCGTACTTATTTAGGGTCCGCGCTGGAGACGACCGCCAGCGGCTTCACGCTTTCACAGCTGGTGAATACCGACGGTAAACAGGTGCAGCTGGCGCAGTTTGAATCCCATCTTCAGCAGCAAATTAGCCAGCCGCTGCTGCAAAGTTACGGCATCAGGCTGGTGCAGATGGGGACCGAGCGCCTGACGTTGCCTGCCGTTACGCTCAATGCCACCGTCGATCGCATGCGTGCCGAGCGCGAAACCATCGCGATTGAGCGTACGGCGGAAGGCAAACGCGCGGCAGCAGAGATTCGCTCTGCGGCCGATCGTGATGCCCGTATTACCGAGGCTCAGGCTTCGGTGAAAGCGGCGGATATTGAGGCTCAGGCTCAGGTGCAAACGGCTTCAATTTACGGCAAAGCCTATGCCAGCGCGCCACAGCTTTATAGCCTGCTGCGCCAGATTGATGCCCTGAGCGGCATGGTCAATGCGCAAACCCGGCTGGTGCTGCGTACCGATGCAAAACCGTTCAGCCTGCTGGTGGATGGCCCGCAGATGGATAAAGCAACGGATAAAAAACCATGACCGAACGGCAAAAACTTGAGCCTGGCGGGCCGTGGACGCAGTCGATACGGCTGGCGTTTATCGCCATCTTTGTGCTGACGCTGTTTGCCGCCGGAGCCTGGCTGCTTTCGAACGTCCGTCAGATACCGGCGGGTAGCAGGGCGGTAGTGCTGCGCTTTGGCGCACAGCAGCGCGTTGCCGAGCCGGGACTGCTGCTCGCCTGGCCCTCGCCGGTGAATGACGTGGTGATGGTGCCGGGGCCTGACCGGGTGATTGAGCACCGTGTTACAGCGCTTTTACGTTCATCCGCAGCACAAAGTCTCGATATCAATGGCGGCCCCGGGAATGATGCCGTTTCGGGGTCCGGTTTCCTGCTGACCGGCGATGCGGGCGTGGTGCAGCTGGATATTAGCGTGTTCTATCGTGTCAGAACTCCGACCGCCTATGTTTTGCAGGGCAAGCATGTGCTGCCGCTGCTGGACAGGCTCGCGGAGCGTGCGGCGGTGGCGGTATGTGCTTCACGGGATCTCGATACCATCCTGGTTGCCCGCCCGGAGATGCCCGGAAACGACATGAACGTTGCCCAGCAGCGGGAACAGCTGCGCAGCGACGTGCAGCGTAATATCGAACAAAATCTGCTGCGGCTTCAGCAGGCAGGGAGTGACGCGGGTATTACTCTTGAGCGGGTGACCGTTCAGTCTGCGTTACCGGTGGCAACTGTGACGGCGTTTAACGCGGTCTTAACCGCCAGCCAGCAGGCTTCTAAAGCGGTGGCGACCGCTCAAAGTGACGCTTCGTTAACTCGCCAGAAGGCGGTGCAGCAGGCTGACCAGCTGCTGCAGACCGCGCAGGCAAAAGCTCAGGAAAGCGTGGCAAAAGCGCAATCGGATACCGCGACGATCGCTCGCCTTGCCAGCAACCATGACGATCCAGATTTGCTGGGCCGTATCTATCGCCAGCGGATCGCTGAGATCCTCTCCCGCGCAGGTTCGGTGATAACCGTGTCGCCGCAGGATGATGCTCATCTGATCCTGCAGGGCGTTGCGCAAAAAGAGGCGGCTAAACCATGACTTCTTCAGTCCAGGCCGGCGGGGCGCTGACCCGTCAGGAACAGAAACATATCACTCGCCAGCTGATGCTGGCGCTGATTGCCAGCGGCGCGCTTATTCTCGGCCTGCTCTGGCGCTGGCTAGCTCCTCAGCAGGTTGCCGTCGGTGATTTGCTGCTGGGCGCGGCGTCCGTCGTCGTGGCGGTGCCGGTGCTGCGGCATACATTACATAGCCTGCGTTACCCGAGCCTGCACGGGCTGACCGACCAGCTCATTGCGCTCGCTTTGCTGGGCGCGTGGGCAACGGGCGATCTGCTTACTGCAGCGCTGCTGCCGCTGATCATGATTGTCGGGCATATTCTTGAAGAGCGCAGCGTGATTGGTTCTCAGGAGGCCATCGAAGCGCTGAGCAAGCTTACGCGCAGCCGGGCAAGACGAGTTGGCGCTGACGGGCAGCTGCAGGATATCGACAACCACGATCTCGAACCTGGCGATGTGGTTGAAGTACGTGCCGGAGACCACATCCCCGCCGACGGTCTGGTTCTGGAGGGCAAGGCAAGCCTGGATACGGCGCCGATAACCGGCGAGTCGGTACCGCAGGAAGTTGAGCCCGGCGCGGAGGTATTTGGCGGGGCGATAAACCTTGATGGCCTGCTGCGCATCCGGGTAACGCGTACCGGGGAAACGTCGACGCTGGGGCGCGTGATCGCCCTGATGCAAAGCGCCGAGCAGGCAAGCCCGCCGATAACCCGGCTGCTTGAGCGCCACGCCGCGCGCTATTTGCTGCTGGTCTTGATGATTGCCGCCAGCACCTGGTTCCTTACGCAGGATGCTCAGGCAATGCTGGCGGTTCTGGTGGCCGCCTGTCCTTGTGCGCTGGTGCTTTCCGCGCCTGCTTCATCTATTGCCGGGCTGACGGTGGCCGCACGCCACGGCATTTTAATTCGCGGCGCGGCTTTTCTTGAGGAGCTGGCGGAGATCAACGCTGTGGTGGTCGATAAGACCGGCACGCTGACGCATGGCAGGCTGCACCTTCAGGCTGTGGAGCCTTATGGTGATGTCGATCCTGGTTTGCTGAAAACCCTGGCGGCGAGCCTCGGCGCTACGAGTAATCACCCGGTCAGCCGTGCCGTAAGCGAGATCGTTTCACGTGAAGCCTGGCTTCCGCTCGAAAACGTGCGTGAGCACCAGGGATTAGGTATTTCGGCTTTTACGCCCCAGGGTGAAGCGGTTCTTGGCAGGCGTGAGCTGTTGGCCACGAAGCTTGCGAACTTACCGGAAGCCCCCGAGCATGATGGCCCGATTGTCGGGCTGGCGCTGGAGGGCGATTTTCTTGGCTGGCTGCTGCTGGCGGATAGCCTGCGTGGTGAAGCGGCAGCGGCGATGGCCGAGCTGCGCGAGCTTGGGCTGGGCCGTCAGCTTTTGCTGACCGGCGATCGTCAGGCAGTTGCCGACCGCATTGCGCATCAGGTGGGGATCGCGGACGTGGTTGCCGGTGCGCTTCCGGCGGATAAGCTGGAGCAGGTCAAACGGCAGATCGACAGCGGCTATCGGCCAATGGTTATCGGCGACGGTATTAACGACTCCCTGGCGCTGAAGGCGGGCGTGGTGGGCGTGGCGATGGGGGGCCGGAGGCTCTGATATTGCCATGTCCTCGGCAGATATTGTGCTGATTGGCAGCGATCTTCGTCGGCTGGGCACCTGCGTGCGTTTAAGCCGCCGCTGCCGAAGGACGCTTCAGGTCAACGTGTTTATCGGGCTGGGCTGGACGCTGGCGATTGTCGCGATGGCGGCGTTTGGCTGGCTAGGCGCTTCTGGCGCGGTGGTTGCCGCGCTGCTGCATAACCTTAGCACGCTGCTGGTACTGGGCAATGCGGGAAGGTTGTTGCGGTTTGAAGAGAAGTTGAGCGAACAGATATAAAAAAACCGCCTTCGTGATGAAGGCGGTTTACTTTTTGAGGCAGTAACTTAGAACGCGTAGTTGAAGTTCGCGCCGTACAGCCAGGCTTTACCTTCGGATTTGAAGGTGTATGGGCCTTCTTCGATGGTCACTTTCTGGCCGTGCATGTAGGAAACGCCTACGTCCACAGAAGCGTCTTTGTTAAACGCATAGGTGGTACCGGCGCTCAGCCACAGGCGGTCCTGATCCGGAATGGAGATGGAGCGCTTGTCAGCCGGAACCGGGCTATCATCGAACGCGATACCGGTACGGAAGGTCCAGTTGTCGTCCATATAGTAGGTGGTACCCAGCGCGATGCGGTACGCATCTTTAAAGCCTTCATCTTTATAGAACAGCGTCTGGCCGTTGCTGCCGGTCGCTTTCAGCTCCTGGAACTGGCTCCAGCTGGTGTAGGTCAGGCTATAGTGAACGGCCCACTTAGGCGCCACTTTGTTGTAGCCGGACAGCTCCCACATTTCTGGCAGGTGCAGGCTCAGAGAACCCGGTACGGTTTGACCGTTGGTACCTGAAGGCAGGCCAAAGTTAGATAGCAGCGGGTTAAATGCCGCAGGCAGGCTGCTCTTATAGTCGCCGTCAAAGTCAACTTTCACCTCTGAACGGTAGGTAAAGCCGTAGCGGTTATCATTGTCGATCTCATAAAGAATACCGGCGTTCCAGCCAAAGCCCCATTTGTCCCCTTTGAGGTGGGCAATCTGGGTATTAGCAGGTAACGTGCCGATGGCCCGACGCTGTGCCGGGGTCAGCGGAGAAGCCGGGTTACCGGCAATCAGCTGCGGCAAATCGCCCGCGTAGCGCTCAATTTTCGCTTTAGCGTAGACAGCATCAAAGCCCAGACCGAAGCTCCAGTTGCTGTTCAGGCGGTAGGCTCCGCTCAGGTTCAGGTTCAGGGTGGTCAGGTCGGTCGTCCCGCCCATAGAGCCCGCGGTATAGCTGTCGTTATATTCGGTGGCCAGGCCGTAGTTAGAGGTGACGGACGCACCCCAGCCAAACTGGTCGTTAATCGGCGCCACAAAGTGCATGTTAGGCACCCATGCGGTTGGCGCGATGTTCTTCGCGTCAAGGCTTCTGCCTGACGGCGATCTTCCGGAGATATCAACATCCGGATCAACGAAGATGGCACCGGCGGAGAAAGAAGGGCGATCAAACATCATGATGGTGGCGGGGTTGCGGCTTGCTGAACCCGCATTATCCGCGACTGCACCTTCCCCCGAATACGCTCGGCCAAGGCCAGAGGAAGAGAACTCGTTTAATTGAAAGCCGGCGGCAGACGCCTGGGAAGAGACTATTGCCACTGCAACCGCGAGGGCTGACTTTGCAAACAGGTTTTTCTGGCTCATGACCAAAACCTCATTGATTTATTTTTATGCAAACAATGTTACATACCGTAACAGGAGCGCGAATAGTAGGGACTGATCGGGTACAGAGAAATCAGACCAGTGGCGAGAGTATAGGTCTGACCAGCAATGATGTTGCAAGTTTGTTTCTAAAGTTTTTCAAGTTTGATCCTAAAAACGGGATCTGGTTGGCAAAACCGGGGGGAACTTCCCGACGAAGCGGGGATATTATTTGTTTTAGATCATTTTTAAGTGTGATTTCCGTCACTTGTCGGTTTTGTGAGGATTATCAACTGGAGCAGATGCAACGCCAGGCGTAAAATATCCGCAATTATTTGAATCTTTCTCCCTTTTAAGCCGCATTACAGAGGAAAGCGTGATGAATAAAAATACCGCCGATGAAACCCCGGTTTGCTGCTGCATTGATGTCGGTTCCATTATCGACAACACGGACTGCACTGCCTCCTACAGCCGCGTATTTGCTGATAAAGCCCAGGCTGATGACGTTCTGGCAGCCTTAACGGCCAAAGCCCGTGAAGTGGAATCTGAACCTTGCCAGATAACGCCGCGCTACACCGAAGTGGCCGGTGGCGTGCAGCTGGATATCGACTTTGTGTTTAGCTGCCAGGCTGAAACCATGATCTTCCAGCTCGGCCTGCGTTAACGCTCCTGCCTCAACACCCTGCTTTGCGCGGGGTGTTCCATTCCGTTATGTAATAATTCGTGTCGCTTCTCCCATTTTTCTCGCCCGCTGGTTGGCTGGATGTGAATTTTTAGTTAAGACTGTGATCAGGTCAGACCACTTTTTGTCTGTATTCACTTTTTTTAGCAGGGGAGCGTTATGAGTCAGGCACTGCCGTTGATTACCCGCCAGGGCGATCGTATTGCCATTGTCAGTGGTTTACGTACGCCGTTTGCCCGCCAGGCCACGGCTTTCCATGGTATTCCCGCCGTCGATCTCGGCAATATGGTGGTGAGCGAGCTGATGGCCCGCAGCGAAGTGCCGCCGGAAGCTATCGAACAGCTGGTTTTTGGTCAGGTCGTACAGATGCCGGAAGCCCCAAATATCGCCCGTGAGATCGTGTTAGGTACCGGGATGAGCGTGCATACCGACGCCTACAGCGTCAGCCGCGCCTGCGCCACCAGTTTCCAGGCCGTGGCCAACGTGGCCGAAAGCCTGATGGCCGGGACTATTCGGGCTGGGATTGCCGGGGGCGCAGACTCCTCTTCCGTTTTGCCTATTGGCGTAAGTAAAAAGCTCGGGCGCACGCTGGTGGATGCGAATAAAGCGCGCACGCTAGGGCAGCGCCTGAAACTGTTTTCCAGATTACGTCCTCGTGATTTATTGCCGGTTCCTCCTGCGGTGGCCGAATATTCCACCGGCCTGCGGATGGGCGATACCGCCGAGCAGATGGCGAAAAGCCACGGTATCACCCGCGAGCAGCAGGATGCGCTGGCCCATCGCTCCCATGAACGTGCCGCCCAGGCCTGGCAGGAAGGGAAGCTGGCCGACGAAGTGATGACGGCCTTTATTCCGCCTTACCGCCAGCCGTTTGCCGAAGACAACAACGTGCGTAGAGGCTCCAGCCTGGCTGATTATGCGAAGCTGCGCCCGGCATTTGACCGCAAACACGGGACCGTGACGGCCGCCAACAGTACGCCGCTGACGGACGGCGCGGCGGCGGTTATCCTGATGACCGAATCCCGCGCGAAAGAGCTCGGCCTCAAGCCGCTCGGCTATCTGCGCAGCTACGCATTTACCGCCATTGATGTCTGGCAGGATATGCTGCTTGGCCCGGCCTGGTCGACTCCGCTGGCGCTTGAGCGTGCCGGGATTACTCTGAATGATTTAACGCTGTTTGATATGCACGAAGCCTTTGCCGCACAAACTTTAGCTAATCTGAAAATGCTTTCCAGCGAGAACTTCGCCCGTAATGTGCTTGGCCGGGCCCACGCCACCGGCGAAGTGGATGACGCGAAATTTAACGTGCTCGGCGGGTCGATTGCCTACGGGCACCCGTTTGCGGCCACCGGCGCAAGGATGATTACCCAGACGCTGCATGAGCTGCGCCGTCGCGGCGGAGGTTTTGGCCTCGTTACCGCCTGTGCGGCTGGCGGGCTAGGTGCGGCGATGGTTCTGGAGGTGGAGTGATGGAGCAGAAAAGCGCATTCGAATTACACATCCGGCTGGATAACGTTGCGGTGGTCACCATCGACGTTCCAGGAGAAAAAATGAATACCCTGAAGGCCGAGTTCGGCGCTCAGGTGCACAGTATTATTAAAAAGCTGCGCGACAATCCTAGCGTGCAGGGGCTGGTGTTTATCTCCGGCAAGCCGGATAACTTCATTGCCGGAGCCGATATCAACATGATTGCCGGCTGTAAAACGGCTGAGGAAGCGCAGGAGCTGGCGCGACAGGGGCAGCAGATCATGGCGGAAATTGCCGCGCTGCCGATGCCGGTTGTCGCCGCCATCCACGGCGCCTGCCTGGGCGGTGGGCTGGAAATGGCGCTTGCCTGCCATTCACGAATTTGTACCGACTCCCCGAAAACGCTGCTTGGCCTGCCGGAAGTGCAGCTTGGCTTGCTGCCGGGCTCGGGCGGTACTCAGCGGCTGCCTCGCCTGATTGGCGTCAGTAACGCGCTGGACATGATTTTAACCGGCAAGCAACTGCGCCCGAGGCAGGCCTTAAAGCTGGGGCTGGTGGAGGACGTGGTGCCGGAATCTATCCTGCTGGAGGCCGCCGTTGAGCTGGCGCTTAAAGGGCGAAAACCTTCGCGTGAGCTGCCGGTAAAAGAGCGAGTGCTTGCCGGGCCGCTTGGACGCTCCCTGCTGTTCAGCCTGGTCAGCAAGAAGACCGAGGAAAAAACGCAGGGCAACTATCCGGCAACCGGACGCATCATCGACGTGATTCGCACAGGGCTGGAGAAGGGAAGTAAAAGTGGCTACGAAGCGGAGGCAAAGGCGTTTGGCCAACTGGCGATGTCCCCGGAGTCTGCGGCGCTGCGCGGATTGTTCTTTGCCAGCACTGAGCTGAAAAAAGAGTATGGCGGGGAGGCGAAACCGCGCAAGCTGAATTCAGTCGGCGTGCTGGGCGGTGGGCTAATGGGCGGCGGTATCGCCTACGTCACGGCCACTAAGGGTAAGCTGCCGGTGCGTATTAAAGATATCAACGACGAAGGGATCAACCACGCGTTGAAATACAGCTGGGATTTACTGGATAAAAAAGTTCGGCGTCGTCATATGAAACCGGCCGAGCGCCAGCGTGAACTGGCCCGCATCTCGGGCGGAAAAGATTATCACGGCTTTAGCCAGCGCGATATTGTGGTGGAGGCCGTGTTTGAAGATTTAGCCCTGAAGCAGAAAATGGTGGCTGAAATAGAGCAGTATGCTGCGCCGCACACGGTTTTTGCCTCAAACACCTCCTCGCTGCCGATTGCCGATATAGCGGCGCAAGCCGCACGTCCGCAGCAGGTTATCGGCCTGCACTTCTTTAGCCCGGTGGATAAAATGCCGCTGGTTGAAGTTATCCCTCACTCAGGCACCAGCGCGGAAACCATTTCCACTACCGTGCAGTTAGCCAAAAAACAGGGAAAAACGCCGATTGTGGTGGGCGACAGCGCGGGCTTCTACGTTAACCGCATCCTTGCGCCCTATATCAACGAAGCATTGCGCTGCCTGACCGAAGGGGAGCCGATCGAACGTATTGACGATGCGCTGGTGAAATTTGGTTTCCCGGTCGGGCCCGTGCAGCTGCTGGATGAAGTGGGCATAGACGTCGGCACTAAAATTATTCCGATTCTGCAGCAGGCCTTTGGCGACCGCTTCGCCGCGCCGGAAAGCGTGGATGCAATCCTTAAAGACGATCGCAAAGGAAGAAAAAATGGTCGCGGTTTCTATCTTTATCCGTCGAAAGGGCGTAAAAGCAAGAAACAACCTGATACGACGATTTACAAGCTGCTGGGCGTGACGCCAAACGGACGTCAGACCCCCGCGCAGATCGCCGAACGCTGCGTGATGATGATGCTCAACGAAGCCGCTCGTTGCCTCGATGAGGGGGTGGTGAGAAGCGCACGGGATGGGGATATCGGCGGTGTGTTTGGCATCGGTTTTCCGCCATTCCTGGGGGGGACCGTTCAGGTATATGGACAGCCTGGGCGCTGCCGACGTTGTGGCAAAATTACAGCGGCTGGCGGGCCAGTACGGGGAGCGTTTCACGCCTTGTGAAAGGCTGATTATGATGGCTGAACAAAAGCTTAGTTTCTGGCCTGCGTTGAATACGCCGTCAGCTCCTGAGCTTGACGAAGCGCTGAGCTAAAACCGTAAGATGTACGTTGCAAGGTCATTTTGTAAACAGATATTGACTATACTTGCAGCATTGAGGTAAAAGACAGCGTTTCATTCGATGTACGGATAAGGCACAATGCCCGGCTGCCGTGAACCCGACTTTTTTATCGTGTGGGTTCCGGCGTTCCTGGTTAACAAAAGCGGTGCAATATGCAAGTTTTTATCATGCGTCACGGCGACGCAGCACTCGATGCTGCCAGCGACTCGGTTCGTCCCTTAACCCAATGTGGGTGCGATGAATCCCGTATGATGGCGACCTGGTTAACAGGTCAGGTAACAAGTATCGAACGTGTTCTGGTGAGCCCTTACCTGCGAGCTGAACAGACCCTGGACGTGGTGCGGGAAGCGCTGAACCTCCCGGAAAAAGAGGACATCCTGCCAGAGCTTCGGCCCTGCGGTGATGTGGGCCTGGTGGGTGACTACCTGCTGGCGCTGGCAAACGAAGGCGTTGAATCCGCGCTGGTGGTTTCCCATCTGCCGCTGGTCGGTTACCTGGTATCCGAGCTTTGCCCGGAAGAGGCCCCGCCGATGTTTACCACTTCGGCAATCGCCAACGTCACGCTGGACCCGGAGTCGGGTAAAGGCGTCTTCAACTGGCAGATGAGCCCCTGCAATTTTAAGGTAGCGAAGGCTATCTGATTGCGGTGAGCATGAAAAAAGAGTCGCGAAAGCGGCTCTTTTTGCGTTTTTAGGCGTAGGGGATTTTCCCCTCACCCTAACCTTCTCCCCAAAGGGGCGAGGGGAATCATTCACGCCGAATTTACGGAAGCTCCGGCGGCTGCCACTCCTCAATCTCTATCAGCACCAGCAGCGCCGCATCTCCGCCATACTCTTTCGGTGCCTGGTGAAAGGCGACGATATGCGGATGCTGCGCCAGCCATAGCGGCGTTTGCTGCTTAAGAATGTGTTTCCCGTGGCCGTGCATTACGCAGGCGCAAAACACATGCTCGCGGCGGCAGGCGGCGATCAGCGCGCCCAGCTCCTGTTTAGCCTGAAGCTGGGTCAGGCCGTGTAAATCAAGAAACAGCTCCGGGGAGTAATCACCGCGGCGGAGTTTCTTGAGTTCAAAATGGCTCACACCTTCACGCACGTAGCGCATTGGCCCTTCGGTCGCCAGACGCGGCTGGAACTCATCAGAAAAATAGTGGCTGGCGTCGGCCTGCTCCTGCAGCAGGCGTTTTACCGGCACTTCAGCGATCTTTTTGCGTATCGGGCGATGAACAATCGTATCCTGAGTCAGCTTTTTGGTGCCGCCCATCAGGCCGCGAAAGAGCGCCTCATCTTCGGAACTGAGCGGTGATTTCTTTTTCATGTTTCTCTCATCTCGCATTCGCTTTGCGGCCAGTTTACCTGCTTTCCCCGCCGGCAATAAAGAAAACGCAAATTTCACCGCCTCCCGGCGTCGATGGATGCTGATTTGTCGCCTCCTTCATGGCAAACTAGCCGATTATTATTGAACTAGCGTGAGTCGCCTGCGGAGGGCACGTGGATAAAATTTTCGTCGATGAGGCAGTAAACGAGCTGCATACCATTCAGGACATGCTGCGCTGGTCGGTCAGCCGCTTTAGCGCCGCCAACATCTGGTATGGGCACGGCACCGACAATCCATGGGATGAAGCCGTTCAGCTGGTTCTGCCTAGCCTTTACCTGCCGCTGGATATTCCTGAAGATATGCGTACCGCGCGCCTGACGCCAAGCGAACGCCACCGCATCGTTGAACGTGTGATTCGCCGCGTCAACGAGCGAATTCCGGTTGCTTATCTGACGAATAAAGCCTGGTTCTGCGGCCATGAGTTCTACGTTGATGAGCGCGTGCTGGTGCCGCGCTCGCCGATTGGCGAGCTGATCAACAACCGCTTTGCCGGGATGATCGACCACGAGCCGCAGCATATCCTTGATATGTGTACCGGCAGCGGCTGTATCGGTATCGCCTGCGCCTATGAATTCCCTAATGCGGAAGTGGATATCGTTGATATTTCCCCTGACGCTATCGCCGTGGCCGAACAAAACATTTCCGAGCACGGCATGGACCATAACGTCACGCCGATTCGTTCTGACCTGTTCCGCGACCTGCCTAAAGTGCAGTACGACGTGATTGTCACGAACCCGCCATATGTTGACGAAGAAGATATGGCCGACCTGCCGGGCGAATACCATTTCGAACCCGAGCTGGGCCTGGCGGCCGGCAGCGATGGCCTGAAGCTGGCTCGTCGTATCCTGGCCTGTGCGCCGGACTATCTGGCCGACGGCGGCATCCTGATTTGTGAAGTCGGAAACAGCATGGTACACCTGATGGAGCAGTACCCGGAGGTGCCGTTTACCTGGCTGGAATTCGACAACGGCGGCGACGGCGTCTTTATGCTGACTAAAGCGCAGCTGATTGATGCACGCGAGCACTTCAGCATCTACAAAGATTAATTGCCGAACGTAGACGAGCCGCTGGCTCGTTGTACTTCCCGCGCACAACACAACAACGACAACGGTGATTAAGGAGCCGTGATGGCTGGTAACAGTATTGGACAGGTTTTTCGCGTAACGACATTTGGTGAATCCCACGGCATCGCGCTGGGCTGCATTGTTGACGGCGTGCCGCCGGGCATCCCGCTGACCGAAGCCGACCTGCAGCACGATCTCGATCGCCGCCGCCCGGGCACCTCGCGTTACACCACCCAGCGCCGCGAGCCTGACCAGGTAAAAATTCTCTCCGGCGTGTTTGAAGGCGTGACGACCGGCACGAGCATTGGCCTGCTGATTGAAAACACCGATCAGCGCTCCCAGGATTACAGCGCGATCAAAGACGTGTTCCGTCCGGGGCACGCGGATTATACCTACGAACAAAAATACGGCCTGCGTGACTACCGTGGCGGTGGCCGTTCGTCCGCTCGTGAAACCGCCATGCGCGTAGCTGCCGGTGCGATTGCCAAGAAATACCTTGAGCAGAAGTTCGGCATTAAAATTCGCGGCTGCCTGACGCAGATGGGCGATATTCCGCTGGAAATTAAAGACTGGGAGCAGGTTGAACAGAACCCGTTCTTCTGCCCGGATCCTGATAAAATTGAAGCGCTGGACGAGCTGATGCGTGGCCTGAAAAAAGAGGGCGACTCTATCGGCGCGAAGGTGACGGTTGTCGCTGATAACGTGCCGCCGGGCCTTGGCGAACCGGTATTTGACCGCCTGGACGCGGATATTGCCCATGCGCTGATGAGCATCAACGCGGTGAAAGGCGTGGAAATTGGCGAGGGCTTCGGCGTGGTGAACCTGCGCGGCAGCCAGAATCGCGACGAAATCACTAAGCAGGGTTTCCAGAGCAATCACGCGGGCGGCATTCTTGGCGGCATCAGCAGCGGCCAGCAGATTGTGGCGAATATGGCCCTGAAGCCAACCTCCAGTATTACCGTGCCGGGCAAAACCCTTAATCGCGAAGGCGAAGAGGTGGAGATGATCACCCGCGGCCGTCACGATCCGTGCGTGGGATCCGTGCAGTACCGATCGCCGAGGCGATGCTGGCCATCGTGCTGCTGGATCACCTGCTGCGCCAGCGCGCTCAGAACGCTGACGTTTCTTCCCCGCTGCCTCGCTGGTAAGACGATGAATAAACTCCTGATCGGGATGCTGGCGCTGGCCGCCAGCGCTCAGGTTTTGGCGGCTACGCCGTGGCAAAAAATCGACCATCCGATTGCCGGTAGCGCACAGTCTATCGGCGCGTTTTCCAACGGCTGTATCGTTGGCGCTCATGCGTTGCCGCTTGAGGACGCCCGCTATCAGGTGATGCGTCCGGATCAGCGCCGCTACTTTGGCCACCCCGATCTGGTGATGTTTATTCAGCGTCTGAGTAATCAGGTAAATCGGCTCGGCCTTGGCACGGTGCTGATTGGCGACATGGGCATGGCGGCAGGTGGACGTTTTAGTTCCGGCCACGCCAGCCACCAGACCGGGCTGGACGTCGATATCTTCCTTCAGCTGCCAAAATCCCGCTGGACGTCAGCGCAATTGCTGCGGCCACAGGCGTTAGATTTGGTCGCCGCGGACGGCAAGCGCGTAGTGTCGTCGCTGTGGAAGCCGGAAATCGACAGCCTGATTAAGCTCGCGGCCAAAGACAATGAAGTGACGCGTATCTTCGTGAATCCGGCCATTAAGCAGCGGCTTTGCGAAGATGCAGGAGCCGATCGCGACTGGCTGCGTAAGGTGCGTCCGTGGTTTGCCCACCGCGCCCATATGCACGTCCGCCTGCGCTGCCCGGCTAACAGCCTTGAGTGCGAAGATCAGCCTCTGCCTCCTCCGGGAGACGGCTGTGGTGCCGAGCTGCAAAGCTGGTTCGCGCCGCCTGCACCGGGCAGCACGCCACCGAAAAAAACGACGCCACCGCCGCTGCCCGCCTCCTGTCAGGCCCTTTTAGATGAGCACGTTCTTTAACGGATAATTTGATGGAATGGTTTATGGTTTCCCCGTTGCTGCTGGTGGCGCTCTTTTTTGTCGCCCTGCTGGCCGGGTTTATTGATGCCCTTGCGGGCGGGGGCGGGCTGCTTACGGTGCCGGCTTTGCTGGCTGCGGGTATGTCTCCTGCCCAGGCGCTGGCGACCAATAAACTTCAGGCCTGCGGCGGATCGGTTTCTGCTTCTCTCTATTTTATCCGCCGTAAGGTGGTCAACCTTGCCGATCAGAAACTCAATATTCTGATGACCTTTATCGGCTCCACCTGCGGTGCGCTGCTGGTGCAGCACGTGAAGTCCGATATTCTGCGTCAGATCCTGCCGCTGCTGATTATCGGCATCGGGCTCTATTTTCTGCTGATGCCAAAGCTCGGCGAGGAAGATCGCCAGCGTCGCCTGTACGGCCTGCCGTTTGCCTTAGTGGCCGGTGGCTGCGTAGGCTTTTATGACGGTTTCTTTGGCCCCGGCGCGGGGTCTTTCTATGCGCTGGCGTTTGTGACGCTTTGCGGCTTTAACCTCGCCAAATCTACCGCCCATGCAAAAGTGCTTAACGCCACGTCAAACCTTGGCGGGCTGCTGCTGTTTATCATCGGCGGCAAGGTGATTTGGGGAACCGGCTTCGTGATGATGGCCGGCCAATTTTTAGGGGCGAGGGTAGGGTCACGTCTCGTATTGAGTAAAGGGCAGCAGCTGATTCGACCGATGATCGTCGTTGTCTCGGCGGTGATGAGCGCGAAGCTGCTGTATGACAGCCATGGACCGGAAATTCTGCGTTGGTTAGGGATAGCCTGAAATGAATAACGTAACGATGAGCAAAAAGCACCACTACCAGGAGCTGATCGATGTTTTCGACAGCTGCTTCCTGGAAGAGTTTAACACCCGCCTGATCAAAGGCGACGATGAACCCATCTATCTGCCCGCCGATGATGAGGTCCCGTATAACCGCATCGTCTTTGCGCACGGTTACTACGCCAGTGGAATGCATGAAATCTCTCACTGGTGCGTGGCCGGCAAAGCGCGCCGCAAGCTGGTGGACTTCGGCTACTGGTATTGCCCGGATGGACGAGATGCGGAAACCCAGGGCAAGTTCGAGGATGTGGAAGTGAAGCCGCAGGCGCTGGAGTGGATGCTTAGCACCGCAGCGGGCTTTCCGTTTAACGTCAGCTGCGACAACCTGAGCGGTGATTTCGAGCCCGACCGCATTGCTTTCCAGCGTCGGGTCCATGCCCAGGTTATGACTTATCTGAAAGAGGGGATCCCAGAACGCCCGGCACGTCTGATTGACGCGCTGAGAGCATATTATGGCACCCCTGCGCTGGACGCCGGGCAGTTTGCCTGGCCAGAAGACCTAAACTAAAAATCACCTGTATGAAGAGGATGTATGATGATCGCGGAATTTGAGTCACGTATTTTGGCGTTGATTGACGAGATGGTGGAGCACGCCAGTGACGACGACCTGTTTGCCAGCGGTTATCTGCGTGGGCACCTTACGCTGGCCGTGGCCGAACTGGAAAACGGCGACGCACATCAACCAGAAGCGCTGCACGTCGTTGTGACCGACAGCCTGCAAAAGGCGATTCAGGCCGGTGAGCTGTCACCGCGCGATCAGGCGCTGGTGCTGGGGATGTGGGATACGCTTTTCGAGAAGGCGAGGTTTTAAGGCCGACCCTCTCCCTAAAAGGGAGAGGGGATAAAACATCTCAGAAGGCCCGTTAGGGGAAAATTACTTCACCGCTTTTCCTTTCAATAACTTTCTCACCCAAAGCCGGTTAGGGTTCAGCGCCGCGAGCGTGACGGCATCCATTGGAATCGGCTCTTCGCTCATTTGTGCAGCCAGAATCTCTGACGCCAGCGGCGCGCTGCAAAGTCCTCGCGATCCCAGCGCACCCAGCATATAAAGGTTGTTGTACACCGGAGACGGCGGTGCATTTTCACGATCTCCTGCCAGCCCGGCGTACTGCTCAAGCGTGGCCTCATAATCCGGGACACAGCCTACCATTGGAAGGTGATCGCGTGATGCGCAGCGCACGCCGCAGCGGGCTTCGTTCGCTGACACGTCCACTTCTTTTGCCCATTCGGCGTTCGGTAAACAGTCGAGCAGCCGCTGGCGATTATGCTGCTGGTCTTCTTCGTTCCAGGCCATTTCATCCCGGCCACGATGATAGCTGGCGCCGATGCAATGCTGCTGGTTTTGCGGATTCACCGGCGTCAGGTAGCCGTCGTAGCACAGCACCTGGCGGAGCTGACTTAAGCCCGGCGTGGTAGGAATATGGCTGACCTGGCCGCCCACGGAATACACCGGCAGGCTTTGCGTTTGTGTAAACCGGCTGACTTGATGGCCGTTGGCCAGCACGAC